>NZ_JBJNRH010000011.1:149798-153346 GCF_045809185.1 Nocardiopsis yanglingensis | reverse complement strand
CGGCACACCAGCAGGGTTCATGAGGCTGCCGGCCAGCGGCCGGCACTACCCCTACGCGGCGACCGGCGCCTGCGGCGACGGGCTGTTGCCGTTGTCGTCTGGATGGTCGTCGTCGTTGTCGGCCGCGTCGCGCCAGCGCCAGTCGGCCAGGGTCAGCGGATCCAGGCCATAGGCGATGCGCGCCTTGTCGCACTGCGGGCTGGCCTTGCCGTACTCCCAGGACGCGTCCACCTCACGGCACACACTGGGCCGGTTGGGGTGAATGGTGCAGCGTGAGTACACGCCGATCTGCGCATCCAGCGCCACGCAGCGCACCGGCTTGGAGTGGGTGCCGCGCATGCACAGGCGATGCGGGTCCAGCACCTCGGTCAGCTGGTGCGGTACGCCGCCGGGGGTGACCTCGTCTGATTCCATCCAGTGGAAGGCCACGCGGTATTGGGTGCAGCAGGCGCCGCAGGTCATGCAGGGATGTTGCATGGGCAAGCCGCCTCGGGCGGCAGTCGGAATCAGGAACGAGGGTGCGGATTTTCCACGAAGTGGGCCGCCGCGCAAGAAATTCCGTAAGCGGCGACAATGAACGGATGAACCGACCCTGCAATATTGCGGCCCGTTTGCCTGAACTGGCGCGTGAACGCCCCGACCAGATCGCCATCCGCTGCCCCGGCCGCCGCAGCGCCGGCAACGGCATGGCGGCCTACGACGTCACCCTGGATTACCGCCAGCTGGACGCCCGCAGCGACGCCATGGCCGCCGGCCTGGCCGGTTACGGGATCGGCCGCGGGGTGCGCACGGTGGTGATGGTGCGGCCGTCGCCGGAGTTCTTCCTGTTGATGTTTGCCCTGTTCAAACTGGGTGCGGTGCCGGTGCTGGTCGACCCGGGCATCGACAAACGCGCACTGAAGCAGTGCCTGGATGAGGCGCAGCCGGAGGCTTTCATTGGCATTCCGCTGGCACACGTGGCGCGGTTGGTGCTGCGCTGGGCGCCCTCGGCGACCCGCCTGGTCACCGTCGGCCGCCGCCTGGGCTGGGGCGGTACCAGCCTGGCCGCGCTGGAGCGCGCCGGCGCCAAGGCGGGGCCGATGCTGGCCGACACCGATGGCGAGGACATGGCCGCGATCCTGTTCACCAGCGGCTCCACCGGCGTGCCCAAGGGCGTGGTCTACCGCCACCGCCATTTCGTCGGCCAGATCCAGCTGCTGGGCAGCGCCTTCGGCATGGAGGCGGGCGGGGTGGACCTGCCGACCTTCCCGCCGTTTGCCTTGTTCGACCCGGCGCTGGGCCTGACCTCGGTGATCCCGGACATGGACCCGACCCGGCCGGCGCAGGCCGACCCGGCGCGCCTGCACGATGCCATCCAGCGCTTCGGCGTGACCCAGCTGTTTGGCTCGCCCGCGCTGATGCGGGTGCTGGCCCGGCATGGCCGGCCCCTGCCAACGGTGACCCGGGTGACCTCGGCCGGTGCGCCGGTGCCGCCGGATGTGGTCGCTACCATCCGCAGTCTGCTGCCCGCCGATGCGCAGTTCTGGACCCCGTATGGCGCCACCGAATGCTTGCCGGTGGCGGTGGTGGAGGGCCGCGAGCTGGAGCGAACCCGTGCTGCTACCGAAGCCGGCGCCGGTACCTGCGTGGGCAGCGTGGTCGAGCCGAACGAGGTGCGCATCATCGCCATCGATGACGCACCGCTGCCGGACTGGTCGCAGGCGCGTGTGCTGTCCACCGGCGAGGTGGGCGAGATCACCGTGGCCGGACCGACCGCCACCGACAGCTACTTCAACCGGCCGCAGGCCACGGCGGCGGCGAAGATCCGCGAGACGCTGGCCGATGGCAGCACGCGCGTGGTGCATCGCATGGGCGACGTCGGTTACTTCGATGCGCAGGGTCGCCTGTGGTTCTGCGGGCGCAAGACCCAGCGCGTGGAAACCGCGCGCGGGCCGCTGTACACCGAACAGGTCGAGCCGGTGTTCAACACGGTGGCCGGCGTGGCACGTAGTGCGCTGGTCGGCGTTGGCCCGGCGGGTGCGCAGGTGCCAGTGCTGTGCGTGGAGCTGCAGCGTGGCCAGGCAGACAGCCCGGCGCTGCAGGAAGCGCTGCGTGCGCATGCCGCAGCCCGCGTGGCGGAGGCCGGCCTGCAGCACTTCCTGGTGCATCCGGCGTTCCCCGTCGATATCCGTCACAACGCCAAGATCGGCCGCGAGAAGCTCGCCGTCTGGGCCAGCGCCGAACTGGAGAAGCGCGCATGAAGATCCTGGTCACCGGTGGTGGTGGTTTCCTTGGCCAGGCGCTGTGCCGCGGGCTGGTCGAACGTGGCCACCAGGTGCTGGCGTTCAACCGCAGCCACTACCCGGAACTGCAGGCCATGGGCGTGGGCCAGATCCGCGGCGATCTGGCCGATGCGCAGGCGGTGCTGCACGCGGTGGCCGGCGTCGATGCGGTGTTCCACAACGGTGCGAAGGCCGGCGCCTGGGGCAGCTATGACAGCTACCACCAGGCCAACGTGGTCGGCACCGACAACGTCCTCGCGGCCTGCCGTGCACATGGCATCAGCCGCCTGGTCTACACCTCCACGCCCAGCGTGACCCACCGCGCCACCCATCCGGTGGAAGGCCTGGGGGCTGACGAGGTGCCGTACGGCGAGGACTTCCAGGCACCGTATGCGGCGACCAAGGCAATCGCCGAACAGCGCGTGCTGGCCGCCAATGATGCAACGCTGGCGACGGTGGCGCTGCGCCCACGCCTGATCTGGGGCCCGGGCGACCAGCAGCTGGTGCCGCGCCTGGCCGAACGTGCACGGCAGGGCCGCCTGCGCCTGGTGGGCGATGGCAACAACAAGGTGGATACCACCTACATCGACAACGCCGCGCTCGCGCACTTCCTCGCTTTCGAGGCATTGGCGCCGGGCGCCGCGTGTGCGGGCAAGGCCTACTTCATTTCCAACGGCGAACCGCTGCCGATGCGCGAGCTGGTCAACAAACTGCTGCAGGCGGTGGGTGCACCGACGGTGGACAAGGCGATCAGCTTCAAGGCCGCTTATCGCATTGGCGCCATCTGCGAGCGGCTGTGGCCGTTGCTGCGCCTGCGCGGCGAACCGCCGTTGACCCGCTTCCTGGCCGAGCAGCTGTGCACGCCGCACTGGTACAGCATGGAGCCGGCACGCCGGGACTTCGGTTACGTGCCGCAGGTCAGCATCGAAGAAGGGCTGCGCAGGCTGAAGGCTTCATCTGCCGCATAGATCGCCGTCACTGGCTGCACACCGCCAGATCGGGAGGATGGACCCACGCCATCCAACGGCCCGGACATCTGCGAGGAGCGCCATGCTGCATTACGCCGTCATCTTTTTCGTCATCGCCATCATCGCCGCCGTGCTCGGCTTCTCCGGCATCGCCGGTGCTGCCAGCAACATTGCCTGGATCCTGTTCGTTGTGTTCCTGGTATTGGCAGTGATCTCGATGTTCCGCAAGCGCGGATAGAAGACCGCGGGGTAGTGGCGGCCGCGGGGCGGCACAGGTGTTTACGGTGGGGTGCGACCCGAGGTGGGCCACCCCCCATGT
>NZ_JBJNRH010000011.1:104676-149788 GCF_045809185.1 Nocardiopsis yanglingensis | reverse complement strand
GGGGGGGGGGGGGGGGGGCGGTGTTTTTTGTCGGGGGGGGGCGCGTTGGGCGGGCCGCCACGCCCCTTTGTAGCGTCGAGCATGGCTCGACGCTACACACAGCGCCGCTACACGGCGCTGTGCAGTCCGCGATCAGCTGCATGGCGCTCCAGCGCCAGTTCGATCAGGCGCGTGATCAGCGTGGTGTAGTCCACACCACTGGCGCCCCACAGCTTCGGATACATGCTGATGCGGGTGAAACCCGGCAGGGTGTTGACCTCGTTGATGACGATCTCAACGTCTGCGGTGAGGAACACGTCCACGCGCGCCATGCCCGCACACTCCAGCACCTGGTAGGCCTGCAGCGCGATCTGCTGGATGCGTGCCTGGGTTGCGGCATCGATATCCGCCGGTACCACCACTTCGGCGCCATCTTCGTTGATGTACTTGGTGTCGTAGGCGTAGAACTCGTCGTGCACCACCACCTCGCCGCACAGGCTGGCCTGCGGTTGTTCGTTGCCCAGCACCGCGCACTCGATCTCGCGGCCGACCACCGCCGATTCCACCAGTACCTTGTGGTCGTAGCGCAGCGCCAACGCCAGTGCCCCGGCGAAGCCCGCCGCATCCTTGACCTTGCTCACACCCACCGACGAACCCTGGTTGGCCGGCTTCACGAACAGCGGCAGGCCGAGCTGCGCGATCACCGCATCTACATCGACGTCAGCGGCCTGGTGGCGACGGATGCACAGCCACGGCGCCACCTGCAGGCCAGCGTCGCGTAACAGACGCTTGGTCACGTCCTTGTCCATCGCCACCGCCGAGCCCAGCACCGGGGAACCGACGAAGGGCAGGTTGGCCATGCGCAGCAGCCCCTGCAGCGCACCGTCCTCGCCCAGCGGCCCGTGCACGATCGGCAGCACCACATCGATCTGACCCAGCGCACTGGCCGCATCAGACGGCTGCAGCTGTGCCTGTTCCACACCCGGGCGCACCGCCAGCGACGTGCCGGACCGATGCAGCGCGATGCGCGACGGATCATCGGCGTTGATCAGGAAGGTATCCGGCTGGCTCAGATGCCACTGGCCCTGCTTGTCGATACCGACCAGCACTGGCTCGAAGCGCTCTCGATCAAGCGCATCGAGGATGTTCTTTGCCGACTGCAGCGAAACTTCGTGCTCGGAAGACTTGCCACCGAAGATGATGCCGACCCGGGTCCGTGCCATGGGAAATGCGATGTCCTGTGCGTTGCGTGGCCTCATAGCATGAACCTTCACCGGCCCCCCGCGTGAGGCACAGATGAACCAGAAATCCATCCACGCATGGCGTGGATCTACCGTGTCGACCAAGGTCGACACCTACCAACAGCCGAGGAAATCTGTCGAAGGCGGGGTGGGTCCGGTTGCGGGGGCGTGAGCCGCATGCGCCCGAGGCATGCCTCGGGCGGGTTGGGCAGGACGCCCAACCCCGGTCTTGCCGTGTGCGCAGGACAGCGCACACGAGCATGCGGCGACCGAGCTTACAGGGACGTACTTGCAGCGTCCCCCGCAACCGGACCCACCCCGCCATCCCACGGAATGCACGCTGTTGCTTCGGCTGTTGCCGTTGCCGTTGCCTCTGCGGGTGCCGGGCGGCAGCCCGGCCCAAGCCCCCCACCCACGCAGGTAGAATGCGCACATGGCTCTCTCCCTGCTCAAGTCCCTCAAACCGGTCGCTGGCCGCGCCCTGCAGATCGCCCTGAACCGCGCGCTGGCGCTGGATCCGGATACCCGCCATGCACTGGCCAGCCTCGACGGCCGGCACATCGATCTGACCCTGGAAGCGCCGTCGCTGGCGATGCGCATCAGCGTCGATGGCGACCAGCTGCGGGTCGGCCCGGTGGACGCGCAGGAAGCCGACCTGGCCGTGCGCAGCAGCCTGGCCGGCGTGCTGGCGCAGCTGCCGCTGCTGGCCAATGCACGGCGTGCCGACAACAGCGGCAAGGGTCGCGTGCGCGTGGCCGGCGATGCCGAACTGGCGCGCCGCCTGCAGCAGCTGGCCAAGGGCTTCGACCCGGACTGGCAGCAGCCGTTCGTCAGCGTGTTCGGCGACGTGCTGGGCGTGCAGGTGGCCAACACCCTGCGCAGCGCCCTGCAGCATGCGCGCCAGGGCGCGATCGACCTGGCCCACAGCGCCGCCGAGTTCATCACCGAGGAATCGCGCGACGTGGTGCCTCGCGCCGAGCTGGATGCCTTCCACGATGACGTGGACGTGCTGCGCGACGACGTCGAGCGTCTGGGTGCACGCGTGCAGCGCCTGCGGGGTGCCGCATGAAGGCCGTGCTGCGGGCAAGCCGCATCGGCCGGGTGATCCTGCGTTACCGCCTCGACGACCTGCTGCAGGGCACCCCGGCCGAGCGCTGGCTGCGCCTGGCCAAGCCGTTCGTGCCGCGCGCCTCGGCCGACATCGCCGCACAGTCGCGCGGTGCCCGCCTGCGCCTGGCGCTGCAGGATCTCGGCCCGATCTTCGTCAAGTTCGGCCAGATCCTGTCCACCCGCCGCGACCTGGTGCCGCCGGATGTGGCCAACGAACTGACCCTGCTGCAGGACCGGGTCAAGCCGTTCGATGGCGAGACCGCACGCCGTATCGTCGAGGAAGCGCTCGGCCTGCCGGTCAGCGAGGCCTTCGCCAGCTTCGATACCGAACCGCTGGCCTCGGCCTCGATCGCGCAGGTGCACGCAGCGACGCTGGCCGATGGCCGCCAGGTGGTGGTCAAGGTGCTGCGCCCGGGCATCGAGAAGCAGATCGACGCCGATATCGCGTTGCTCAACTCGCTGGCCGCCCTGGTCGAGCGCACCCATCCGCGCGCTGACAAGATCCGCCCGCGCGAAGTGGTGGCCGAAGTCGAGAACACCCTGGCCGCCGAGCTGGACCTGCAGCGCGAAGGCGCCAATGCCAGCGTGCTGCGCCGCTTCTGGGAAAACAGCGACGATCTGTACGTGCCGGAAGTAATCTGGAGTCACACCGCAGAGCGCGCGCTGACCCTGGAGCGCGTGTGGGGCATCCCGTCCGATGACATCGCCGCACTGGACAAGGCCGGCATCGACCGCAAGGCGCTGGCCGCCAAGGGCGTGCGGGTGTTCTACACCCAGGTGTTCCGCGACAACTTCTTCCACGCCGATGCGCACGCCGGCAACATCTGGGTCGACACCGATCCGGCGCGCCGGGCCAACCCGCGTTTCATCGCGCTGGACTTCGGCATCATGGGCCAGCTCTCGCAGGAAGATCAGTACTACCTGGCCGAGAACTTCATGGCCATCTTCAACCGCGATTACCGCCGCATCGCCGAACTGCACGTGCAGGCGCGCTGGATGCCCGACAACGTGCGCATCGATGACCTCGAGGCCGCCGTGCGCTCGGTGTGCGAACCGTACTTCACCCGTCCGTTGTCGCAGATCTCGCTGGCCGAAGTGCTGATGAAGCTGTTCCGCGTGGCCCAGCGTTACCAGCTGACCCTGCAGCCGCAGCTGATCCTGCTGCAGAAGACCCTGCTGAACATCGAAGGCGTGGGCCGCCAGCTCGACCCGCAGATCGACATCTGGGCGGTGGCCAAGCCGGTGCTGGCAAAGATCCTGCGCGAGCGTTACAGCCCGCGCCGGGTCGTGCGCGAGATCGGCAAGCGCCTGCCGGAAATCATGACCCATGCACCGGACATGCCGCGCCTGGTGCACGCCTGGCTGACCCAGCAGGTGGAAGGCCGGCATGAACTTGCAATGCGCTCGCGCGACCTGGCCGCACTGGATGCCAGCGTGCAGCGCCTGCAGACGCGCGCGGTGGGTGCGATCACCGGTGTCGGCCTGCTGGCCATCGCCGCACTGATGTATGTGCTGCAGCCGCCGGGCTGGTACTGGGGCGACGTGCCGGCGTGGAGCTGGCTGTCCGGTGCGGTCGGCGCTGTGGCGCTGCTGCGCGCGTGGTGGAAGTAGGCCCCATGCTGCAGGCACTCAAGGACGAACTGGCCCGCTTCGGCGCCGACAACGACGCACGCGAAAGCGAGCGTGCCCGCCGCATGCTCAACATCACGCCCGACACCGGTGAATTCCTGTCGGTGCTGGTGCGCTTCGGCAACACTCGCCGGGTGCTGGAAATCGGTACGTCCAATGGCTATTCGACGCTGTGGCTGGCCGAGGCTGCCGCCGCCATCGACGGCCACGTGACCACGCTGGAATACGCCGAGGACAAGGTAGCGATGGCGCGTGACATTTTCGCGCGCAGTGGCCTGGCCGATCGCATCACGCTGGTCCACGACGATGCCGGGCTCTGGCTGGCACAGGCCGCCGATGCCAGCATTGACCTGCTGTTCCTTGATTCGGACCGCGGGCAGTACGTCGGCTGGTGGCCGCAGCTTCGTCGCGTGCTGCGCCCGGGTGGCCTGCTGGTGGTGGACAACGCCACCTCGCATGCGGAAGAGATGGAACCGCTGCGGGTGCTGCTGGAGGCTGACCCGGACTTCAGAACCAGCTTGGTGCCGGTTGGCAACGGCGAGTTGCTGGCCGTGCGCAACGCCTGACTGCGCTACAGGTAGGTGCCAACCTTGGTTGGCACGCTGTTGCCGGTCGCACAGCGCAGCCGAGCATGGGCTCGGCTCTACAGAAGGCAGGCCCTTATAATCCCGCGGTGAGCACCGAACCCGATACCCTCGACGCGGTCGAGACCGACACCGCGCCCCTGCAGCTGCTGCACCTGGATGAGCGCCTGGCCGTGGTCAACAAGCCTGCCGGGCTGATGGTCCACGACAGCAAGCTGGCCCGTGGCGAAGACGACTTCCTGGCCGACCGCCTGCGCGAGCAGCTGGGCCGCCCGATCTTCCTCGTGCATCGCCTGGACCGGGCAACCAGTGGCTGCCTGCTGCTGGCCTTTGACCGCGATACCGCCAGCGCGCTGGGCAAGGCGCTGATGGGCGGCGAAGTGCTGAAGGACTACCTGACCGTCTGTCGGGGCTGGCCGGCCGAACTCGCCTGGCGGGTCGACCACGATCTGGACGGTGGCCCGGGCAAGCCGGTGAAGAAACCGGCGGTCACCGACTTCCAGCGCCTGGCCACCGGCGAGCTGTCGGTGCCGGTCGGTGAGTTCACCAGCTCGCGCTACGCACTGCTGCGCTGCCAGCCGCAGACCGGGCGCTTCCGGCAGATCCGCCGGCACCTGAAGCATCTCTCGCATCACATGATCGGCGACACCAGCCACGGCGATGGTCGGCACAACCGCATCTTCCGCATGCAGGGCGTGCACCGCATGCTGCTGCACGCCGAGCGCCTGCGCTTCCCGCATCCGGACGGTGGCACGGTGGACGTGCGTGCGCCGTTGGACCGCGAGTTCCAGAAGGCGCTGGACCTGTTTGGCTGGCAGGTGGACCTATAGACGGTAGTGCCGGCCGTTGGCCGGCACCTGCCTGATCCCAACCGTACGAGGTTGCCGGCCAGCGGCCGGCACTACCTCACTTCTTTTCCGGCTCGTTGACGATCGCTTCCAGATCCTTCTGCAGGTCCGCGAACAGCGGCTGCATGCGGGCCTGGATCGCCACCATCACGTTCTGCATCAGCGCCGGAGTCTTGTCCAGCAGGCTCTGGCCGGCCGCGCTCTCGTAGAACTCGGCCATCGCCAGCACGTCTTCCTTGCTGAAGGTCTTCTTGTACAGGTCCACGTACATCGGCCGCAGCTGCTGCCATGACAGGGCCTGGCGCAGGGTCTGGCTGGTCCGCGCCTGGATCCGCTTCAGCTGTTCCTGCTGCTGGGCATTGAGCTGGCGCTGTGCGGCCACCTGCTGGAACTGCTGCTGCTGCATCGCCTCGATCTGCGGCAGCATGGTGTCGATCATGCTCTGCGCACGTGACGCGGACAGCAGGCGGTTGATGTCGCCATCGGTCGGCGGCGCGGCCAGGGCCGGAACGCTCGCCACGGCCAGCGCCAGCAGCAGGGCGGCGCGGCGCAGCAGGGACGGCAGGGCGGGTGCGGTGCGGGTCATGCGGGCTTCCTGCGGTACATGGGACGGCCAGCATACCCGCAGCCAAGGCGAAGGCGGCGTGTTCGGTACCTGATCGGCGGCATACGGGGCGCGATGCCGCACTCCGGCACGTGGCTGCCGCTACAATGCGCGGATGGGCAGTGGACCGGTCACCATCAGCGCGCAGCTTGAAATCCCCGACGGCGAGATCGTCGAGCGGTTCGTGCGTGCCAGTGGCGCCGGTGGCCAGAACGTCAACAAGGTCTCCACCGCGGTGGAACTGCGTTTCGACGTGGCCAACTCGCCCTCGTTGCCCGAACCGTTGCGCACGCGCCTGCTGGCGCGGCGTGACCGGCGCATGACCGGCGAAGGCGTGCTGGTCATCGACGCGCAACGTTTCCGGACCCAGGATCGCAATCGCGAGGATGCGCGCGATCGGCTGGCGGCCTTCATCCAGGCCGGGCTGAGCGTGCCCAAACCGCGCAAGGCCACCAAGCCGACCCTCGGGTCGAAACTGCGTCGTCTGGACGCCAAACGCGGGCGCGCGCAGATCAAGCGCGGGCGCTCATCACGTGACTGGGAGTGATTGCTTGAACAACCCGACTTCGTTGCTGCCGGCCGTGCCGCCGCAGATGCCGCAGGTCAAACCCAACGCCTTCCTGCGCTGGCTGGCGCGCTGCACCCTGCGCATGGGAGGCTGGAAGGTGACCGGTACCCTGCCTGACATCCCCCGGCTGGTCTTCATCATCGCCCCGCATTCGTCCAACTGGGATGGCCTCTGGGGCATGGCGGCCAAGATCGCACTGGGCATGAAGGTCAAGGTGCTGGGCAAGGCATCGCTGTTCTGGTGGCCGCTGGGCCCGCTGCTGCACAAGCTGGGCGTGATCCCGCTCGATCGCAGCTCGCCGCAGGGCACGGTGGGGCAGGCCGTGGACCTGCTGCGCAACAACGAGAAGATGTGGTTCGCCATCACGCCCGAGGGCACCCGCAAGGCGGTGAAGGACTGGAAGGCCGGCTTCCTGAAGATCGCGCGGATGGCCGACGTGCCGATCCTGGCCGCGTATTTCCACTACCCGGAAAAGACCATCGGCATCGGTCCGCTGTTCACGCCGACCGGCGATGATGCCGCCGACATGGCCGCCATCCGCGAGTTCTACCGGCCCTGGATCGGTAAGACCCGCGGCACGGTCTGAGCCTGCCGCAGGCCGCCGCATAGACGCCACGTCCGGCACATGCCGGGCGAGCGCGACAGGAGTAGGGTGGAGGGCTGGTATCCCGTACCGTCTGCCCAAGGAGTGTTTTACATGTCGCGTACCGTAGTCCTGGCCGCCGCCATCAGCCTGGCGCTGGCGGCCTGTTCCGGCAAGGAGTCCACCCCCGTGTCCGATGCCCAGAAAGCCCCGGCCCAGCAGCCGGCCGAAGCCTCCACCAATCCGCTGCTGAGCGCGAGCACGCTGCCGTTCCAGGCGCCGCAGTTCGACAAGATCAAGGACAGCGACTACCTGCCGGCGTTCGAAGAAGGCATGCGCCAGCACCTGGCCGACGTGCGCAAGATCGCTGACAGCAGCGAACCGGCCACCTTCGACAACACCATCGTGGCGATGGAGCGCAGCGGCGAGACCCTGAACCGCGTGTCGCGCATCTTCTTCGGCCTGGTCCAGGCCGATACCAACGATGCACGTCAGAAGATCCAGGAAGAAGTGGCACCGAAGCTGGCCGCGCACCAGGACGAGATCAATCTCGATCCGAAGCTGTTCGCGCGCGTGAAGTCGCTGTACGACCAGCGTGACACGCTGGAACTGGACCCGGTGCAGAAGCGCCTGGTCGAGCATTACTACGACGGCCTGGTGCGCGCCGGCGCGCAGCTGTCCGACGCTGACAAGGCGAGCCTGCGCAAGCTCAACGTGGAAGAGACCACCCTTTCCACCCAGTTCCACACCCGCCTGGTGGCCGCCACCGCCGCTGCGGCCGTCGTTGTCGACGACAAGGCCAAGCTGGCCGGCCTGGACGAGAATGCGATCAACAACGCTGCCAACGCCGCCAAGGATCGCAAGCTGGATGGCAAGTTCCTGCTGCCGTTGCAGAACACCACCCAGCAGCCGGTGCTCGGTTCGCTGAGCGACCGCGACCAGCGCGTCGCCGTGCTGAAGGCCTCGGAAACCCGCGCCGAGCGCGGCGATGCCAACGACACCCGGCAGACCGTGCAGCGCCTGGCCCAGCTGCGTGCGCAGAAGGCCAAGCTGCTCGGCTTCGATACTTTCGCCGACTACCAGCTGGGCGACCAGATGGCCAAGACCCCGGCTGCCGCGCTCAAGCTGCTGACCGACACCGTGCCGGCCGCCACCGCCAAGGCGCGCGCCGAGGCCGGCGAGATCCAGAAGGTGATCGACGCGCAGAAGGGTGGTTTCCAGGTCGCCGCTTCGGACTGGGACTTCTACGCCGAGCAGGTGCGCAAGGCCAAGTACGATCTGGACGAGTCGCAGATCAAGCCGTACTTCGAACTGGACAACGTGCTGCAGAACGGCGTCTTCTACGCCGCCACCCAGCTGTACGGCATCACCTTCAAGCCGCGCACCGACATTCCGACCTACAACCCGGACATGAAGGTGTACGAAGTGTTCGACAAGGACGGCACCTCGCTGGCCCTGTTCTACACCGACTACTTCAAGCGTGACAGCAAGTCCGGCGGCGCCTGGATGGACGTGTTCGTCGAGCAGGACGGTCTGACCGGTGCCAAGCCGGTGGTCTACAACGTCTGCAACTTCACCAAGCCGGCCGCTGGCCAGCCTGCGCTGATCAGCTTCGACGACGTCACCACCATGTTCCATGAGTTCGGCCATGCGCTGCACGGCATGTTCTCGAACGTGAAGTACCCGTCGATTGCCGGCACCGCCACCTCGCGCGACTTCGTCGAGTTCCCCTCGCAGTTCAACGAGCACTGGGCGCTGGATCCGAAGGTGTTCGCCAACTACGCCAAGCACTACAAGACCGGCGAGGCGATGCCGCAGGAGCTGGTCGACAAGATCCTGAAGGCACGCAGCTTCAACCAGGGTTATGCGACCACCGAGTACCTGTCGGCCGCACTGCTGGACCTGGCCTGGCACACGCAGAAGGCCGATGCACCGCTGCAGGATGTCGGCGCCTTTGAAGCGAGCGCGCTGAAGAAGTTCAAGGTCGACCTGCCGCAGGTGCCGCCGCGTTACCGCACCACCTACTTCGACCACATCTGGGGTGGTGGTTACTCGGCCGGTTACTACGCTTACTTCTGGGCCGAAGTGCTGGACCATGACGCCTACCAGTGGTTCACCGAGCACGGTGGCCTGACCGCAGCCAATGGCCAGGAGTTCCGCGACAAGATCCTCTCGCGCGGCAACAGCGTGGAGTTGTCGACCCTGTACCGCGATTTCCGCGGCAAGGACCCGTCGGTGGAACCGCTGCTGAAGTTCCGCGGGCTGAAATAAGCGCGACCTGAAGTACGAAAGAAATAACGGCGGGGGAAACCCCGCCGTTTTTCGTTGAATCGATGCCATCGACAGATTCCGCAGTTTGCCGCTCATCCACGCATGGCGTGGATCCATGTATCGACCAAGGTCGACACCCACCAAAAGCAGGCCATGCCATTCCGACAGTTCGCGGAGATCTGTCGAAGGCGGGGTGGGTCCGGTTGCGGGGGTGTCCGCGGCATGGATGCCGCGGCCAAGCTTACAGGGACGTACTTGCAGCGTCCCCCGCAACCGGACCCACCCCGCCATCCCCCAGGAAACCGGCTTTGGCTGTTGCTGTTGCTGTTGAGGTTGAGGTTGAGGTTGCCGGCCAGCGGCCGGCACTACCGGGTGCCGGGCACAGCCCGGCCATCACGTGCCCACGTGCACCCGGTTCGCCTGCTCGGCCAGCCCCAGGTGGTCCAGCGCGATATCCAGCGCCAGCACATAGCTCTGCGCACCGTAACCAGCGGCGATGCCCAGGCGCTGGCCGACACCCGCCGGCAGGCACGGCTCGGCCACCGCGCCGTCGTCATGCACTTCCACGTAGGCGTTGTGCAGGTACGGCAGCAGCCGCTGCAGGCGCAGGCTGTTGGCACACGCACCCGGATCGAGCAGCGTCACCTCGCCGCGGCTGTGGTCGGCCACGCGCAGCGCATCCAGCAGTTCCTGTTCCGAGCCACAGGCACGGATCGCCACGCTGGTGCCGGCGTCGATCGCACGATGCACCAGCGACTTCAGGACCGGTGCCGGCAACGGCATTGCCGTGCGGATCAGCGCACCGGCCGCTTCCGGGCCACGGATGATGAAGATCGACATGGCTCAGCCCTCCTGTGCCAGGCGGCGGCCGACGATGGCCAACGACAACGGGTAACCGGCCTGCTGGCTGCGCTGGTCCACCACCACCGCGGCGGGGCCGTGCTGCAGCCGCAGGCGTGCATCCAGGCCGGGTTCGCTGGAGGCCTGCAGCTCGATGTACTGCGCCGGCAGCCGTTCCAGCGCCGCCTGCAGCGCGCCACCTTCGGCCTGCCATTGCGCGTCGTCGGCGGCGCCGACATCCAGCAGTACCCAGTCGGCCGAGCGCGCCTGCGGCTGGCACAGGCACTGGCGCACCTCGGACAGGCTGGCGCAGTCGCTGCACAGCACGCGATGGCCGGCCAGCTGCGCCGGCAGCTGCGGGCGCGGCGCCGACGAAGACGCGTGGCGGATCACCAGGAGGGTCATACAACACCTTGCGGAATGCGCCCTGTGGCGCGGTGGGCACACGATGCGCGTGCTGGCCGTAAAGGTGCGATGCCCGCTGCCGGGGCGCAGCGTAAAACCTGCGTAATCCTTCTTGTAGAGCCGAGCCCACGCTCGGCTGTGGACAACCGAAGCGCGAAGCGCAAGCCGAGCGTGGGCTCGGCTCTACAGGACGCCGGCACGGGAACCTCTTCGGCCCGGATGTGGTCTGATGCAGCTATCACTCAACCGGAGCCTGCCATGGACGCTGTTGCCCGCCCTCCCTTTTCCGAACGCGCGCTGGCCTGGCTGAAGAAGGAGGCGCTGCCGTTGCTGGTGATGCTTGGCCTGCTCGCCGCCGCCCGCGACACCCTGGCCAACCACTACGTGGTGCCCAGCGGCTCGATGCAGCCGACCCTGCAGCCCGGCGACCGGGTGGTGGTGGACATGCGAGCCTATGGCCTGCGCCTGCCGTTCACCAGCAAGGAACTGGTGTCCACCGGCACACCGCAGCGCGGCGAAGTGGCGGTGTTCGATTCGCCGGCCGACGGCACCCGGCTGATCAAGCGCGTGGCTGCAGTGGCCGGTGATCATGTGCAGCTGCGCGAAGGCCATCTGAGCATCAACGGCCAGCCGCTTCAGATCGCCGACCTGCAGGACGTGGAAGCTTTCGGCGAGCGCCATGCCAGCCTCGACCTGGACATGGGCGGCGGCCCGGACATCGCTGACCTGGTGGTGCCGGACGGCAAGGTACTGGTGCTGGGTGATCACCGCGGCAACAGCTTCGATGGCCGCTTCTTCGGCTTCGTCGACGCCGACAAGGTCTATGGCCGTGCGGTGGCGGTGTACTACCGCCGTGGCGATGGCTTCGAATGGCAGCGCCTGTAAGCTGAATTGATACTTCTGGTGTATCAATCCTGACCTATCAGGTTATGGATCGACTGGATGGACGGGCCTAGTCTGAGGCCCGTTCCCTCCCACCCCCGGCCGCCCCACCGGCCCATCGATCCCATGACTGGCGAAACCGTGGTGGCCGTCAAAGGCCGCCCCTCCACTGTCGATTCCATCGCCGAGACCCGCATCCAGCAGGGCACACCGGCCTTCCGCCGCACCGCGCTGGCGCTGTTCCTGGCCGGTTTCTCCACCTTCGGCCTGCTCTACACGGTGCAGCCGCTGCTGCCGGAGTTCAGCCGTCACTTCGGCGTGTCCGCCGCTGGCAGCGCGATGTCGTTGTCGCTGACCACCGGCACGCTGGCGGTGGCGATGCTGCTGGCCGGCCTGCTGTCCGATGCGGTCGGCCGTCGCCCGTTGATGATCGCTGCGCTGCTGGCCTCGGCCATGCTGTCGCTGAGCACCGCGCTGGTGGATGACTGGACCACGCTGCTGGTGTTGCGCACCCTGCTCGGCCTGGCGCTGAGCGGCGTGCCGGCGGTGGCGATGACCTACCTGGTCGAGGAAATGGACAGTCGCGCGCTGGGCCTGGCGATGGGCCTGTACATCGGTGGCAACGCCATCGGTGGCATGAGCGGGCGCCTGCTGGCCGGCATCATCGCCGACCATTGGGGCTGGCGATGGGGCATCGGCGTGGTCTCGATCATTGCCATCGCCAGTACCGTGCTGTTGTGGCTGCAGCTGCCACCGTCGCGGCACTTCCATGCACGTCGCGGCGGCCTGCGCCAATTGCCGTCGCGCTGGCGCACGCTGTTCGCCGACCCGGGCCTGCCGTGGCTGTTCGCTACCTCGTTCGTGCTGATGGGCGTGTTCGTCACCCTCTACAACTACCTGGGCTACCACCTGCTGGCGCCGCCGTACCATCTCAGCCAGACCGTGGTCGGCCTGATCTTCAGCGTCTATCTGGTGGGCACCTTTAGCTCGGCGTGGATGGGACAGCAGGCGACGCGTTACGGCCGCGGCCGCATCCTGTCGATCTCGTTCGCGTTGATCGGCGCCGGCATCGCGCTGCTGGCACTGCCGTGGCTGAGCACGATGGCGCTGGGTATCGCACTGGTGACCTTTGGCTTCTTCGGCGGCCACTCGGTGGCCAGCAGCTGGGTTGGCAGCCGTGCCGGCACGATGCGCGCGGAAGCGTCGGCGCTGTACCTGTTCGCCTATTACCTGGGTTCGAGCGTGCTGGGTGGTGTAGGCGGCCTGGCCTATGCGGCGTGGGACTGGCTGGGCGTGTGCCTGTTCGCCGCCGTGCTGACGTTGATCGGTGGTGGCATCGTCTGGGCGCTGCAGCAGCGCGCCCCGCAGCCGGTCACGGCGTGATCCAACGCGTACGGTAGTGCCGGCCGCTGGCCGGCAACCCCACCTGGCTTGGCATGCCGGCCGGCGGCCGGCAACCCCCCGGGGGGTGGGCGGGCCGCCCGGCGCCCGCCACTACCCGGGTGGGTTGCACCTCAGCCTCCGGCGAACGCCTCACGCAGCAGCCCGGCGAAGTTGCGGATCAGCGGCGTCACACCTTCGCGGTGCCACGCCAGCTGCACTTCCGAATGCGCACCGGCATCGGCCAGCGCCACGAAGCGCGCGCCTTCCACGCGGATGTGATCGCATGACGACGGCAGGATCGCCGCACCCAGGCCAGCAGCGGCCAGACTGATCAGCGTCGATGCCTCACCGGCCTCCTGCACGATGCGCGGTGTGAACCCGGCGGCCGCGCACAACGCGATCATGTGGTCATGGATGCCCGCACCGGCACTGCGCCGAAATGCTACGAACGGCTCCTGCGCGAAGTCGCGCAGCGACAACGTGCCCTGTTTCGACAGCCTGCGCAGGGAAGGGTGATCGGCATGCACGATCAACGCCAGCGGATCGACGAACAGGCTGTGCGCCACCAGTTCCGGCGGCAACGCGCGCTTGCGGATGATGCCCACGTCCAGTGAACCGTCGAGCAGCGCATCGATCTGCTGCAGGGTGTTCATCTCGCTCAGCTGCAGCCGCACCTGCGGGTACTGCTGGCGGTAGCGCAGGATCGAACGCGGAATCTGCGGCGACAGCGGCGTGGCGCGGGTCAGCCCGATGCGCAGCTCACCCTGTTCGCCGCGCTGCGCGCGCTGCACCTCGTCCACCGCCGTTTCCACCTGCTGCACGATGGCCCGCGCACGTTCCTGCAGCAGCTCACCGGCAGGCGTCAGCTGCACACGACGATGGCTGCGCACGAACAAGCGCGCACCGATCAGATCCTCCAGCTGGCGGATCTGCTGGCTGAGCGGCGGCTGCGACATACCCAACCGCTCCGCCGCCTGTCCGAAGTGCAGCGTATCGGCAACGGCAAGGAAGTAACGCAGATGGCGGAGTTCGATGGACATGGCGCCAGTTTATTCATCGTCAGCCGGAAATGAATCAGAGATGGGATCCGACCCCGTGCCGACCAACGGTCGGCACCCACCAACAGCAGCTGGCACCAACAGCAGCGGGAAACTGTCGAAGGCGGGGTGGGTCCGGTTGCGGGGGCGTGAGCCGCATGGATGCGGCGACCGAGCTTACATGGACGTACTTGCAGCGTCCCCCGCAACCGGATCCACCCCGCCATCCCACGGAATGCCCGCTTTTGACGTTGACGTTGACGTTGATTCGGCAGGTGCAGGGCGCAGCCCTGCCGAACACCCTCACCGCTCGGAATGCCCGCTCTGGTCGTAATCGCGCGGACTGAACAACTCCGGCTGGATCAGCTCGATGAACGCCCGCGCCTGCGCCGACAACGCCTTGCCGCGTCGCACGATCACCCCGTAGCTGCGCTCGGGGAACCAGCGCTTCATCGACCGCGCCGCCAACCGCTCGCGGTCAGCCTCGTTCAGGCACAGCGCCGGCACGATGGAAATGCCCATGCCCATCGCCACGTACTGCTTGATCACCTCCCAGCCGCCCACTTCCAGCGCCACGGTGTAGGCGATGCGGTGGCGCTGGAACACCTGGTCGACCAGCCGGTAGGTGATCTGCCGCTTCGGCGGCAGCACCAGCGGATAGCGCGCGATGTCGGCCAGCTCCAGTTCGCCGCCGCTGGCCAGCGGATGGTCGTGCGGCGCGATCAGCACCTGCTCGAAGCGGTAGGCCGGGGCGTAGCTGAGGTCGGCCGGCACATCGGTCATCGAACCAATCGCCAGGTCGGCGGCGTCCTCGCGCAGCAGGTCGGTGCCGTCGGCGCTGATCGCGTTGTGCAGGGTCAGGCGCACATCCGGATGATGCAGGCGGAAGCGTTCGACGATCTTCGGCAGCAGGTACAGGATGGTCGAGCTGTTGGCGGCGATGTTCAGCTCGCCCGCGTCCAGGCCGCGCACCTTGTCGCGGAACCGCGCCTCCAGCCCATCCAGGTTCTCCACCAGCGGCTGTGCCATTTCGTACAGCAGCTGGCCCTCGCGGCTGGGCACCAGGCGGCGCCCGCTGCGCTCGAACAGCGGCACTCCCAGTTCACGCTCCAGCGCCTGCAGCTGCAGGCTGATGGCCGGCTGGCTGACGAAAAGTGCCTCAGCTGCCCGTGAGACCGAGCCCAGGCGCACCGTCTGGCAGAACGCGCGCAAAGGCTTCAGCCGGTCGGATTTGTAGGAAAAACGCGGACTTGGCGGGGGGCGTGTGGTCATCGCGTCACAAGTATTAGCACAATTTATGTAGAACATTGCAAAAACTGTTTTGCCAAATAATCCGCTCCAGCGGCACCGTGGAGGCGTTCCCCCACCGCTGGAGTCGCCCCATGTCCGCCGTCGCTTCCGCTGTTCCCACCCCCGCCAGCAAGGCCACCCCCGGCATCGCCCTGGCGACCCGCGTGGCCGGCCAGGACACCCTGCTGCCGGCGCCGCTGCTGGCCCTGCTGGTGTCGCTGCACCGCGCGGTGGAACCGGGTCGGCAGGCACGGCTGCTGGCGCGCCGCGAGCGCCAGGCGTTCTTCGACCAGGGCGGCCTGCCGGACTTCCGCGAGGACACCACCGCGATCCGCAGCGGTGACTGGCGCGTGGCACCGCTGCCGGCCGCGCTGCAGGACCGCCGCGTCGAGATCACCGGCCCGACCGACCCGAAGATGGTCATCAACGCGCTGAACTCCGGCGCCAAGGTGTTCATGGCCGACTTCGAGGATTCGACCTCGCCGACCTGGCGCAACCTGCTGGCCGGGCAGCAGTCACTGGCCGCGGCAGTGCGCGGCGACCTCGAGTACACCGCGCCGGCATCCAACGGGAAGGCCGGCAAGCACTACACCCTGCGCCCGTTCGACGAACAGGCGGTCCTGATCGTGCGCCCGCGCGGCTGGCACCTGGACGAGAAGCACGTGCGCATCGATGGCCAGTTCATCGCCGGCGGCCTGTTCGACGCGGCGGTGTTCGCTTTCCACAACGCCCGCACCTTGCAGGCGAAGGACCGCGGCCCGTACTTCTACCTGCCCAAGCTGCAGAGCATGGAAGAGGCGGCGCTGTGGGAGACCGCGCTGTCGCACATTGAGGGCATGCTCGGCCTGCCGCACGGCCAGATCAAGGTGACCGTGCTGATCGAAACGCTGCCGGCCGTGTTCGAGATGGACGAGATCCTGCACGCGCTGCGTGACCGCATCGTCGGCCTGAACTGCGGGCGCTGGGACTACATCTTTTCGTACCTGAAGACCTTCCGCCGCCACGCCGACCGCGTGCTGCCCGAACGCGGCCAGGTGACCATGACCCAGCCGTTCCTGAAGGCGTATTCGGAACTGCTGATCCAGACCTGCCACCGCCGCGGTGCGCATGCGATGGGCGGCATGGCCGCGCAGATTCCGATCAACAACGATGCCGCCGCCAACGAACAGGCGATGGCACGGGTACGCGCCGACAAGCTGCGCGAGGTCACTGCCGGCCACGACGGTACCTGGGTGGCGCACCCGGCGCTGATTCCGGTGGCGATGGCGATCTTTGACGAGCACATGCCCGGTGCGAACCAGCACAGCGTGCTGCGCCAGGATGTGCGCGTGGGCCGCGACGAACTGATCGCGCGGCCGCCGGGCACCATCACCCGTGCCGGCTTTGAGGGCAACGTGGAAGTCTGCGTGCGCTATCTGGCGGCGTGGCTGGATGGCAACGGCTGCGTGCCGATCCACCACCTGATGGAGGACGCGGCCACCGCCGAGATCAGCCGCAGCCAGCTGTGGCAGTGGCTGCATACGCCGGGCCAGCAACTGGACGATGGCACTGCGATCGATCTGGCGCTGCTGGATTCCACCCTTTCGCAGCTGCCGGCACGGCTGGGCGATACCAGCGCGCTGCCCGGTGGCGCACGCATCGGCGAGGCCATCGCCCTGCTTGGCGAACTGAGCCGCAGCGAAGAACTGACCGATTTCCTGACCCTGCCGGCCTACGCGCGCATCGACTGATCGCCGCCCGCATATCCCGCTGTTTCCCTCCCCGCTGCACGCACGAACCGAACTGGAGAAAGACATGAGCAAGCTGCCCACTGCCGAACAGATCCAGCACGACTGGGATACCAACCCGCGTTGGGAAGGCATCCAGCGCAACTACAGCGCCGCCGACGTGGTGCGCCTGCGCGGCACCGTCCACATCGAGCATTCGCTGGCCCGCCTGGGTGCGGAGAAGCTGTGGGCGTCGCTGCATGAGCGCGAGTTCGTCAACGCGCTGGGTGCACTGACCGGCAACCAGGCGATGCAGCAGGTCAAGGCCGGCCTGAAGGCGATCTACCTGTCCGGTTGGCAGGTGGCGGCCGACGCCAACCTGGCCGGGCAGATGTATCCGGACCAGTCGCTGTACCCGGCCGATTCGGTGCCGGCAGTGGTCAAGCGCATCAACAACACGCTGCTGCGCGCCGACCAGCTGCACCACGCCGAAGGCAAGGATGACATCGACTTCCTGCAGCCGATCGTGGCCGATGCCGAAGCCGGTTTCGGCGGCGTGCTCAACGCCTTCGAACTGATGAAGGCGATGATCGAGGCCGGTGCCGCCGGCGTGCATTTCGAAGACCAGCTGGCCTCGGTGAAGAAGTGCGGCCACATGGGCGGCAAGGTGCTGGTGCCGACCCGCGAGGCGATCGAGAAGCTCAACGCTGCGCGCCTGGCTGCCGACGTGCTGGGCGTGCCGACCCTGCTGGTGGCGCGTACCGATGCCGAAGCCGCCGATCTGCTGACCAGCGACATCGATGGCAATGACAAGCCATTCGCCACCGGCGAGCGCACGGTGGAAGGCTTCTACAAGACCCGCAACGGCCTGGACCAGGCGATCAGCCGTGGCCTGGCCTACGCGCCCTACGCCGACCTGGTGTGGTGTGAAACCGGCAAGCCGGACCTGGAGTTCGCACGCAAGTTCGCCGAGGCGATCCATGCCAAGTTCCCGGGCAAGCTGCTGGCCTACAACTGCTCGCCCAGCTTCAACTGGAAGAAGAACCTGGATGACGCCACGATTGCGAAGTTCCAGCGCGAACTGGGCAGCTACGGCTACAAGTTCCAGTTCATCACCCTGGCTGGTTTCCATGCGCTGAACTACGGCATGTTCAATCTGGCCCACGGCTACGCACGCCGCCAGATGAGCGCGTTCGTCGAGTTGCAGGAAGCCGAGTTCGAAGCGGCCGAGCGCGGCTTCACCGCGGTCAAGCACCAGCGCGAGGTCGGCACCGGCTACTTCGATGCGGTGACCCAGGCGATCCAGCAGGGCCAGTCGTCGACCACCGCGCTGACCGGCTCGACCGAGGAAGAACAGTTCCACGGCGGGCGCAGCGAACGCGCTGCGTGATGCGGTAGTGCCGGCCGCTGGCCGGCAACCACAGGATGCTCCGGGCGTCGCACCGCAGCCGGCCAGCGGCCGGCGCTACCGAAGCTTCGGAATCCGATCAGGGTGGCCAGGGAAGGGCCAGACAACGCCGGCCGGTCGGGGGACCTGCCGGCGTTGTTGTATCGATGCAAGGGTGCAGCGCGCAGCCAGCGTCAATCAGGCGCACCCCGGGCCCCGGCAACTTGGCCGAAACCCTGTGAAACCCGGCATCGGATTGATCCAGCAGGGGTTTTGCCCGGACACCCGTGACCAGAACGGGCCACCACCGATCTTCACATCAATCAAGATCGGCAGAAGGCTCAAAATGAGATAGGGCGCACACTTTAAAGCGGTGCTATGCTCCGCGGCTCACCAGGGGACGCTGGCGGCGGGTGCAGGGAATGACCGGCAGGGGTGCGGCCGAGAACAGTGATGTGACGACAGGTATCGCCCGGGTGGCGATGGCCGAGATCGTGCACGCGCTGCTGTCCGCTGCCGAGGTGGCATTGTTCGCCAGATATGCCCGTCCATGCAAGCTTCATGCCGGACAGTGGTTGTTCCAGCGTGGCCATCGCGGCGAACGGATGTACGTGATCCTCGAAGGCCAGATCGAACTGGACTTCGGCGAAGACCTGGTGATCAAGACCCTCGGCCAGCATGAGTTCTTCGGTGAGCTTGGCCTGCTGGTCGGCGACCACCTGCGCAGCGCCAGTGCCCGTGCGCTGGCCGACTGCGAAGTGCTCGAGCTGGGCCCGGCCGACTTCCATCGCCTGGTCGAATCCGATCCTGGCCTGGTCGCCTATTTCCTGCGCCGCACGATCATGCGCGTGCTGACCAACGAGCAGGCGCTGATCAGCCAGCTGCGCCGGCGCAACCATGATCTGGAAACCGCGCTGGACAACCTGTACATCACCACCCACCAGTTGACCCACACCCGTGAACTGGTGCGTACCGATGAACTGACCGGGCTGCACAACCGCCGCGGCCTTACGCTGTACCTGCAGGAATGCCGCGCCGATGGCGAAGGGTTGCCGCAGGCCCTGCTGCTGATCGACTGCGACCGCTTCAAGCAGATCAATGATCGTCACGGCCACCAGGCCGGCGACCGTGTGCTGCAGAGCATGGGCAACATCCTGCGTTCGATGGCCGGTGAGCAGGACCTGGCCTGCCGCCTCGGCGGCGATGAGTTCTGCCTGATCCTGCGCCGTGGCAACCATGAGATCGTGCAGCACGCGGCCGAGTTCATCCTCAGCGCGGTGCATGGCCTGCTCGAACGCAGTCATGGCACGCCGCATGTCAGCCTGGTCAGCATCGGTGCCAGCCTGCTGGCGCCGGAGGCAGGCTGGAGCGAGTGGTATGCCTGTGCGGATCGTGCGCTGTACCAGGCCAAGCGCGACGGCGGCAACTGCCTGCGCTGGGTGGATGCAGCGGATACACCTTGATCGGGAGAGTCAGGCGATGAATGGCGACAACGGAACGTCGACGCCGCACAACCAGCAACTGCGCGCGCTGTTGTTCACCGATCTGTGCGACTCCCTGCTGCTGGTCGAACGCATCGGCGATGTCGCTGCCGCCGAACTGTTCCAGGAACACGACCGGCTGGTGCTGGCGCTGCAGCAGCGCTGGAACGGCCAGTTGATCGACCGTTCCGATGGATTGTTCATGCTGTTCGAGCGCCCGATCGACGCGCTTGGGTTCGCCCTGGATTACCAGCGTGGCCTGCAGCCGCTGGGGCAGGGACACGAGATCCATCTGCAGGCGCGGGCCGGTCTGCATGTGGGCGATGTGCTCACCTGGGAGAACAGCGCCGAGGCAGTGCGGGCTGGCGCCAAGGCGATTGAAGTCGAAGGCCTGGCCAAGCCGACGGCTGCGCGCCTGATGCAGCTGGCGCGACCGGGCCAGATCCTGCTTTCGGCGGTGGCCGAATCCATCGTGCGCCGCTCCAGCGGATCGCTGGGCGCGATGGCCGAAGGCCTGCAATGGCGATCGTTCGGGCGCTGGCGCTTCAAGGGCGTGAGCCAGCCGGCCGAAGTCTACGGCGTACAGGCGGCGGGCATGCCCACGCCGGGACGGCTGCGGCACACGGCCAAGGCCCGGCGTGATCTGCCGTTGTGGCGCCGCCCACTGGCGATGGCGGCGCAGGCCGCCGTGCTGCTCGCCGCCGTGCTCGGCGTCTGGCTGCTGACCCGGCCGCAACCGGCCATCGCGTTCGCCGAACGCGATTGGGTGGTGCTCGGCGGGCTGCATAATCTCACCGGCAATCGCCTGCTCGATGACGCCCTGGACCAGGCGTTCCGGATCAGTCTCGAACAGTCCCGCTACGTCAACGTCGTCAGTGACGACCGCGTCGGCCGCACCCTTGAGATGATGCGGAAACCACTGGATGGCGGCGTCCGCGAACGCGGCGATGCCGCCGCTGTAGCAGTGCGCACGGGCGCCCGCCTGGTGTTCGTGCCATCGGCTACCGATGTCGGCGGCCGCACCCGCTTCAGCGTGGAGGTGATCGAGCCGTCGACGCTGCGCACCCTGGCCGTGGTATCTGCCGATGCGAAGGCGGGTGCCGTACTGGCGGCGGTGGACGATGTTTCGCGCCAGCTGCGTGATCGCCTCGGCGAAGAGCCTGCACTGATCCAGCGCGACAGCCAATCCCTGCCGGAGGTGACCACGGGCAGCATGGATGCGCTGCGTGCGTTTGCCTTGGGCCAGAAGCGCTACGTGCGCGGTGACTACAAGGGAGCGTTGGCGTTCTACCAGCAGGCCACGGAAATCGATCCAGAATTCGCACTGGCATGGCTGGGACAGACTCGCAGCCATTTCGCGGATGCGGATTTCTCCCGTGCCGCCAGCGTGTTGAAGAAGGCACAGCAATGGTCGCGGCATCTGACCACACGTGAAGCGCTCTACGTGCGCAACTGGACACTTCATCTGGGCGACCCGGACCGCGCAACCGATGGATGGATGCAGATGGCCGAGTTGTATCCGGACTATCTGCCGGCTGCGAACAATGCTGCGATCAGTCTCTATTGCGAGAACCGCTTCAGCGAAGCGCTGCCGCTGGCGCAACGCGTTGCGATGAGCCAGGTCGATCTATTGGGCGTTGGCCAGGATCAGTACGGACGCATCCTGCTGGCAATGGGGCGGTTCGATGAAGCAGACCGCGCGCTTTCCGTTGCAGCGGCCAGCGGCTGGCAGGGAGCACTGATGCGACAGGCGACCGTTGCAGCAGCGCGAGGCGACCTGGCACGGTCCCTGGGCTTGTTGCAGAAGATCGAGGCCAGCGACTATCACGCCGACAACATCCGCATTTCCGTCCAGCTGGACAAGGGTGACATTCAGGCCGCGCTGTGGAATGCCGAGCGCGGCATGAAGCGGAGCTACGCCATGCCCGGTGTTGACCGCTTCAACTTCTATGTTCCCCTGGCCGTCGCGCGATTGCAGGCGGGCCAGCATTCAAGCGTCGGGCCGCTGCTGGATGAGGCGATCCATCGGACATTCGAAGGCATCGAATCGGTTCCCGTGGTCGATGCCGTTGATCGTATCGTCACCGCCCAGGCCGCGGCACTTGTAGGGTTGCGCATGGGGGACGCCCGCTACGCCAGGCAGGTCGAGCGTCGCTGGGCTTCGTTGCAGAGAAAGCCGGAAAGCGCCGTCATCCGCGAATTCGATGCTGTGCTGGGCGCGGAGAGGCTGCGCGCATCAGGTAAACCGCTGCAGGCACTCCAGCTGCTCGAACCCTATCTGGGTGCTCGCTCGCGGGTGCAATCGCGGGTCGCGGCGATGAAGGCGGCCCGCGATGCGGGCTTGGATGCCCAGATGCTCGACCAGAAGCGTTGGCTGGCCTCCAACCCGGGCCTTGCGTACGCGGAGATCGAATGCAGTTACTGCCTGCAGGCGATGAACGTGCTGGATGTGCGCGAGGCTGCCCGGCCTTTGCCCGCAGCGGAGACCAGGCCCGAAGGGTGAGCGGTTCTCAGCGGAGCGTACGCGGGGAATTACCTGTGTTGCCGTTCTCGAGCATCGGCACGGTGTAGGCCGTTCCACTGGACAGCATTGCGACGATCTGCGCGTGTGCCTGCTCGATGACGGCCTTGTCCGCCAGCTCGATGGAGGCACAGCACATGGCGACGAACTGGCTCAGCTCGGCCGGATCTGCAGGAACGTGGCCGGCTTCCAGCAACGCCGCCTGCGGCGACTGGGTGAAGCGGCCGCGGAATGCGTCATCGGTGGCGAGCAGGTTCACAAGATTCTGCGCGACGGCAGGTTCCAGCTGCAGGGTGGGCATGGTGGGGTCCGGAAACGTCGGTGTGGAACCTTGATGTCGGCGCAGAGCAGCGCTTCTTGAGTGAGCGACGCGCTGCCATCAAGGAATCGCGGTATCGCTCGATAACGTGGCAGGAATATCCAAAGGAAGGAACATGCAGGTCAGGCGCTGTTCGGTACTGATGATGGAGCTGCGGGAAACGGTGACGTTCGACCTGCAGGGCCTGATGCAGGGCGGTGATGGGCTTTGTCGCAGGCAGGCGTGGCTCGCGCTCGCGCCGCACCTGCCCGAGCCGGTCGAACTCGATGCCGGGCAGCAGGCCTGGCTGGGTCGGCTCAGCCCCAGCGCGTGGCAGGAGCTCACGGCGGACAGCGAGGAGGCGGGCATGGTGCCGCCCCTGCAGCAGGCAGGGCTGGTGTTTGTCCAGGGCAGCGCGACGGATGCAGCGTCGATTGCCGACGAGGCATTGCGCTCGACCTACTGGCACCCGCTTGCTGCCGTGCTGCATGCATTCTCGCGCTGGGATGGGGTGGATGCCGTCGGCAACATGCGCGCATCCAGGACCGAGACGGCCGTGCAGATGCGTGAAACACTGGGAGCGCCGCCTGCAACCACCGTGTCACGTTGCAGCGAAGGCGCCATTGCGTTGCCCAGGGCCGAGCCTGCAGCCTTCGACACGCTGCTGGCCCGTCGCGCAACCTGTCGCAACTTCGACTGGCAGCGACCGCTGCCGCTGCCGATGCTGGCGCGGATGTTGCAGCGGACCTTCGGCAGTACCGGAGAACACCGTGTCGGCGAGGACCTGGTGTTCATGAAGAAGAACGTGCCCTCCGGTGGTGGCCTGCATCCCATCGAGGCCTATCTGGTGGTGCAGCACGTCGAAGGGCTGCCGGCGGGCCTGTATCACTATCGTGGCGATACCCATGTGCTGGAGCCGGTGGTCTCGGACAGCGAGGTGGACCGTGACTTCGTGATGGAAGTCGTGGGCCAGCAGCACTGGTTTGCCGATGCGCATGTGCTGGTGATCCTGGCGCCGCGCTTCGACCGTACATTCTGGAAGTATCGCCAGCACGCGAAAAGCTACCGTGTCATCGCCCTTGAGGCGGGGCATCTGTCCCAGACACTGTATCTGGCCGCGACCGACGATGGCCTGGGTGCGTTCATCACTGCGGCGATCAACGAGAAAGCAATCGAGCGTGCCCTTTCCTTGGATCCCGTCACCGATGGCGTGCTCGCTGTGTGCGGCTTCGGCTGGCGCGCCGCGACGATGACCACGACAGAGCTGGACCCGGCCGGCGTGATCTGGAACCTCGAAGACCGCGCGGGCTGACCCCGCGCGGCCTCTGCTGCATCACGCCGCTTCGAAGTCCACCAGTACTGCTCCGTCACCCACCTGGTCGCCGGCCTTGGCGCGGTAGCCCTTCACCGTGCCATCGGCCGGTGCCTGCAGGGTGTGCTCCATCTTCATCGCTTCCAGCACCACCAGCGGAGTGCCGCGCTTGACCTCGGTGCCGGCCGCGACCAGTGTCGCGACGATCTTGCCCGGCATCGGCGCCAGCAGGCTTCCCGCGTCGGCCACCGAATTGTCTGATTCGCCCACCGGATCGTGCAGGGTGAAGCGGTGCTGGCCATCGGCGCCGAACAGATACAACTGATCGCCTTCGCGCAGCAGCTGCAGTGACCAGCGGCGCTCGCCCAACTGCACCGACAGGCGCTGCGCATCGGCCGTGCCGATTACCTGAACCGGCGCGGCGTCATCGCGCTGCACGCGCCAGCCATCGGCCTGTGCCCACACGTTCAGCGTGTGCTTGCGTTCGCCCTGCTGCAGCGGCAGCACGCGCGGTGCCGAGGCGCCGAGGCGCCAGCCATCCTGGGCCTGCCACGGCGAATGCGGGTCGCGCGCGTCGGTGCTGGCGCCCGCAGTGCTGGTAACAGCGGCCACGGCGGCCAGCTGCCACAGGGCATCATCCGTGTCGCCCACTGCACTCAATGCCGCCTGTTCGCGTTCGATCAGCGCGGTATCCAGTCTGGCGTGCGCGAACGAATCGGTGTTCACCAAGCGGCGCAGGAAGCCGGCATTGGTGGTCACGCCCACTACCTGGCAGTCGGCCAGGGCCTGGCTCATGCGGCGCAGCGCGGCATCGCGGTCCACGTCCCAGACGATCAGCTTGGCAATCATCGGATCGTAGTACGGGGTGATGCTGTCGCCTTCCTCCACGCCGGTATCCACGCGCACATGGGCCGACGGCGTGGGCAGGCGCAGACGGCGCAGGGTGCCGGTGGAGGGCAGGAAGCCGCGGTCGGCATCTTCTGCGTACAGCCGCGCCTCGATGGCGTGGCCGTGGATCGCGAGCTGCTCCTGGCGCAGTGGCAGCGGCTGGCCCGAGGCCACGCGAAGCTGCCACTCCACCAGATCGGTGCCAGTGATGTACTCGGTCACCGGGTGTTCGACCTGCAGGCGGGTGTTCATTTCCATGAAGTAGAAATCGCCGTCCGGGCCGGCGATGAACTCCACCGTGCCGGCACCGACGTAGCCCACCGCACGCGCGGCATCAACTGCGGCCTTGCCCATCGCAGCACGACGTTCCGCGCTCATGCCCGGGGCCGGCGCTTCTTCCAGCACCTTCTGGTGGCGGCGCTGCACCGAGCAGTCGCGCTCGAACAGGTAGACCGCCTCACCGTGGCTGTCGCCGAACACCTGGATCTCGATATGGCGCGGGCGCTCAACGTATTTCTCGACCAGCACGTGGTCGTTGCCGAACGCCGAGGCCGCCTCGCGCTGGCAGCTGGCCAGCGCATCGACGAAGTCCTCGCTGCGTTCGACCTTGCGCATGCCCTTGCCACCGCCACCGGCGCTGGCCTTGATCAGCACCGGGTAGCCGATGCCGTCTGCCTGCGCGCGCAGGAAGTCCGGCGCCTGCTGGTCACCGTGGTAGCCCGGGGTCAGCGGTACACCGGCCTTGGCCATCAGCGCCTTGGCCGCGCTCTTGTCGCCCATCGCGCGGATGGCGCTGGCCGGCGGCCCGATGAAGGTGATGCCGGCGGCGGCGCAGGCATCGGCGAAGTCGGCATTCTCGGACAGGAAGCCGTAACCGGGGTGGATCGCCTGCGCGCCGGTCAGGCGTGCGGCGTCGAGCAGGGCACCGCCGCGCAGGTAGCTCTCACGCGCGGCGGCAGGTCCAATGTGGATGGCTTCGTCGGCCAGCCGGACATGGCGCGCATTGCGGTCGGCATCGGAGTACACCGCCACGGTGGCGATGCCGAGGCGGCGGCAGGTGGCGATGACGCGGCAGGCGATCTCGCCGCGGTTGGCGATCAGGACTTTGGTGAACATGGCAACGGGCTTCATGGGAGCGTGCTCGGTCATGGCATGGATTACATGCGGAACACGCCGAAGCGCGTCTGCTGCGGGGCGGCGTTGAGGCTGGCCGACAGCGCCAGGGCCAGCACCCGGCGGGTGTCGGCCGGATCGATCACGCCGTCGTCCCACAGGCGCGCGCTGGCGTAGTACGGGTGGCCCTGCTGCTCGAACTGGTCGCGGATCGGTGCCTTGAACGCATCTTCTTCCGCTGCCGGCCACTGCCCGCCCTTGGCTTCGATGCCATCGCGCTTGACCGTGGCCAGCACGCTGGCGGCCTGTTCGCCGCCCATCACGCCGATGCGTGCGTTCGGCCACATCCACAGGAAGTTCGGCGAGTACGCACGGCCGCACATGCCGTAGTTGCCGGCGCCGAACGAACCGCCGATGACCACGGTGAACTTCGGCACCTTGGCGCAGGCCACGGCCATCACCAGCTTGGCCCCGTCCTTGGCGATGCCGCCCTGTTCGTACTTGCGGCCGACCATGAAGCCGGTGATGTTCTGCAGGAACACCAGCGGGATGTTGCGCTGGGTGCACAGCTCGATGAAGTGCGCGCCCTTCAGTGCCGACTCGGAGAACAGGATGCCGTTGTTGGCGATGATGCCGATCGGGTAGCCGTTCAGATGCGCGAAGCCGGTCACCAGCGTTGCGCCGTAGCGCGGCTTGAATTCATCGAAGCGTGAGCCATCGACAAGGCGTGCGATCACTTCGCGCACGTCGTAGGGCTTGCGCGTGTCGGCCGGGATCACGCCATATAGATCGTGCGCCGGCAGAAGTGGTTCTTCGCTGGCCTGCACCGCCATCGCCGGCTCCGGCTTGCGCCAGTTCAGTTGCGCGATGATCGCGCGCACCCGCGCCAGCGCCTGCAGGTCGTTGTCGGCCATGTGGTCGGCTACGCCGGAGATGCGCGTGTGCACGTCGGCACCGCCGAGCTCTTCCGCGCTCACCACTTCACCGGTGGCGGCCTTCACCAGCGGCGGACCGCCCAGGAAGATCGTGCCCTGTTCGCGCACGATCACCGTCTCGTCGCTCATTGCCGGCACATAGGCGCCGCCGGCGGTGCAGCTGCCCATCACGCAGGCGATCTGCGGGATGCCCTGCGCGGACAGGTTGGCCTGGTTGTAGAAGATGCGGCCGAAATGATCGCGGTCGGGGAAGACTTCGTCCTGCAGCGGCAGGAACGCGCCACCCGAATCGACCAGGTAGATGCACGGCAGATGGTTCTGCTCGGCGATCTCCTGCGCGCGCAGGTGCTTCTTCACCGTCATCGGGTAGTAGGTGCCGCCCTTGACCGTGGCGTCGTTGGCCACGATCACGCATTCCACGCCGCTTACGCGGCCGATGCCGGCCACCACGCCCGCAGCGGGCACGGCGTCGTCGTACATGCCATGCGCGGCCAGCGGCGCGATTTCCAGGAAGGCGCTGCCGGGGTCGAGCAGGGCGTCGATGCGATCACGCACCAGCAGCTTGCCGCGTGCGGTGTGCTTGGCGCGTGCGGCCTCGCTGCCACCCAGCGCGGTGCGCGCCAGGGTGGCATGCAGGTCGTCAACCACGGCCTGCATGGCCGCGCGGTTGCTTTCAAAGGTTTCGCTGCCCGGTTGCAGCTGGCTGTTCAGGACGGTCATCGCGGTGGCCTTACAGGGTGCGCTGGAACAGTTCGCGGCCGATCAGCATGCGGCGGATCTCCGAAGTGCCGGCGCCGATTTCATACAGCTTGGCGTCGCGCCACAAACGGCCGGTCGGATACTCGTTGATGTAGCCGTTACCGCCCAGAATCTGGATCGCCTGGCCGGTCAGCCAGGTGGCCTTCTCGGCGGCGTACAGGATGGCACCGGCGGCGTCCTGGCGGGTGGTGCGGCCCTGGTCGCAGGCGCGTGCCACCGCATAGACATAGGCGCGGCAGGCGCCCAGGCCCACGTACATGTCGGCGATCTTGCCCTGGATCAGCTGGAAGCTGCCGATCGCCTCGCCGAACTGGTGGCGCTCGTGCACGTACGGCATCACCACGTCCATGGCCGCAGCCATCAGGCCCAGCGGGCCGCCGGACAGCACCACGCGCTCGTAGTCCAGGCCGGACATCAGCACGCGCACGCCGCCGCCGACCTGGCCCAGCACGTTCTCTTCCGGTACTTCGCAATCCTGGAAGACCAGCTCGCAGGTGGGCGAGGAACGCATGCCCAGCTTGTCCAGCTTCTGCGCGGTGGAGAAACCCTTCATGCCCTTCTCGACCAGGAACGCGGTGATGCCCTTGGCGCCGGCGTCCATGTCGGTCTTGGCATAGACCACCAGCACGTCGGCATCCGGGCCGTTGGTGATCCACATCTTGTTGCCGTTGAGCACGTAGCGGTCACCGCGCTTGTCGGCGCGCAGCTTCATCGACACCACGTCCGAACCGGCACCCGGTTCGCTCATCGCCAGCGCGCCGACCAGGCTGCCGTTACACAGGCCCGGCAGGAAGCGCTGCTTCTGTTCTTCGTTGCCGTTCTTGCGCAGCTGGTTCACGCACAGGTTGGAGTGCGCGCCGTAGGACAGGCCGATGCCGCCGGAGGCACGCGAGATTTCTTCCATCGCCACCACGTGGGCCAGGTAGCCCATGCCGGTGCCGCCGTATTCTTCTTCCACGGTCAGGCCCAGCAGGCCCTGTTCGCCCAGCTTCGGCCATAGTGCCAACGGGAACTGGTTGCTGGCATCGGCCTCGGCGGCCAGCGGTGCGACCTCGGCGGCGGCAAAATGGGCCACGCTCTGGCGCAGCAGGTCGATGTCTTCGCCAAGGTCGAAGTTCAGGGATGGCACGTGCATTGCGGTGGCTCCACGACGGGACTGCAGGGAATGGACGCACCCGGCGGGGAGCGGATGGCTGTTTCAGGGACGGCCATCCGCACGGGCGATTGGACCCCAGCGTAGCGGGGTTCGGGAAAGAAGTGAATACAAATTCAACAATTGAATCTAGAATCAGAACATGGCCTACAAACGCTCTGCATTGATGGAAGAACGCCTGGCCGGGGTCCGTGAACGGATCCTGCTGGCGACCCGTGAACGGGTCGCCGCCGGTGGCTGGCGCAACGCCCCGGTGACCGCCGTGGCAACCCAGGCGGGGGTGTCCACCGGCCTGATCTACCGGCACTTCCCGTCCAAGGCCGAGCTGTTCGTGGAGGTGCTCAACGCCGCGGTGGCCCACGAGGTGGCGATCATGGAGCGCATCGCCAGCGGCCCGGAGGTGGCCAGCGAGCGCCTGCGGCTGGCGATCACCGCCTTCGTCCGTCGCGCCCTGGCCGGGCCGGGGCTGGCGCACGCCTTCATCGTTGAACCGGTCGATCCGGAGGTGGAAGCCGAGCGCATGCGCGGTCGCCGCGCCTTCGGCGACGTGTTCCTGCGGCTGGTGGAGGAGGGCGTGGCGGCCGGTGAACTGCCGGCGCAGGACGCGCATGTGGCCGCCGCCTGCCTGGTCGGCGCCTTCACCGAAGCGATGGTCGGCCCCACTGCGCCCAGCCGCGAAGCACACCGCGACGAAGACGCGCTGGTGGATGCCATCTGCAGCTTCTGCCTGCGCGCGATCGGCGCCCGGTAATCCGGTAGAGCCGGCCGCTGGCCGGCTTCTGCACGATCCATCCGGCGGGCTGGCGATGCCGGGCAGCGGCCGGCACTACCGGGTCCAAATGCTGCGCCGCACCAGCAGTGACGCCTGTTGTCGCACGCAAAGCGCGTTCTATACTCGGTCCATCACGCAGTCGCTCAGCCGTGGTCCAACGACTATCAGCCAGGGGTAACGAAGAGTGCGGAATTACGATCTGGAGTTCCTGAAACGCTTCTCCATGGTGATCGCGCTGCTGGCGACCATCACCCTCGGCCTCATCCTCCTTGCCGCTTACATCCACACCCGGATTCCGCCCGAGGTGTCGCCGACCGCGGCCAAGCGCACCGAGCAGCGCATCTCGCCCACCGGCGCGGTCTATGCCGGCAGCACCGGCGCCGCCGCGCAGGCTGCGGCCAAGGCCGCCGCGCTGGCCAAGGCCGCCTCGCAGGTGGCCTACGGCGGCACCAAGGACGGCAAGGTCATCTTCGACAACCTGTGCACCGCCTGCCACACCACCGGCGTGGGCATGGCGCCGACGCTGGACCATTCGCACTGGGACAAGCGCATCGCACAGGGCAAGGAGACCCTCTACAAGCACGCCATCGAGGGCTACACCGGCCCGGATGGCGGCATCATGCCGCCCAAGGGCGGCAACCCGGCGCTGACCGAGGAACAGATCCACGCCACCGTGGACTGGATGCTGGGCAACCTGAAGTAACCGGTAGTGGCGGGGGCGGGGGGGCCGCGCACCCCATCACGCAGGGCAGGCAGACGCTCACAGGCAGCCGGGGGCCCGCACCCCCCGCGGCCCCGTTTGTTTTGGGGGTCCCGGCCCGGGGCCCGGCACTACCCAGGCTTTGCCCACCAAGGTCAAAACCCTGCCCGCAGGCGGGGTTTCGCATTTCAGGGTTAGTCTGTGCGCCTCTTCCATGGAGTCGCCCGTCGATGCGCCGCCGTTCCCTCGCCCTTGCCCTGTCCCTGCTGCTGCCGGCCGGCGCCTTTGCCCAGGCCCAGCCGCAGGCCGCACCGGTCGCGTCGCCGTCCGCCGCGCGCAGCAGCGCCACCGTGGTGCTGACCACCGCGCCGGCCGACTGGCGTGCGCTGGATGGCCAGCGCGTGCGCATCGCCGCACCGCTCACCCTGGCCGGCACCGATGGCCTGGAGCGCTTTGGGCAGCTCACCGTGGCCTTTGATGGCCGCCTCTGGCAGCCGACCGAAGTGGCCGCGCCGGGTACTGCCGGCTATGAGCAGGTGATGGCCGACAACCAGCGCCGCCGCCTGCTGCTGGACGACGGCAGCGAAGCCCGCGACCCGGCCAGCGTGGCCTACCTGCCAGCCAACCCGGTGCTGCGCACCGGCATGCAGCTGCGCAATGTGGAAGGTGTCGTGCACGTGGACGCACAGGGCCGTCCGCGCCTGCAGGTCGAGGGTGCACTCACGTTGCCCGAGCTGAAGCGTCCGGCGGTGCCGACGGTGCCGGGCAGCCTGCATATCGCTGCATTCAACCTGGAGAACTTCTTCAATGGCGATGGCCAGGGCGGTGGCTTCCCGACCCTGCGCGGCGCGCGCACGCTGGAAGAGCACAAGGCGCAGGTCGGCAAGCTGGTGGCCACGGTCAACGCGCTCGGTGCCGACATCGCCGCGTTGATGGAACTGGAAAACGATGGCTATGGCCCGCAGTCGGCCATCGCCGAACTGGTCAGCGCCCTCAACGCCGGTCTTGCCGCCGACAAGCAGTGGGCCTTCGTCGATGCCGGCGAGGGGCCGGGCAGCAACCCGATCCGGGTTGGCATCATCTATCGCAGGAGCGCGTTCAAGCCGCTGGGCAAGCCGTTGACCAGAACCGACGGTCCTTTCGCCGAACACAGCCGCGCACCGCTGGCGCAGGCCTTCCAGGGCAAGGGCGCACCGTTCATGGTGGTCGCCAACCATTTCAAGTCCAAGGGCTGCCGTGATGCCAGCGGCGGCGATGCCGACCGCAACGATGGCCAGGGTTGCTGGAATGCCACCCGGGTGGAATCGGCAAAGCAGTTGAACCAGTGGGTGCAGGCCGAAGCTGGCCGCCTGAAGGTGAAGGACGTGGTGCTGCTGGGCGATTTCAACGCCTACGCGATGGAAGACCCGATCCGCACCCTGCATGACCTGGGCTGGCAGGACGCATTCAAGGTCGCCCAGGTCGAGCATCCTTACAGCTACGTCTACAACGGCTATACCGGCCGCCTCGACCATGCGCTGCTGAGCCCGGGCATGGCCCAGCGCCTGCGCGGTGCCGCCGAGTGGCACAGCAATGCCGACGAACAGGACGCCAGCGGCTACCAGGGCCGCAACGTGCAGGGCCCGTGGCGCAGCTCCGACCACGACCCGCTGCTGCTGGGTTTCGACAGATAACGCCCAGCGCCGGGGTCGGATCCCATTCCAACGGAATGGGCTCTGACCCCGAGGCCGCGCTCACCCCCAGGCGATCAACCCGATCGCCAGCACCGCCAACGCCAGCCCGGCGCGGTTCCACTTCGTGGTCGTCTCGCCGAAGGCGAACACGCCCACCAGCGCGCCCAGTACCACCACGCCGATGTTCATGCCGGCGAACACGGTGGCCGGGCTCTCCGGCATCGACTGATGCGCATGCACATAGAAAAGAATGTTGCCGCCATTGAGCAGGCCCAGCAGCGCGCCGGCACCGAGGTTGCGCCAGGCCAGCCGGCTACGGCCGCTGAAATGCCGCCACAACTGCAGCGCCAGCATCAGCACGAACGCCACGCTGAAGCTGGCCAGCACCGCCGCCATCGACGGCGTACCGGAAAGCGCCACCTGCTTGAGCAGCACGTCCACCACCGCGAACCCGGCCCAGACGCCCAGCAGCCAGCCCCAGCCACCCGGTGAGGACGCCACCGCCGGTCCGCGCGGGCGCAGGCTGATGGCCACCATCGCCAGCAGGCCCAGGCCGAGCCCAGCCAACTTCCACGGCGTGGCGGTCTGGCCGAAGAACAGGAAGGCAGCAGCCAATGACAGCAACAGTGACAGCCGCTGCGCCACGTCGCTGCGCACGATGCCCGCCACCGCCACCGCGCGGCCCAGCACCAGGAAGATCGACGGCAGCACCACGGCCAGCGCCAGCAGAGACAGCCACGGGGCATGCGGCGCGCGCAGTGCGTCCAGCGGCGGCTGCAGCACCACGGCGGTGAGCGTTGCGGCCACCAGATAGTTCCAGGTGACCATCTGCGCAACATCCAGCTGGCGGCGTCCGGCCACCTTCAACAACACCGAAACCAGCACGCTGCAGATCACGGCCAAAGACAGGTAGAGCATGGGGCGGGCACAGGGCAGGGGCAGGGGACGGTATCATGGTGCCATGCACAAGCCTTCGTTCCCCGTCGCCCCCGGCGAAACCGCCTGCCTCGAACTGGACGGCCCGGCCGGCCCGCTGGAAGTGGTCGTCGACCTGCCCAAGGCCGATGTGCCGGTGCAGCCGATCGTGGCCATCGTCTGCCATCCGCTGTCCACCGAGGGTGGCACGCTGCACAACAAGGTGGTCACCATGACCGCCACCACGCTGCGCGAGCTGGGCATCGCCACGGTGCGCTTCAACTTCCGCAGTGTCGGCGCGTCGGCGGGCGAGTTCGACCACGGCGTGGGCGAGCAGGATGATCTGAAAGCCGTCGCCGCCTGGGTGCGCAGCCAGCGGCCCGACGACCGCCTGTGGCTGGCCGGTTTCAGCTTCGGCTCGTTCGTGTCCCTGAAGGCTGCTGCCGCGCTGCAGCCGGAAGCGCTGATCTCGATCGCGCCGCCGGCCGGTCGCTGGGATTTCGATGGCATCGCGCCGCCGGCGCGCTGGCTGGTGATCCAGGGCGAGCAGGACGAGATCGTCGATCCGCAGGCCGTCTACCAGTGGCTGGACACGCTGGACTTCCCGCATGAGCTGGTGCGCATGCCCGAGACCAGCCACTTCTTCCACCGCAAGCTGATTGACCTGCGCGGCGCGCTGACCCACGGCGTCAAGCACTGGCTGGGCGCGGCGGCATGAGTGCGACCGAGTTGACCCCGTCGCAGCGGTACGCGGAAGGGGTTGCCCGTGGCGACTGGCAGAACGACCCGGCCCAGCACGCAGCGCTGGCCGAACTGGACCGCATCCACCTGGGCCTGGTCGACAGCGCCGAGGACGGCTGGCTGGACCGCCTGTCCTCGTTCTGGAAGAAGCCCGAGCCGGTGAAGGGCCTGTACTTCTGGGGCGGCGTCGGCCGCGGCAAGACCTTCCTGGTGGACCTGTTCTACGACGGCCTGCCGATCAAGCAGAAGTACCGCACCCATTTCCATCGCTTCATGCGCAGCGTCCACGAGCGCCTGCGCGAGCATCAGGGCCAGAGTGACCCGCTGGCGAAGATTGCCCAGGAATGGCGCAGCAACCTGCGCGTGCTGGTGCTGGACGAGTTCTTCGTCACCGACATCGGTGATGCGATGCTGCTGGCGCGGCTGCTGGAGCGCCTGTTCGCCGAAGGCGTGACCCTGGTCACCACCTCCAACACCGCGGTGGAGAACCTGTACCTCAACGGCCTGCAGCGCGAGAGCTTTCTGCCGGCCATCGGCCTGCTGCAGCGCTTCTGCGTGGAGCTGTACGCCGAGGGCACCGAGGATTACCGGATGCGCGCGCTGACCCGCTCGCCGGTGTACCGCGCACCGCTGGCCGCCGACAGCGATGAATGGCTGGCCACGCGCTGGAACGAACTGAGTGGCGGCCAGCCGGCCAAGCCGGGCAACATCGAGATCGAGGGCCGCAAGATTGCGGTGCGTGGGCGCGGCAAGAGCATCGCCTGGTTCGATTTCGCCGCGTTGTGCGAGGGCCCGCGCGGGCCGTCGGACTACATCGAGATCGCCCACGAGTTCAACACCGTGCTGCTGGGCGGCATTCCTGCCTTCGATCGCCTGAACGAAGATGCCGCGCGCCGCTTCGTCAATCTGATCGACGAACTGTACGACCGCCACGTCAACCTGGTCTGCACCGCCAGCACCTCGCCGATCGAGCTGTACACCGGCCAGCGCCTGCAGGGCGCGTTCGAGCGCACCGCCTCGCGCCTGATCGAGATGCAGAGCGCGGAATACCTGGGTACTCCGCACCGGGCGTGAGGGGGCCTGCGGGCGTGCGATGCCGGCCAGCGGCCGGCACTACCACGCTATCGTCCCGGTAGTGCCGGCCGCTGGCCGGCATCCGCCGCACTGCTCAGCGGCCGCTCATCCGGCCCGGCCGACACATGCAGCCCCGAACCGCTACCGTGCTCCACTCGCACACTCTCGCCGCGCTCCAGCAGCCGCAGTGGCTGGCCCTGGTAGCGCACTTCCAGCGCATCGTGGGCCTCTGCCAGTGACTGCACCAGCGGGCACAGGGCCATCGCCTTGGCCTCCAGCTGCTGGCTGCGTGCTTCCATGCGGCGGTCGACTTCGGCATCGAGGCGGTCGGCGCGGCGCTCCATGGCGCCAGCGCGGCCGGTGAACACCTGCCACAGCACGCTGCGGGTCATCGACCCGGCCATCGTCTCGGCCATCTGCTCGATGTGTGCGTCGAAGCCGTCGCCGAAGGCTTCCTGTTCCCAGTAGCCGCGGCCCAGGCTGGCGTCGATCCAGTCCTGCATCTCGCCGCGCATCGCACGCATCTGGCGATTGCGGGACTTGCCGGTGATGGCTTCGAAGGCGGCGTCCAGCGCATCGAAGGTGACCCCGGAGACTTCGTGGGCCAGCGCGGTGGCGGCCGGCATCAGCTGGCGGGCACCGGCCTCCATCTGCCGCAGGCGGGCGGCGTCGGTGGCACTGACCGTCACCATCCTGCCGTCCAGGCTCAGCTCACCGTCGTGGAACACCACTTCATGGGGGGCCTGCGGGCCATGCCGCAGCCAGATGCCGCCGCTGTCCACCAGCACGTCATAGTCGGTATGGATGCCGCACTGGTCCGAACGCAGGTCCGGCCCCTCGGCGGCCAGCGCCGGGGCAATGAACAGGGCAGGCAGCAGGGCCAGCGCGGGCAACCGCAGGTGCATCGGAGCATCCTTTTCCGGGAGCGAGCGGCCAGCATCCGCCGCCAGCGCGCGGGCGTCACCGGCCGGAAGTCACCCGTCCACCGGATTCCCACCGGCTGCCCACCACCTATCCACAGGGTTGTCCCTAGCCAGTTTCATCACTGTCATGTGAAGCTGTCATTGTTCCGTTTTCGCGGTGCGTTGTACCACCGCAATGACGCCTCTCGGGCTTGACTGCGCAGCCCGTTCCGGCAGGTCTGAAGCGTCTGATCCGGGCGCCGATGGCACGATCCTTGCGGCGCAAGGGATTGCCGAATTTCACTACATTTGGCGTTGACGGACCCCATTACCCCCACTATCTTGTGGCCGTCGGTCGCAGCAACCCCAATTCCAGGGGGTGCCCGGGGTACCCATCCGCGATCGTCAACGGCAGTGGCAGGCGCAGGGTCTCATCCCCTGCGACGCCGTCCTGCCATCCTGGGCTGTCATGTCCCGGGCTGCGTCACCCGATGCATCGAGCACCCACCAATCACGCCAAGAGGACACACGCCGTGACCACCGAATCCAGCGCCACCATCGAGAAGGAAAGCGAATTCCTGTTGACGTCGCCGCCGACGGCCAACGCGATGAGTGTGACCAAGCGCAATGGCACGACCGAACTGGTGGACCTGAACAAGATCGTGCGCGCGGTGCAGCGTTCCTCCGAAGGCCTGCACGCCGTCGATCCGATGCGCGTGGCCACCCGCACCATTTCCGGTCTGTACAACGGCGCCACCACCCGCGAGCTGGACGAACTGTCCATCCGCACCGCCGCCCTGCTGATCGGTGAAGAGCCCGAGTACGGCCGCCTGGCTGCGCGCCTGCTGGCCAACTACATCGCCAAGGAAGTCTCGGGCCAGGAAATCTATGCCTTCTCGCAGTCGGTCAGCCGTGGCCATGAAGTCGGCCTGATCAACGACCGCCTGCTGAACTTCGTGCAGACCAACGCGCGCAAGCTCAACGATGCCATCGACATCTCGCTGGACCTGAACTTCGATTACTTCGGCCTGCGCACCCTGTACGACCGTTACCTGCTGCGCCACCCGCACACCCGCAAGGTGATCGAGACCCCGCAGCAGTTCTTCCTGCGCATCGCCAGCGCGCTGAGCGAGGACGTGTCCGAGACCCTGGCGCTGTACAAGCGCATGGGCAACCTGGACTACCTGCCGTCCAGCCCGACCCTGTTCAATTCCGGCACCACCCACGAGCAGCTGTCCTCGTGCTTCCTGCTGGATTCGCCGCAGGACTCGCTGGAGTCGATCTATTCCAAGTACGGCGATATCGCCCAGCTGTCGAAGTTCTCCGGCGGCATCGGCGTCAGCTACACCCGCGTGCGTTCGCGTGGTTCGCTGATCAAGTCGACCAACGGCCACTCCAACGGCATCGTGCCGTGGCTGAAGACCATGGATTCGTCCGTGGCTGCGGTGAACCAGGGCGGCAAGCGCAAGGGCGCGGCCTGCGTGTACCTGGAGACCTGGCACGCCGACGTCGAGGACTTCCTCGAGCTGCGTGACAACACCGGTGACGAAGCCCGCCGTGCGCACAACCTGAACCTGGCCAACTGGGTGCCGGACCTGTTCATGAAGCGCGTCGAGGCCGACCAGGAATGGTCGCTGTTCGATCCGCGCGTCGTGCCGGAGTTCACCGACCTGTTCGGCGAAGCCTTCGAGCAGGCCTACCTGCAGGCCGAAGCCCAGGGCAAGGCCAACCGCACCATCTCCGCGCGCAAGCTGTATGCCCGCATGATGCGTACGCTGGCCGAGACCGGCAACGGCTGGATGACCTTCAAGGACAAGTGCAACCGCGCCAGCAACCAGACTCTGCGTCCGGGCAACGTGATCCACCTGTCCAACCTGTGCACGGAAATCCTGGAAGTCACCTCCAACGATGAAACCGCGGTGTGCAACCTGGGTTCGATCAACCTGGGCAACCACTTCGACGAGCACAACGAGTTCGACTTCGAGAAGCTGGCCGAGACCGTGCGCCTGGCCGTGCGCCAGCTCGACCGCGTCATCGACCTGAACTTCTACCCGATCGAAACCGCCCGCCGCGCCAACCTGCGCTGGCGTCCGGTCGGCCTGGGCTGCATGGGTCTGCAGGACGTGTTCTTCCGCAAGCGCCTGCCGTTCGACAGCGCCGAAGCCCGCGCCCTGTCCAAGAAGATTGCCGAAGCGATCTACTTCCACGCGCTGGAAACCTCCTGCGAGCTGGCCCAGGAACGTGGCAAGCACCCGTCGTTCAACGACACCCGCGCCGCCGGTGGCGAACTGCAGTTCGACGCCTGGAACGTGGTGCCGGAAGACACCGCACGCTGGGATGCCCTGCGCGCCCGCATCAAGGAACACGGCCTGCGCAACTCGCTGATGATCGCGATTGCACCGACCGCGACCATCGCCTCGATCGCCGGTTGCTACGAGTGCGTCGAGCCGCAGGTGTCCAACCTGTTCAAGCGCGAGACCCTGTCCGGTGACTTCCTGCAGGTCAACCGTTACCTGGTGAACGAGCTGAAGAAGCTGGGCCTGTGGACCGCCGACATGCGCGATGCCATCAAGCTGGCCGAAGGTTCCATCGCCGGCGTGGCGCAGATTCCGGAAACACTGCGCGAGGTCTACCGCACCGCGTGGGAACTGCCGATGCGTTCGCTGATCGACATGGCCGCCGAGCGTGGCGCCTTCATCGACCAGTCGGCCTCGCTCAACCTGTTCATGGAAAGCCCGAACATCGGCGCGATGTCCTCCATGTACATGTACGCCTGGAAGCAGGGCATCAAGACCACCTACTACCTGCGTTCGCGCCCGGCCACCAAGATTGCCAAGACCACGGTGAGCGCCGCCGCCCCGGCCAAGGTGTTCAGCCCGGACGAAGCCATCGCCTGCTCGCTGGAAAATCCGGAAGCCTGCGAGGCCTGCCAGTAAGACACCGCGCGGTGGGTGCCGACCGTTGGTCGGCACTCGAACACCTCGCACCTGTAGAGCCGAGCCATGCTCGGCTGCGAAAAACACCCACGGTAGCGCCGGGCCATGCCCGGCGGCTCACCCAGGAATTCAAGGAAACACCCATGGCCGACAAGCCCAAGCAGATGCTGCTCGATCCCGGTTTTGAACTGACCCTGCGCCCGATGCGCTACCCGCAGTTCTATGACATGTACCGGAACGCGATCAAGAACACCTGGACGGTGGAAGAGATCAACTTCCAGATCGACATCACCGACCTGCACAGCAAGATGTCGCCGGGTGAGCGCCACCTGATCCACCGCCTGGTCGCGTTCTTCGCCACCGGCGACTCGATCGTGTCCAACAACCTGGTGCTGAACCTGTACCAGCACCTCAATGCGCCGGAAGCGCGCATGTACCTGTCGCGCCAGCTGTATGAAGAAGCGCTGCACGTGCAGTTCTACCTGACCCTGCTCGACAACTACCTGCCGGACCCGGAAGAGCGCGTCAAAGCCTTCGCCGCGGTGGAGAACATCGACTCGATCAAGAAGAAGGCCGATTTCTGCTTCAAGTGGATCGACTCGATCCAGGACCTGAAGCGCATCGAGACCCGTGCCGAGCGCCGCCAGTTCCTGCTCAACCAGATCTGCTTCGCCGCCTGCATCGAAGGCCTGTTCTTCTTCGCTGCCTTCGCCTACGTGTACTACTTCCGTTCGCGCGGCCTGCTGCCGGGCCTGGCCTCGGGCACCAACTGGGTGTTCCGCGACGAGAGCGCGCACATGGAGTTCGCGTTCGAGTCGGTGCGTGTTGTTCGCGAGGAAGAACCGGACCTGTTTGACGAAGAGATGAAGCAGCAGGTCTACGACATGCTGGCCGAAGCCATCGAATGCGAAGTGCAGTTCGCCGAGGACGTGCTGTCCGGCGGCGTGGCCGGCATCTCGACCCGCGACATGCGCCAGTACCTGCAGCACTGCGCCGACCAGCACTTCGCCAAGCTGGGCATGGAAAAGAAGTACAACGTGCGCAACCCGCTGCCGTTCATGGAACTGCAGGACGTGCAGGAGCTGACCAACTTCTTCGAACGCCGCGTCTCGGCCTACCAGGTCGGCGTGCAGGGCGAAGTCGCCTTCGACATGAACTTCTGATCGAAGCGGTCAGTTCTGTCGCAACGAAGAACCCCGGCCAACGCCGGGGTTCTTCGTATCTGTAGCGTCGAGCCGTGCTCGACGGCTCGGTTTTTGTAGAGTCGAGCCATGCTCGACTGCCGTTCGCGAAGACAAGTCGAGCATGGCTCGACTCTACAATCAGCGCCGCCCTTCCACCGCCATGCGCACCGCCAGCCCGGCCAGCACCGTGCCCATCAGCCAGCGCTGCACCACCTGCCAGGTGGGGCGTGCGGCCAGGAAGCCGGCGATGCTGCCGGCCATCACCGCGATCACCGCGTTGACGCTCACGCTGACCACGATCTGGGTGAAGCCGAGTACCAGCGACTGCATCAGCACGCTGCCATGGCCCTCCGGGTGCAGGAACTGCGGCAGCAGCGACAGGTACATCACCGCGATCTTCGGGTTCAGCAGGTTGGTCAGGAAGCCCATCGCGAACAGTTTGCGTGGGCCATCCGGCGGCAGGTCGCGTACCGCGAACGGCGAGCGGCCGCCGGGCTTGAGTGCCTGCCAGGCCAGGTAGAGCAGGTACAGCGCACCGCCGAGGCGCAGCGCGTCATAGGCGAACGGCACGGTCATCAGCAGGGCAGTGATGCCCAGCGCCGCGCACAGCATGTAGAACACGAAGCCCAGCGCCACCCCGCCCAGCGAGATCAGGCCGGCGCGGCGACCCTGGCAGATCGATCGCGAGACCAGGTAGATCATGTTCGGCCCGGGCGTGAGCACCATGCCCAGCGAGATGAGGGCAAAGGCCAACAGGTCGGAGGTCGCGGGCATGGGCGGTCCTGGCAAGGGGCGTGGTGCAGTGTAGCGCCGCCTGCACGGGGCCTGGCTTAAAATCGCCGCACCCCACACCGAAGCATCCCCATGACCCCGATCCCCGAGACCGTGCCGCCCACCGAAGTGCGCATGGCCGAAATCGTCTTCCCCAACCACACCAACCATCTGGGCACCCTGTTCGGTGGCCAGGCATTGGCGTGGATGGACAAGGCCGCCTTCCTGGCCGCCGCCCGCTACTCGCGCCGCACCGTGGTGACCGCGCGCAGCGACCAGGTCGACTTCAAGCTGCCGATCCGCATCGGCCAGATGGTGGAAACCATCGGCCGCATCGTCGAAGTCGGCCGCAGCTCGATGAAGGTGGAGGTGGAACTGGTCGCCGAAGACCTGCACAGCGGCGAGCGCAAGCTGTGCACCCGCGGCCACTTCGTGATGATCGCGCTGGACGAGGAAGGCCACCCGATCGCGGTGCCGCCGCTGCCGGCAGCCTGATCCGCCGGCTGAACCTGCGCTTGCGGGGGCGCGGCCGCGCCCCCATCTGGCAGCCATGACCCCGCCACTGACCGACTTCATCGACCGCGCCCAGCGCCTGTTCGTACTGACCGGCGCTGGTTGCAGCACCGCTTCGGGCATTCCCGATTACCGCGATAGCGACGGCCAGTGGAAACGCACGCCGCCGGTGACCTACCAGGCCTTCATGGGCGAGGTGGCCACCCGCCAGCGCTACTGGGCGCGCAGCCTGCCGGGCTGGCCGCGCTTCGGCCTGGCCCAGCCCAACGGCACCCACCAGGCCCTGGCTGCCCTGGAAAGCCGCGGCAAGCTGCAGGTGCTGCTGACCCAGAATGTGGACGGCCTGCACCAGCGCGCCGGCAGCCACAACGTGATCGACCTGCATGGCCGCCTGGACCTTGTGCGCTGCATGGGCTGCGAGCGCCGCAGTGGCCGCGAGGACTTCCAGCAGCGCCTGCTGGACGCCAACCCCGGCTGGGACGCGCTGGAGGCAGGCATCGCGCCCGATGGTGATGCCGATCTGGAGACCGATTTCTCCACGTTCGTGGTACCCGAGTGCCCGCACTGCGGCGGCGTGTTGAAGCCGGACGTGGTGTTCTTCGGCGAAAACGTGCCGCGCGAACGCGTGGCCGCCGTGCACGAGCACCTGCAGCAGGCCGACGCCGTGCTGGTGGTGGGCTCGTCGCTGATGGTCTATTCCGGCTTCCGCTTCGTGCAGGCCGCGGCCAAGGCAGGGCTGCCGGTGGTGGCGCTGAACCGTGGCCGTACCCGCGCCGACGACCTGCTGCAGTTCAAGGATGAGCGCGATTGCGCCGAAGCGTTGGCCGGGTGGGCTTCGCGCTGAGCCGAGCATGGGCTCGGCTCTACAAGGGTCGAGGGCTTCTGTAGAGCCGAGCCCGCGCTCGGCTGCAGCAGATCGCGCGAAACAGCGATCCATCCAGACGGTTGATTCGCAGGCCGTGCGGCGGTGCAATACGCCCCCTCTATCCGCCTGTCCCCCGCATCGCCGTGACCCAGCTGTTTTCGCCGATCTCGTTCGGCCCCCTGACCCTGTCCAACCGCATCGTCATCGCGCCGATGTGCCAGTACTCCGCCGAAGACGGCCGCGCCAGCGACTGGCACGCCATGCATCTGGGCAACCTGGCGCAGTCCGGTGCCGGCCTGCTGATCCTGGAAGCCACTGCCGTCGAACCGCGCGGCCGCATCAGCTGGGCCGACCTGGGCCTGTGGGACGACGGTACCGAAGCCGCACTGGCACAGGTGCTGACCAGCGTCCGCCGCTGGTCGCCGATGCCGCTGGGCATCCAGCTCGGGCACGCCGGTCGCAAGGCCTCGGTGAAGCGTCCGTGGGACGGCGGTGGCCAGCTGCCGGCCGATGATGCGCGTGGCTGGTCCACCGTGGCACCGTCGCCGCTTCCGTTCCATGCGGCAGACCCGGCACCGCAGGAACTGGACGAAGCCGGCATCGCCGAGGTCATCGCCGCCTTCGCCGCCAGTGCGGTGCGCGCCGAGCGTCTGGGCTTCGAGCTGATCGAGCTGCATGCCGCGCATGGCTATCTGCTGCACCAGTTCCTGTCGCCGCTGAGCAACCGTCGCACCGATGGCTACGGTGGCTCGCTGCCGAACCGCCTGCGCCTGCTGGTGGAAGTGTTCGATGCGGTGCGTGCGGCGGTGTCCGACAAGGTCGCCGTGGGCGTGCGCATCTCCGCCAGCGACTGGGTCGATGGCGGCTGGGACCTGGTGCAGAGCGAGGCGCTGGCGCAGGTGATGGACGCGCGCGGCTGCAACTTCCTGCACGTTTCCAGTGGTGGCCTGGACGAGCGCCAGAAGATCACCGTCGGCCCGGGCTATCAGGTGCCGTTCGCAGCGGCGATCAAGGCCAAGGTGCGCATGCCGGTCATCGCCGTGGGCATGATCACCGAGCCCGAGCAGGCCGAATCGATCCTGCGCCATCGCCACGCCGATGCCGTGGCCCTGGCGCGCGGCATTCTCTACGACCCGCGCTGGCCGTGGCATGCCGCCGCCGCATTGCGCGACAGCGTGGAACCGGCGCCGCAGTACCTGCGCTGCGAGCCGCGCGATGCGCGCGGCGTATTCAAGGCACGCTGAGGCTCACACCCGCCAGGCCGGCGCCATGCCGGCCTGCAGGTGCTCGAACAGCGCGCGGATCTTGGCGGTGAAGTCGCGGCGGTCGCTGACGCAGAAATAGACCTCCATCGGCTCCGGGCGCCATGCAGTGTCGGCGCCGAACACCGCCTGCAGGCGGCCATCGCGCAGGTACGGCTCGGCCACGAACGCAGCCAATCGGGTGATGCCGGCACCGGTCGCGGCCAGCGTTGCCAGTGCATCGATGTCATCGCAGACCATGCTCGGCGGCAGTGCGGCGTCCACGCGCTGGCCATCCTTCAGCAGGCCCCAGCGCAGCGGCCGGCCATCGGTGGGGAAGCGGTGCAGCAGCCCGCGATGACCGCCCAGGTCGGATGGCTGCTGCGGGGTGCCGTGTGCCTTCAGATAGGCCGGCGAGGCGCAGAACACGAACGGCACGCGCGCCAGTTGCCGCGCGACGACGCCGTCCTCCAGCTGCGCACCGATGCGGATGCTGGCATCCACCGCTTCGGGGCCGTGCTGCACGGCGCGGTCAGTCAGCCGCAGCTCCAACTGCAGTTGCGGGTAGCGCTGCTGCAGCGACGGCAGCAACGGTGCCAGCACGTGGCGACCGAAGGCGCTGCTGCTGGCGATGCGCAGCGGCCCGGCCGGTTCGATGTCACCGGAGGTGACCATCGCCTGCGCGCGTGCCAGGTCGGCTTCGATGTGGCGCACCTGCGCCAGGTACAGCGCGCCGGCCTCGCTGAGGGCGAGCTGGCGCGTACTTCGGTTCAGCAACCGTACGCCCAGATGCGCTTCCAGCCGGTTGATGTTCTGGCCGACTGCGGTGGCGCTGATGCCAAGGATGCGGGCCGCGGCGGCAATGCTGCCGGTCTCTGCGGTGCGGGTGAAGCTGCGGATCAGTTGCAACAGGTTCATGACCGACCAGCTTGCCATGGAGAAGCCCAAGTATCGCTTGGGACTGAACCAAGCAGTTCGGTTGCATCGGTGACCATCGATCCCGAGGACAGGTTGCTGCCCTACACTCGGGCGATGCGCCCCGATTCCATCCTCACCCTGTCCTGCCCCGACCGTACCGGTATCGTCTACCGCGTATCCGGCCTGCTGTTCGACCACGGCTGCAACATCCTCGACGCACAGCAGTTCGGCGACGAGGAAAGCGGCCGCTTCTTCCTGCGCGTGCACTTCGACCGCGATGCCAGCCTGCCGCTGGAGACCGTGCACGCCGCCATGGCCATGCTCGCCGAAGGCTTCGGCATGGACTGGCAACTGCACGATGGCCGACGCCGTGCACGATTGCTGGTGCTGGTCAGCAAGCAGGGGCACTGCCTCAATGACCTGCTGTTCCGTGCCCACAGCGGCCAGCTGAAGGTGGACATTGCCGCAGTAGCGTCCAACCACGCCGACTTCGCGCCATTGGCCGCGTCCTACCAGGTACCGTTCCACCACCTGCCGGTGACCGCCGATACGCGTGCGGTGCAGGAACAGCAGATCATCGATCTGGTCGAGCGCGAGCGTATCGATCTGGTGGTGCTGGCGCGCTACATGCAGATCCTGTCACCCACGCTGTGCCGAGCGCTGGCCGGCCGTGCGATCAACATCCACCACAGCTTCCTGCCCAGCTTCAAGGGCGCGCAGCCGTACCACCAGGCGCACGCGCGCGGGGTCAAGATCATCGGCGCCACCGCACACTACGTTACCGAGGATCTGGACGAAGGACCGATCATCGAACAGGACGTGGCCCGCGTGGACCACGCGATGGCGCCGCGCGAGCTGGTGCGGCTGGGCAGCGATACCGAATCGCTGGTGCTGGCGCGCGCGGTGCGCCGCCATGTGGAGCACCGCATCCTGCTCAACGGTCACCGCACGGTGGTGTTCCGGTAATCGTCCATCCCGCGTCCGCCGGGCATGGCCCAGCGCTACCAACGGGCGTGATCCGGTAGTGGCGGGGGGGGGGGGGGGGGGGCGGGGAGGGGGAAGGGGGGCGGGGCCGGCCGGCGCGCCCCCCCCCAGGGCGG
>NZ_JBJNRH010000011.1:61005-104666 GCF_045809185.1 Nocardiopsis yanglingensis | reverse complement strand
GGGGTTTTGGGGTTGGGCGGGCGGGGGGGCCCCCACTTCTTCCCCCCGGGGGGGCCCCCCCCCCCCCCCGCCACTACCGCTCTGGGTCAGACGATCGCAATCCCCGCCTTGCCCAGCGCCTCACGCACCATCGCGTCGTTGGCGTCGGTCACCGGCTTGGTCAGCTCCCACAGGAACTTCACCCGGAAGCCAGATTTCACCGCATCCTGCGCGCTCCACAGCACGCAGTAGTCGCGGGCCAGGCCGCACACGTGCACTTCGCGGATGCGACGTTCGTGCAGCCAGCCGGCCAGGCCGGTGGCCGGGCGCTCGCCATCAGGGCCGTGGTTCTCGCGGAAGGCGCTGTACGAATCCACCTGTTGGCGCGTGCCCTTGCGCAGGATCAGGTCGGCCACCGTCCAGTCCACGCCCGGGTGCAGGGCGGCACCGGCGCTGCCCTGCACGCAATGGTCCGGCCACAGCGTCTGCGGCTGCGCGTGCAGCAGGATGGTCTCGAACGGGCGCTGGCCGGGGTGCTGGCTGGCAAACGAGGCATGGTCGGCCGGGTGCCAGTCCTGGGTCGCCACCACGGTGCGGTAGCGGCGCTGTGCCAGCAGATCGGCAATCGGTGCTACCAACGCATCGCCCTGGTCGCAGGCCAGCGCACCGCCGGGCATGAAGTCCGGCTGCAGGTCGATCACCAGCAGGGCGACGTCGGCGGGCAGGGCGGTCATGGCAGGTCCGGTACAACAGAAGGGGCGACCAGCGTGGCCGCCCCATGCCTGCACGTCAATCGCCCTGCGGCGTCTCAGCGTCCTGCCCGTAGTACAGCAGGCCGATCTTGATCCGTTCGCGGCCGTTCTCGCGGCGGTGACGGTTGGCGTCGCGCAGCGAGTACACGCAGCCGCAGTACTCCTGCTGGTAGAACTGCTCGCGCTTGCTGATCTCGATCATGCGGCTGGCGCCGCCGCCCTTGCGCCAGTTGTAGTCCCAGTACTGCAGGCCTTCATAGCGCGACGCGGCACGGATGCCGCAGTCGTTGATCTGCGCCATGTTCTTCCAGCGCGAGATGCCCAGCGACGAACTGATGGTGTCGTAGCCATGCTCGTGCGCATACAGCGCGGTGCGCTCGAAGCGCATGTCGAAGCACATCGTGCAGCGGATGCCGCGTTCGGGCTCGTTTTCCATGCCGCGCGCACGGCTGAACCAGTTGTCGGTGTCGTAGTCGCAGTCGATGAACGGGATGTCGTGCTGTTCGGCGAAGCGGATGTTCTCCTGCTTGCGCAGCTCGTATTCCTTCACCGGATGGATGTTGGGGTTGTAGAAGAAGATCGCGTAGTCGATCCCGGAGGCGGTGATCGCCTCCATCACTTCGCCGGAACAGGGCGCGCAGCACGAATGCAGCAGCAGGCGCTTGCCGTCGGCGGGCAGGGTCAGGGTGGGGCGTTGGAGCTCGGTCATCGTCAGGTACCGCATGGACCGCCGGCAACGGCGGTGGCCCATGCATCAGCGCGTGGGTGAACGGGTCTGGCCGGAAACCGTGAACAGGACGCGCGCGGCCACACCGCCTGCACGCGCAGGACGACGACGGCCCCGGCAACCTCCCCGCGGAGATTCCAGGTCGAGTCAGGGGACGGTCGTGTCCCCCGGCCGGGGCCGGTATTCGGGCTGATGGACACGGGCCGCAGCCCACCTACTACCCGCCGCTTCCCAGGCGTGAGCCCAGTGCTGTTGGCAGGATTCGTTTCCATTCACCGCTGCGGGGCAGCTCCGGAATGGGCGCGCGAGGCGCCTTCACCGGATTCCCGTTTAAATCCCTGCCCGCGCCGCAGCGATGAGAGGGATACCTTCGGCGTGTGCAAAGTGGACCTGTTGGTGGCGCGGGTCAAGGGGTACCGGGGTTGGAGCCCGGTGCGCTGCAACGGGATCCGACCCCAGCGGAAGGAAGGGGTCGGATCCCGCTGCCACGCAGCGGGCTCTGGCCCCGGTCGGGATGCAACTTCAACGCCCCGCCGCTGCCCGCGCGCGGATCTCATCCAGCCGCTGGTCGTGCAGCAGGCGGCCGTTCTCCCACACGGTCACCATCGCATCCTCGAAGCCGTCCGGCAGGGTGTCGTCGCCGTTGGCCGGCAGTGGCACCGTATGCAGGCTGCCGTCATCCAGGCGGCGCAGCAGGCGCATGCGGCCGCGCTTGCTGGCCTTGCCGGCGTCGGTGATCGGGTCCTTGTAGACATCGATCCACTCGCCGTCCACCCGTGCGGCCGAACACTTCAGCGCGAACTTCTGCGTATCGCGGTCCAGCCGCTGCAGCAGTGCACCACCCATGCCGAAGGCCACGTTGTCGGCGGCGTAGCCGTCGTCGGTAATGCGCTGCAGGATGGCCCGGATCGTGTCCGGGTTGATGCCATCGCCCTGGATCACCCGCACGTGGTTGAGCACGCGGTAGCCCTTTTTATTGAGGGTGTGGCCGAAGGCTTCATCCAGCCGGCGCAGGCTTTCGGCCACCACCTCCACCGGGTCGCCCGAGTCGGGACGGATGACCAGGGTGGCGCCCGAGGCGATCACTTCATCGCGCAGGGTGGTACCCCAGTGCTCGCTGATCGCGTGGTAGATGTCATAGCTGTCCGACACCACCGCTACGATCGCACCGGGCTTGCCGAACTGGCGCAGCATGTTGCGGTAGGCGTCCACCTCGCGCTCGCGGCCCCAGCTGGTGATGGTGCTGTGCTCGGCGGCGGGAATCGAATGGCCGGCCATCGGCGCGTGGTAGTGCGCGCGCGCCAGGCACAGCGCCGAGACCGTATCGGTGCCGAGGAAGTTGACCAGATGCGCGGCACCGCCCAGCGCGGCCGATTCCAGGCTCGATACACCGCGCGCGCCGAAGTCGTGCAGCTTGAACGGCAGCTGCCCCTGCGGGTCGTCACTGGTCTGCTGCAGGAACGCGGCAATGGTCTGCCGTGCATGCCAGCTGATGGTGGCCACGGTGACCGGGTACCACACGCGCAGCAACAGCGTTTCCAGGTACGAGGGCACCCAGAACGCGGCAGGATCGGTCGATTCAATGGTCATCAGCGCCTGGTGGGTGGGCACCACGCTGCCCTCGGGCACGGCGCGGATGCGCACCGGCAGGTGGCCGCCAAGCCGGTCGACGATATCGCGCCAGCCGGCTTCGTTGAACGGTTCGCCATGCGCGGCGAACAGCGCAGCGGCGTCGTCGATGTCGGCGTGGGTGACCGGCCGTGCCAGGGCGTCCTTGAGGATCGCCTGCAGGCCGAAGAACACCGTGCGATCGTGCAGGCCACCACGTGATTCCACGTAGAAGAAGGTGGCATCGGTACCCGGCGGGTACTGCAGCCAATGGCTGGCCTTGTAGCTGTCGGTGTTGAGGAGAAGATTATCGAGGTAGTGCATGACGGAAGCTCCTTCGCGTCGAGTAACACCGGCGGTCTATCCGCCAGTGGGGAGGCCGGGCAGGTCAGCCGCGGCCGAGGAAGTACTCCAGGATGTGCAGGTGGTCTTCGAACAGCTGCGGGCCCATGTCCAACGCTTCACTCACCGGTATCCAGCGCGCCTTGTCGGCATCGTCGCCACCGCGCACCGGCGGCAGGTCACCGGCCGGGAACTCGAAGTGGAAGCCGTGGGTGATGGTGCGGCCACGCTGGCTGCGGTCGGGGTGGTCGAACACCTGCTGGCCCTTCTGCGAGCCCTTCAGCACCGGCAGCGGAATCTTCAGCCGGGTTTCCTCGCGCAGTTCGCGCAGGCAGCTGTCGAGCAGGCTCTGTTCCTGGCCGACGAAGCCGCCGGGCAGCGCCCACAGCCCCTTGCCGGGTTCCGAACGGCGCCGCACCAGCAGCACGTGGCCCGAATGCACGACCACCGCATCGGTGGTGACGAAGGTGGGCGCGTAGGGCGCATCCTTCCACGCGGCTTTGTACTGTTCGATGAAGCGGTACTCGGCCACCAGCTGGCCATAGGCAGGCGCGCTTTTGCGGAACGCTTCGAGCATGTCGTACACCGGCGCCGGCACGTTGCCACGCAGCATCAACAGCGCGCCGTGGAAGTCGACGTCGCCGGCTTCGAACAGGTAGCGCCGCAGCTCGGTGGCCGACAGGGTGGCGGTGTGCTGCACGTCCACCAGCGGCCACTGCGGGAATTCCCGCAGGTAGTAGCTGGAGGCGTCCTTGTCCATGCCGATCAGGCCAACCTTCGCATCAGCGGCGGCGCCGTCGTTACGCAGCGCTTCGGCCACCTGTCGCTGCACGTTGGCGATCCACTGCGCTTCGTTGTACAGGTGGTCGCGCAGCGGGCGGATCAGCAGGCGGTCGGTGTGGCCATCGAGGGCGGCCTGGATCATCACGGCGCGTTCGGCCACGGTCCAGGGATTGCGCAGGCTGCGAGGGGTATCGGCAGAGCCGACCAGGAAGATCAGCTTGCGGGCCCGGCTCAGCGCCAGGCGGGCAACGGCGGCATGGCCGTTATGGAAGGGCTCGAATCGCCCGATGAAGACGAGATAATCGAATTCCATGAGAATCCCTCATGTCGTTGTGGCAGCCGCGGGTCTGTCCCTTGGCTTGCTGCAGATGCTACGCCGATGGCGGGGCGGGTCAAGCCTGCAGGCATGCCTTCCGCTGAACGCCGGAGATTCCTGCCCGGACTGCGCTGGTGTTCTCAGGCCCTGAGAAGCCTCTGCGCCATACTGGCACCCACGCGGCGGACGGCATGCTCGGGGGCAAGACAGTGGCGGACAAGTACTGCGATCTGGTCATGAAAGGCGGCATCACCAGCGGCATCGTGTACCCCAATGCGGTACTGGCGCTGGCGCGCGAGTATCGCTTCAAGAGCATCGGCGGCACCTCGGCGGGCGCCATCGCTGCGGCGGTGGCGGCCGCGGCTGCATGCGGTGATCGCCGCCAGCAGGCCGGCGAGCACCTGCCCGGCGATGCCGGCTACGGCGGGTTGTCGGCGGTATCGGCGCAGCTGTCGCGTCGCGGCTTCATCTACAGCCTGTTCCAGCCGGCACGGGGCGCGCGCGCCGCCTACCGGCTGCTGGTGGTGCTGACCGGCAATGCCGGCCTGCCGCACAAACTGCTGTGCCTGGCCATCGCGGTATTCGAGATCGCGCCGCTGGAAGTGCTGGTGTCGCTGGCGCTGCTGCTCGGCCTGGGCTGGTGGGGCGGCGGCTGGAGCGGCGTGGCCGCCACGCTGCTGCCATCACTGCTGTGCGCTTACGGCGCCGGCGTGGCCGGTGCCGCGCTGCGGGTGGCGCGGGTGGCGCGGCGCAATCTGCTGGGCCTGTGCAGTGGCCTTGGCCGCGACGCGCGCAAGCCAGCGTTGACCGAGTGGCTGCACGAGTGCCTGCAGCAGTTGTCAGGCAAACCGCTGGATGCACCGCTCACCTTCGCCGACCTGCACGATGCGCCGCGCTATGCCGGCGAGCCGGACAGCCCGCATGCGATCAGCCTGCAGATGATCACCACCTGCGTGTCGCACAACGAGCCACGCACACTGCCGCTGGGCGGCGCGCAGTTCTGGTTCCTGCGCGAGGAGTTCGAGCAGCTGTTCCCCGCCAGCGTGGTGCAGTGGCTGGTGACGCAGGCCGGCCTGCCGCTGGAGGTGGACGGGCGCCGGTACTACCACCTGCCGCAGGGCCCGAAGCTGCCGGTGCTGGTGGCCACGCGCATGAGCCTGAGCTTCCCGCTGCTGATCAGCGCGGTGCCGCTGCATGAGCCCTCGCGCCGCGAACGCCGCTGTGAACCGACCGCGCCAGCAGCCGACCAGGAGCACAACGTGGCCGACAGCATGGAAGGGCTGACCAGTGCCGGGCAGACCTGCGGCCCGGTGATCACCGCGTTCCGCATCTGCTGGTTCTCCGATGGTGGCATCAGCAGCAACTTCCCGATCCACCTGTTCGACGCCGCCCTGCCGCGCTGGCCAACCTTCGCCATCAATCTGGTCTACCCGCAGCATGCCGAAGACGTGAGCCACGGCAGCAGTGGCCGCCAAGCGCTGGAGCATGCCGTGTTCCTGCCCACCGAGAACCGCCACGGCTGGCAGCGCACCTACCAGTCGATCGCCACGCCGCTGGCCGCTGCGGAGCTGGGTCGTTTCCTGTTCGCGGTGGTGGCGACCATGCAGAACTGGCGCGACCTGCTGCAGGCGCGCGCGCCGGGCTACCGCGACCGCATCGTGCACGTCAGCCTGCAGGGCGACGAGGGCGGCATGAACCTGGACATGCCACAGGAGGTGCTGACCCGCATCGCCGACAAGGGCAGCCTTGCCGGTGCGCGCTTCTGTTCGTTCTCGTTCGAGAACCACTACTGGATCCGCTGGCGCAACCTGGCTTCGGCCTACCAGCGTTACACGCTGGAAGTGGCACGCACCGACGACCCGGCAGAGCAGGTGCTGGCCTACCGCGCGGCGTACTCGATGGTTGCCCGCGGTGAACCGGCACCGCCGTCATACAAGCTGGGCTCAGAAGACAAGCGGCTGGCCTCGCAGCAGCTGTGGGGGTTGATGGTCGAGCAGGGACGTACCTGGGAAGACCTCGGCCCGGACCTTACTGACGGCGCACCGCGTCCGTTGCCGCAGATGAAAGTGACGCCGATCTACTGATCTCCGCCGCAGCCGATTGAACTGTTCTGGTGGGTGCCGACCTTGGTCGGCACGATCTGACCCCTGCGGTGCCTCATCGCCACGACGCCACCACTGCATCACCCTGCAATGGCGCATACAAGGGCAATGCCAGCTCCTGTTTCACCCAGCCCGGATTGAGCGCACGCAGGCCTGCCAGGTACTCGCGGGCCAGCGCGATATCCCCTTGCCGCATCGCCAGGCGCGCAGCGCGCGCCCAGGTACGGTCCCAGCCATGGGCCAGCGACAACGAGGTCGCCAGTGCTGCACGCGCCCCTGCCACATCGCCTTTGTCCCAGCGCTGCTCGGCGCGGATGATCGCCTCGTTGGACAAGCGCATGTCGTACAGCTCGCGCAGCCTCGCGACCGCGCGTGGGTCAGCGTCCACGCGCAGATCGGTGTCCTGCCAGTCGCCTCCCGGCGTGCGCACCAGCAGCGCGGCCGACCACTGCCCACTGCGCTGGCCGCCTGCTGCCTGGCCGGCTTCCAGTGCCGCCAGCAGGCGCGCAGCCAATTCTCCGTGTGATGCGGTGAAGACGCGTTGCATCGTGGCCAGCACCTGCGGCCCAGCCAGACCATTGCCCTGCACGCTCAGCATGCCTTCGCCCTGCGCACCGGCCCAATCCGCCTGCTGCGCGGTAGCGCCGGTGTACTGCGCATTGCCGCCGCGCGCGCTGACCAGCCCCACCTGGCGCTCGGCAAGCGTGGTGCCATCGAAGTCGCCGTCTTCATCCAACAGCTGCTTCAGCACCTGCGCAGGCGTGCGACCCCTGGCCAGCAGTTCAAGGCCTTTGGAGCCATAGGTCGGGTTGGTCTCGAACTGGCTGGCGACCGCGCCCACCTTCGCCTGCGCCCACGGCACACCCACGCCGCCGACCGCCAGGTTATGCGTAGCCACCGCCACCCCGCAGTCGCCGGCCTCGTTGCAGGCCGCAATGGAAAAGGTCGCCCACGCCGGCGCGGCGACGGCAGCGAGCAGCAGGGCCAGGCAAGTGCGCAGCAGGAACATGGCCAACTCCGTGGGCAGGCATTGCAATGGGATGCAGCCTACGCACGAAAGGTTTAGTAGATCCACGCCATGCGTGGATGGAACCCCATCGAAATCGAATATTTCGAACATCGAAGAGCATCCACGCATGGCGCGGATCAAGCGTGTCGACCAAGGTCGACACCCACCAAGAGCAGCGTGCCGACCAACGGTCAGCACCCACCAACAGCAGCGGGAACCACCCCGCCATCCCACGGAATGCACGCTGTTGCTTTTGCTGTTGCCTTGGATTGAAGCAGGTGCAGGGCGCAGCCCTGCCGAACCACCCCTACCGCCCCGGCAACTGCGCGAACGCGCGCTGCATGCAGTCCTCGCGCGGACACACCCGGCACCCCGGCCCGATCGACACCGAGTTGCCCGGGCTCTGCACATCCAGCCCCAGTGAATACACCAGCCGCTCGGCATGCTGCAGATCGCAGCCCAGCGCCACCGCAAATGTCTTGCGCGGCTGGCCATGGCCCACCGGGCCACTGCTGACCTGCCGCGCCAGCCAGAAATGGCGCCGACCATCGGGCATGCGCGCTGTCTGGGTGAGGATGCGCCCGGGCTGGTTGAACGCCTCGTACACGATCCACAGCGGGCACGAACCGCCCACCTGCGAGAAATGGAAATCGGTGGCCGAATGGCGTTTGGACACATTGCCGGCGCGGTCCACGCGGATGAAGAAGAACGGCAGGCCGGGCGCACTGCGCCGCGCCAGCGTGCTCAGCCGATGGCAGACCGCTTCGAAGCCGACGCCGAACTGGTGCGCCAGCAGTTCGATGTCGTAGCTGCTGGCTTCGGCCGCACGCAGGAAGCGCATGTACGGCATCACCAGCGCGCCGGCAAAGTAATTCGACAGGCCGATGCGTGCCTGCGCGATGCGTGCCTCATCGGTGAAGCCGGCGCGCGCCACCACCGCATCGATCTGCGGCAGGTAGCCGTGAAGGGCCAGCTCGGCCGCCATCTGGAACGCCTGCTGGCCGGGCTCCAGGTAATCGGGCAGCCACAGCCGCCGCGCACCGGCATCGTATTGCCGCTTCTCGCGCCCGGCCTGCAGTGCGGCCACTTCCACCAGCACGCTATGGCGGTCGGCCAGCAGCTGGCGCAGCCGCGGTGCCACGTGCCCGGGCGACAGCCCCCACTCGGCGAACAGCTGCTCGGCCAGCTCGTCCAGCTCGGGAATGTGGTTGTGCATGCGGTTGAAGAATTCGCGGACCTGGTCGCCCGCCGGCAGTGTGCTGCCGGCGCCGGGCTCGCCCAGCTGGAATTCCAGCGCAGCGGCATGCTCGCGCAGCGCCAGGTGACGACGGTGCAGATCCAGCAGCGCGCGGCTGACCTGCGGCAGGTTGCCGGCCAGCGCGCGCAGCTCGGTCGCGCTGACTTCGGCCAGGCCGAGGTCGCGCAGAGTCTCGCCCAGCGCTTCCTGCAGCGCGGCGGGCTCATCGTCGTCGAACAGGGAAGAAACATCGCCCAACACCTCACCCAGCTTCTTCTGCACCGCTGGCGTGAGTGGGCGCTTGTTGCGCTCGATCTGGTTCAGGTAACTGGCCGACAGTCCCAGCGCCCGTGCCAGATCCGCCTGGCTGTAGCCGCGCTGCTCGCGCAGCCGCAGCAGGCGCAGGCCAAGTTGTCGCTGGGGGGCTGAATAATTCACAGAATTAACATGAATCGTCTGGCGTGTTGGCCAGATTAAGCGGATTCAGCCCGGAAATCGAGGTGGGTGCTGTGAATAATGCCAAGCATCTTTCGCACCCTGTGGGATTGTCGTCATGACTGTTGCAGCGCCCCGTATCCGCATGCTGATCGATGGCCAGTTCGTTGAATCGGCCACCTCCCACTGGCAGGACGTGATCAATCCGGCCACCCAGGACGTGCTGGCCAAGGTGCCGTTCGCCACCACCGGCGAAGTGGACGCCGCCGTCGCCGCCGCCAAGGAAGCCTTCAAGACCTGGCGCAAGACCCCGATCGGCACCCGTGCGCGCATCTTCCTGAAGTACCAGCAGCTGATCCGCGAAAACATGAGCGAGCTGGCCCACATCCTCACCGCCGAACAGGGCAAGACCCTGCCGGACGCCGAAGGCGATGTGTTCCGCGGCCTGGAAGTGGTCGAGCACGCCGCCGCCATCGGCAACCTGCAGCTGGGCGAGCTGGCCAACAACGTGGCCACCGGCGTCGACACCTACTCGATCATGCAGCCGCTGGGCGTGTGCGCCGGCATCACCCCGTTCAACTTCCCGGCGATGATCCCGCTGTGGATGTTCCCGATGGCCATTGCCACCGGCAACACCTTTATCCTCAAGCCGTCCGAGCAGGACCCGATGGTGACCATGCGCCTGGTCGAGCTTGCCCTGGAAGCCGGCATTCCGAAGGGCGTGCTGAACGTCGTCCATGGTGGCGAGGAAGTGGTCAACGCGATCTGCGACCACCCGGACATCAAGGCCGTTTCGTTCGTCGGTTCCACCCGCGTCGGCACCCACGTCTACAACCGTGCCTCGCTGGCCGGCAAGCGCGTGCAGTGCATGATGGGCGCCAAGAACCACGCCGTGGTGCTGCCGGACGCCAACAAGGAACAGACCCTCAACGCGATGGTCGGCGCCGCCTTCGGTGCCGCGGGCCAGCGCTGCATGGCCGCCTCCACCCTGGTGCTGGTGGGTGAAGCACGCAACTGGGTGCAGGATCTGGTCACCAAGGCCAAGACCCTGAAGGTCAGCGGCGGCACCGTCGCCGGCACCGACGTCGGTCCGGTCATTTCCTGCAGCGCCCGCGAGCGCGTGGAAGGCCTGATCGCCTCGGGTGTGGAGGAGGGCGCCAAGCTGGTGCTGGATGGCCGCAAGCCGCAGGTCGATGGTTTCGAGAAGGGCAACTTCGTCGGCCCGACCATCTTTGCCGGTGTCACCACCGACATGCGCATCTACCAGGAAGAAATCTTCGGGCCGGTGCTGGTCATCCTCGAAGCGGAGACGCTGGAAGAGGCCATCGCGATGGTCAACAGCAACCCGAACGGCAACGGCACCGCACTGTTCACCCAGTCCGGTGCGGCCGCGCGCAAGTTCCAGGAAGACATCGACGTCGGCCAGGTCGGCATCAACGTGCCGATCCCGGTGCCGGTGCCGCTGTTCTCGTTCACCGGTTCGCGCGCCTCCAAGCTGGGCGATCTGGGCCCGTACGGCAAGCAGGTGGTGCTGTTCTACACCCAGACCAAGACGGTCACCGCGCGCTGGTTCGATGACGAGACGCTCAGCCATGGCGTCAACACCACGATCAGCCTGAAGTAACGGCAGGAGCAGCCATGAGCCACTCGATGACGACGGAACTGGAAGAAGCGCAGCAAGCGTACCGCGAGGCGGCGCGCGACTTCGCACAGGCCGAACTGGCGCCACACGCCGCGCGATGGGATGCGGAGGGCATCTTTCCGCGCGAGGCGATCGCCAAGGCCGGTGAACTGGGCTTCTGCGGTCTGTACATGGACCCGGAAGTGGGCGGCAGCGGCCTGAGCCGACTGGACGCCGCCGTCGTCATCGAGGAGCTCGCCAACGTCGATCCGTCGACCGCGGCCTACATCAGCATCCACAACATGGCCTCTTGGATGGTGTCCAAGTGGGGTCAGCCGGCGCTGCGCGATGCGTGGGGAACCGATCTGTCCTCGGGCAGCAAGCTGGCCTCGTACTGCCTGACCGAACCGGGTGCAGGTTCCGATGCGGCTTCGCTGAAGACCACCGCCGTGCGCGACGGTGACGTCTATGTGCTGAACGGCTCGAAGGCCTTCATTTCCGGCGCCGGTGCCACCGAGCTGCTGGTGGTGATGGCGCGTACCGGTGGTGCCGGTGCCGGCGGCGTCAGCGCCATTGCGGTGCCGGCCGACCTGCCGGGCATCAGCTTCGGCCGCAAGGAAGAGAAGATGGGCTGGAACAGCCAGCCCACTCGTGGCATCACCTTCGAAAACGTCCGCGTGCCGGTCAGCCACCTTCTGGGAGAGGAAGGCGGCGGCTTCAAGCTGGCGATGAAGGGGCTGGACGGCGGCCGCATCAACATTGCCGCCTGCTCGCTGGGCGCTGCGCAGGGTGCGCTGGACGCTGCACGCCGCTACATGGGCGAGCGCCGCCAGTTCGGCAAGGCACTGGCCGAGTTCCAGGCACTGCAGTTCAAGCTGGCCGACATGGTCACCCAGCTGGTGGCCGCCCGGCAGATGGTGCACACCGCTGCGCGCAAGCTCGATGCCGGTGCCAGCGACGCCAACGTGTGGTGTGCGATGGCCAAGCGCTTCGCCACCGATGCCGGCTTCAACATCTGCAACGAAGCGCTGCAGATCCACGGGGGCTACGGCTACATCCGCGAATACCCGATCGAGCGCCTGCTGCGTGACTGCCGCGTGCACCAGATCCTGGAAGGCACCAACGAGATCATGCGGGTGATCGTTGCCCGTCACCTGCTCAACACCGAAGAGGAACTGCGATGAAGGATTGGCGTACCCAGGAGCACGTGGGCCTGAAGGTGGAGGTGGATGGCCACACCGCCGTGGTCACCCTGAACAACCCGCCGGCGCATACCTGGACCGTGCACAGCCTGTCGGCGCTGCGCGACCTGGTGGGCGCGCTCAACGCAGACCGCGACATCTACGCGCTGGTGATCACCGGCGACGGCGAGAAGTTCTTCTCCGCCGGTGCCGACCTCAACCAGTTCGCCTCGGGCGACAAGGCCGCTGCACGTGAAGCCGCGCGCCGCTTCGGTGAAGCCTTCGAGGCGCTGTCCGGGTTCCGTGGCGTGTCGATCGCCGCGATCAACGGCTACGCCATGGGCGGCGGCCTGGAATGCGCGCTGGCCTGCGACCTGCGCATCATCGAAGACCACGCCCAGGTCGCGCTGCCGGAGGCCACCGTCGGTCTGCTGCCGTGCGCCGGTGGCACCCAGAACCTGCCGCGCCTGGTGGGCGAGGGCTGGGCCAAGCGCATGATCCTGCTGGGTGAGCGCATCAACGCCGAGACCGCGCTGCGCATTGGCCTGGCCGAAGAAAAGGTCGGCAAGGGCGAAGCCAAGGCACTGGCGCTGGAATGGGCGAAGAAGGCCGGCAAGCAGAGCCCGACCAGCATCGCCGCCTGCAAGACCCTGGTGCAGGCCACCCGCACCGGCACCCACGCCTCGGCGCTGGTGGCCGAGCGCGAAGCCTTCGTCGACCTGTTCGACACCGCTGACCAGGTCGAGGGCGTGACCGCCTTCCTGGAAAAGCGCGCCGCGCAGTGGAAGAACGCATGAGCACCGACACCGCTGCCGACGACGCACCGGTGCTGTTCGAAGAGCGTGCGGCCGGCAACGGCACGCGCATCGGCATCGCCACGCTCAACGCGCCGCGCACGCTCAACGGCTTCTCGCTGCCGATGGCGCACCTGCTGCTGAAGCAGTTGAATGCCTGGGCCGACGACGACGGCATCGCCATGGTGGTGCTGCAGGGCGCCGGCGAAAAGGCGTTCTGCGCCGGCGGCGACCTGCACAGCCTGTACAAGAGCATGGTCGCCTTCCGCGAGGCCGGCCGCAGCGACATCCGCGAGAACGACTACGCGGCCGAGTTCTTCGACGTCGAATACCGCGTCGATTACCTCATCCACACCTATGCCAAGCCGATCCTGTGCTGGGGCCATGGCATCGTGATGGGCGGTGGCATCGGCCTGATGTCCGGTGCCAGCCACCGCGTGGTCAGCGAGCGCTCCAAGCTGGCCTTCCCGGAAATCACCGTCGGCCTGTTCCCGGATGTGGGCGGCAGCTGGCTGCTGCCGCGCGTACCCGGCAAGGGCGGCCTGTTCCTGGCCCTGACCGGCGCACTGCTCAATCCAGGCGATGCCATCTATGCAGGCCTGGCCGATGTGCACGTGGCTGAAGAACGCCGCAGCGCGGTGTTCGATGCGCTGCTGCAGGTGGCCTGGTCCAGTGACGCCGCACACAACCACGAACGCCTGACCCATCTGCTGCAGTCGCATGCCAGCGATGCCGCCACCGGCCCGCTGCTGGCCAATGCAGCGCAGGTCGAGGCGCTGTGCGAAGGCGATGACCTGCAGGCCATCGTGGCGCGCATTGCCGGTCTGCAGACCGACGATGCCTGGCTGCAGGCGGCACAGAAGACCCTCGCCGCCGGTGCACCCGGTTCGGCACGGCTGTCGTACGAACTGCAGTGCCGCAGTGCCGGCCAGGACCTCGCCGCGATCTACCGCCTGGAGTACATCGTCGCCCTGCATTGCGCCGCCCATGGTGATTTCGCCGAAGGCATCCGCGCGCTGCTGATCGACAAGGACCGCAATCCGCAGTGGAACCCGGCCACCCTGGCCGAGGCCACCGGCGCGTGGGCCGACACCTTCTTCGCTTCACCCTGGGCCGATGCCGCGCATCCGCTGGCCGACCTGGGCACTCCCCTTGTTGAAAGGAGCCTTGCATGAGCCGCATTGCATTCATCGGGTTGGGCAACATGGGTGGCCCGATGGCCGCCAACCTCGTCAAGAACGGTCACACCGTGCGTGTGTTCGACCTGGTCCCGGCCGCGGTGCAGGCCGCCGTCGATGCCGGCGCCAGCGCGGCCGCATCGGCGCGCGAAACCCTGGCCGATGCCGAGGTGGTGATCTCGATGCTGCCGGCCAGCCGCCACGTCGAAGGCGTGTACCTGGGCGACGACGGCATTCTTGCCGCGATTCCGGCCGGTGCACTGGTCATCGACTGCAGCACGATCGCACCGGCCAGCGCACGCAAGGTCTCTGAAGCCGCCGCCGCACGTGGCCTGCAGATGATCGACGCACCGGTGTCCGGCGGTACCGCCGGTGCCCAGGCCGGCACCCTGACCTTCATCGTCGGTGGCGAAGAGGACGCGCTGGAGCGCGCGCGCCCGGTGCTGCAGGCAATGGGCAAGAACATCTTCCACGTGGGCGCCAGTGGTGCCGGCCAGGTCGCCAAGCTGTGCAACAACATGGCGCTGGGCGTGATCATGGCCGTCACCGGCGAAGCCATCGCCCTCGGCGTGGCGCACGGGCTGGATCCGAAGGTGCTGTCGCAGATGATGGCGGTCAGCACCGGCCGCAGCTGGGCCACTGAAGTGTGCAACCCGTGGCCGGGCGTGCTGGAAAACGCCCCGGCCTCGCGCGGCTACAGCGGCGGTTTCGGCAGCGATCTGATGCTGAAGGACATGGGCCTGGCGGTGGAAGCGGCGATGAGTGTCGGCGCCTCGATCCCGCTGGGCGAAGTGGCCCGCAACCTGTACTCGATGAACCATCAGGCCGGCCGCGGCAAGCTGGATTTCTCCAGCGTCGTGCAGCTCATCACGAGCGAGAAGTGACCTGGTAGTGCCGGCCGCTGGCCGGCAACCTCATGCCCCCGTGCGGGACAACGAAGGTGGGATGGGCGGATGTTCGGTTTCGACCGGCATCCGCCCATTTTTTTGGGGTCGGATCCCTTTCGCGTAGCGAAAGGGCTCTGACCCCGAAGACGCCGTGATGGGCCGCGATGGGGTCAGAGCCCTTTGCCTTTGGCAAAGGGATCCGACCCCGACCGCATCAGGCAACGATCAGCGTCACGTCGATGTTGCCGCGCGTGGCATTCGAGTACGGGCACACGATGTGCGCCTTCTGCACCAGCTCTTCCACCTGCTCGCGCGGCACGCCCGGCACGTTGATGGTCAGCTCGGCCTCGATGCCGAAACCGGTCGGGATCTGGCCGATGCCGACCTTGCCGGTCACGGTGGTGTCGGCCGGCAGCGCGACCTTGGCCTGGCCGGCCACGAACTTCAGCGCGCCCAGGAAGCAGGCCGAGTAGCCGGCCGCGAACAGCTGCTCCGGGTTGGTGCCCGGGCCACCGGCGCCGCCCAGCTCGCGCGGGGTCGACAGCTGGATGTCCAGCACGTTGTCGGACGAGACGGAACGGCCTTCACGGCCGCCGGTGGAGGTGGCCTGGGCGGTGTACAGAACCTTTTCGATGGACATCGGGATGCTCCTGGTCGGTGGGTGGGTGTTGCGTTGGAGCCTACTTTGCCCGGTTTCCGCGTACGTTGGGTTGCAATGCGTACGAAAAACTTGATCGATCGTCCTGTCGGCCTAGATCGTCCACTCGCGGTCGGTGGTGAACATGATGGTCAGCCAGCGGTCCGGCGAGGCTTCGCCCAGTGCATCGCCGATCTCGTCGCGCAGCTGGTCCCATTCCACCAGCGGCCGCGGCGGGTCGTTTTCCGGCACCACGAAGAACAGCTCGATCTGCTCGCCACGCCCCACCTGGGCCACATAGCTGCGGTGCTCGACGAAGCCGTGCTTGGCCACGATCGCGCGTGCCACTGCATCCACATGGGCCTGCAGTTCCGGCGGGGTGACCAGCAGGATGCCGGCCAGCGCCCGGCGCACGGTGCCGAGCGGGGCGATCATCACCAGCACGCAGACGAAGGCGAGGATGGCCGGGTCGATGTACGGCCCGATCCAGGCCAGCGAGGTGCCCTGCACCAGTACACCGCCGAGGAAGGCCAGCAGGTAGCAGGCCGACATGCTGGCCGCGATCACCCAGTTCTTCGCGTCCAGCGCGATGAACTCCGACCCGATGCGGCGGTTGGCGCGCAGGATGAACCAGGCAAGCGCGCCTTCGCCCACGATCGACAGCCCGGCGAAGGCAATGGCCGGGCCGAGGGCGATGTGGCGGCCACCGGACATCAACGCGTCCACCGCATTGACCAGGGCATACAGCGCCGCGCCGATCATCAGTGTGCCGCTCACCCCCAGCACGATCGGCTCCAGGTGCCAGAAGCCCATGGTGAAGCGCTGGTTGAGCCGCGACTGCAGCGCGTCGGTCTGGGTGGACAGCGCGATCAGCCGCGCCACCAGCAGCGACAGCCAGGTCATCACCACGTCGATCAGGCCATAGATGCCGTCGAAGATGATCAGCGAGGAATTGGCCAGCAGGCCGAACACCACCGCCGCCGCGGCCAGCAGCAGCGAGGCGGCGATCGACAGGCGAAGCACGCCCTGTTCGGTGGCGGGGTCGAAGAACTGTGGGCGGTTGGCGGCCATGGTTCAATTGTAGAGCGGCGCCATGCTCCGCTGCCGTTGCGGCCTGCCGATGCTGTCCCTGGGCAGCTCTGTGCCGTAGACTGCGCCCCTCCCACGTACCGACGCCCGCCTGCAGTGATCACGCCACCCTGACCCTTGCCGCACATCGGCAGCCGGCCCGCCCGGCTCAGGAACCCGTGTCTTTCCACTGCAGCGCCATGCGGCCACGCCCGCCTGCGCGCGGAGTTTTCCCATGCAAACGTCCTACCCCCTGCGCCAGCAATGGCTCGGCAACATCCGTGGCGACCTGCTGTCCGGCATCGTCGTCGCCCTGGCCCTGATTCCCGAGGCCATCGCCTTCTCGCTCATCGCCGGCGTCGACCCCAAGGTCGGCCTGTATGCTGCGTTCTCCATTGCCGTCATCACCGCCATCGCTGGTGGCCGCCCCGGCATGATCTCTGCCGCTACCGGTGCAATGGCGCTGGTGATGGTCGACCTGGTCAAGGACCACGGCCTGCAGTACCTGTTCGCGGCCAGCATCCTGGCCGGCCTGCTGCAGGTGCTCGCGGGCGTGTTCAAGCTTGGCTCGTTGATGCGATTCGTCTCGCGCTCGGTCATCACCGGCTTCGTCAACGCGCTGGCGATCCTGATCTTCCTGGCACAGATGCCGGAACTGATCGGTCGCGGCCCGACGGTGTACGTGCTGTGCGCCGCCGCGCTGGCGATCATCTACCTGCTGCCGCGCCTCACCCGCGCGGTGCCGTCGCCGCTGGTGGCCATCGTCGTACTCACTGCCGTGGTGATCGGCTTTGATGTGGACGTGCGCAGCGTGGGTGACATGGGCCAGCTGCCTGACAGCCTTCCGCATTTCCTGTTGCCCGACGTGCCGCTCACCTGGGAAACGCTGCGCATCCTGCTGCCGGTGTCGGCCACGCTGGCCGTGGTCGGCCTGCTCGAATCGATGATGACCCTGCAGATCGTCGAGGACATTACCGAGACGCCCAGCGAGCGCAATCGCGAATGCGTCGGCCAGGGCGTGGCGAACACGGTCACCGGTTTCCTCGGCGGCATGGCCGGCTGCGCGATGATTGGCCAGTCGGTGATCAACGTGACCTCCGGTGGCCGCGGCCGCCTGTCCTGCCTGGTGGCCGGCGTGTTCCTGCTGGTACTGGTGGTGTACGGCAGCGACCTGGTGCGGCAGATCCCGATGGCCGCGCTGGTGGCGGTGATGATCATGGTCAGCATCGGCACCTTCAGCTGGCGCTCGCTGCGCGACCTGCGCACGCATCCGCGCAGCTCGTCTGCCGTCATGCTGCTGACCGTGGTGGTCACCGTGGCCACCCACGATCTGGCCAAGGGCGTGCTCAGCGGTGTGCTGCTGTCGGCCCTGTTCTTCGCGCGCAAGGTTGGCTGCATGCTGGATGTCCAGCGCGACGATGCCGGTGACACGCAGGTCTACCGCGTGCGTGGGCAGGTGTTCTTTGCCTCGGCGGGGCAGCTGGGAGCGGCGTTCGATTACCAGCGCGTGGCGCCGAAGGTGCAGATTGAACTGCGCGATGCCCACCTGTGGGACCTGACCGCCGTGGCCGCATTGGAACGCGCGCAGGAAAAGCTGGCCGCACATGGGGCGGAGGTGACGGTGGTGGGGCTCAACGCCGCCAGCCAGACGTTGATCGAGCAGGTGGGTGGCGCGCGCAGCGCGCACTGAAGTGGTAATGCTTCAATGCCCGCGTCGGTTCTGGGGGCGGCTAAGCCTCCAGAATTCTCCTGAATCGGCTTTTCAGTGCGGTAGCGCCATTACAGATGGAGAGTCCATATGCGGCCAGTGCCTTGGCAGACTCGGTATCATCCTTGGCCTGCCATGAAAGGGCAGACAACAGGGCCCTTCGGACGCGCGTGATCGAACTGAAATGTGCCGGTGTCGTGTCGGCTTGAATGGCTGCGACCGTCAAGGCTTCACAGATGGAATCGATATCCTGGAACTGTGAAAAGAAAAGAAGGGCATTCTCTGTCAAAAGAGCATCCACCTCGGTCTTGAGCAGATCAGCGTCCTGTTCAACGCTTATCCAATGATCGCTTTTCCCCGGAGGAGCTGCCCTGCATCTCACGTCGCAGTCGGTTTCGTTGAGATTCGTGGTCTGATCCATGCAACGCCCCGGGATGAAGCGGGCAAACACGCCGACATTGAACGCGAGTGCCTTGCCGTCGCTTCTGGTCTGCGGTGAGATAACATCGATGAAATTCTCGCGGAATCTTGTGAAGGTTGGTCCACTTCGGACAAATCCTGCGTCCTTTACGGATGCGTAGACGATGCTCAGGGCATGCTTTTCGATAGCGGTCATGAGGCGAACATGAGGTGGGAGGATGATTGCAGGCAAGGCATCTCAGACTGGACAAGCCGGTGCGAGATGCCGAGCGTATCGCCTCGGCTGGGAGTGGTAGCTGGCATTGACGTCAGAGGTCGTCGCTTTTAACGCCAATTGCTATTTGGCCGTCGTTCCCTGACGCGCAAAATCCCGAAAAGCATCGGATCGCATGATGCAGATTGCAGCTTTTCTCATTGCCAATATTCTGCGTATAGAAGCAGGCTGAAGACACGCGATTCTGCATTCAAGGAAGCGGCTTCCATGAAATCGAATTTTTCAGTGTCATTCAAATGTCTGTTGGCTTTTGCGCTTGCGCTTGGTTCGACGACATGGCCGGGATTGATGGCGTTGGACCGCCTTGCGGTTGTCGTGGATCGAACCACGCGCTACAGCGCTGGAACTGGCGAAGCGAGTGAAGTCATTCGATGGTTGGACGCGCGCAAGGATGCCCACCAGCGTACGCTTGCACTTGGAACACTGACCATTCGCCATCGCTGTAAGCGGGAGCGGGATTCATCTCGGACGCCAGCCATCCAAACCCTTTCCCATCACGGTGTGCCCGGAGATAAGATCACTATCACCAACGATCTTCCAGGATGCGCAAGCGAGACGTGGACGTTTGCATGGACCGGAGATGGCCAGCACGCATACTGGAAGCAGACCTCCTATGGATGGCGCGCATGAACCACTTAGGAAAAGCTGCGGACGGACGTATCGGTCGTCGAATCAGTTGCGCGACCCAGGCAGTTCCGCGCCATGCCAGGCGGGAGCGTCGAGCGCGATCAAACCGGACCGGCTGAGTGGCTGTTCGCCTGCACAATCGAATGCACCTCGAGGGCCGAAAGCACATTGAAGCGTGGGCACGCTCCGGGACGCAAGACTTGGCGTTTGCGACGATCCTCGACGTACCTCAGCCAACGCCCCCGTCGGCCTCAAGCCGACGAGGGGGCGAGTAAGGCAATGGCATTCGCAGGCCCGTGGGCCTGCATTCCTTACGCCATCATGGCCCGCGGGCCGTGCTGCTGGGTCTGCTGGTCGATCTTCTGCTGCTCGCGCTGCTGATCGCTCACCTGCAACGCCCGCTCGCTGTTCTCCTGCACACTCTGGCGCATCGCGTCAGCGGTCGATACCGGCGCGGTATTGCGGTTCAACGCGCTTTCGTCGTGCAGCGCATTGGCCTGCACCGCACGTGCCATCGAGCCATCCTGGTTCAGCTCAACGCGATCAATCCGGTACAGGCCGGCACGCGCAGCTTCCACGGTGAGGGCAGCGGCCAGCTTCTCGCTGTGCTCGCCGGAGGGCAGGCCACGCGCTTCTTCGGCGAACTTCACCTGCACCAGGGTCTCGGTGTACAGCCAGTTCTGCGGGCTGCGCGGGTCGGACATCGGGTACACCGTTTCGCGTGCTGGCTCGGCTGCCGCCTGCTGTTCCGGCGTGTTGCCCTGTGCCTGCGCACGCTGCTGCACTTCATTGGCCAGCGCCTGGCGGGTTTCCGCATCGGCAATGCCTGTGGCGGGCAGGTTGTGCTGCTGCTGGAAGGCGTTGATCGCGTGGCGGCTGCCACCGCCCAGATAGCCATCGCTGCCGATGGCCTGGCCCTTGGCGTCGGTCAGCCCCAGCGCGGCGAGGTTGCCCTGGAGTTCGCGCGCGTCGCGGTCGATGGCGGCCAGCGTGGCCGGCCCGGCCTTGCCGTCCACCGGGTCCAGATTGTGCGCGCGCTGGAAGTCTTCCACCGCCTTGCGGGTGGTGGCATCGAAGCGCCGGTCCGGATTCAGCGTCTGCTGGCCGTCAGCACTGGCATAGCCCAGCGTTACCAGATTGCTTTCCAGCTTCAGCACCTCGCGGCCACTGGAGCCTTCCTTCAAGGTCTGCGAACCGGCCTGCTGGCGCGGCGCGCCGATCTGGTCCAGCGCCACCTGGATGTCGGCATCGTTGTGTTCACCGGCGGGCGAGTAATCGCGGCTGCTGACCTTGGCGTGGGCGCGGTCCATCGCCTCCTTGTTGTTGGCGTACGCGTCTTCGTAGCGCACGGCGATGTCACCGGCCTTGGGTGCATCGAAGTACTGGTAGGTCTCGCGGATCTGCCCGGCCTTCTCGCGCAGCGCCTCGTAGTCACCGCCCTCTTCCAGCACCTTCTGCAGTTTGGGCAGCTGGCTGGGCAACTGGTTGGCGGTCTTGGCGATCAGGCTGATCGCTTCGAAGCGGTTTTCCTCGGCGATGTTGCTGCCATGCGCGTCCACCATCGTCATGCCGATCCGGGTGGCGTTGCGCACCTGCGGGTAGTCGATGTTGGCGTGGATCCACTGCTTGCCCTCGGCCGAACCGGCCCAGGCGTTGATGCTGTCGCGCGTGTTGGTGTCGATGAACTGGATCGAGCTGCGCCCGCTGAGGCCATTGCCGTGGCTGAGCAGGTCGCGGCGCAGGTTGGCGTGGTCCTGGGTGAAGGGCAGGTTATGCGCCTTGGCGTAGGTGCTGGCCTGTTCGACCACGGCGTCGACATAGGTCGTTTCGCCGGCCTTCAGTGCATGGCCGTCGATGGCGCCCAGCGCCCATTCGCCACGCTGGCCGAAGTCGACCTGGATCGCGCCCAGGCTGTAACCGCTGTTCTGCGCGACTTTGTTCACCGTGCCCCAGTGCGGTTCGGTCACACCCTGGGTGATGCCGGCGATGGCCAGATGGTAGGAGGCGGGGCCGCCTTCGGTGCCTCGGCCGACCGCGAAATACACCGCGCCGGAAGTGGCATCGAGATCATGGGTATCGATGTTGGTTGGCATGTCTTACATCCTTGTGCAGTCAGAGGGGCTGCCCCTCATGGGTCAGTCCAGCAGCTGGAGGTACTTCTGCAGCTGGTCGGCACGCGCGCTCAGGCGCATCACGTCGTTCAACTCGCCCTGCAGGTTGCCGGGCTGCGAATCGTCGTACAGCGCGGTATCCAGTTCGCCATCGCGGCTGCGCGACTGCAGCCACGCGCGCTGGGCGTTCACCAGCTTGGTCTTCTTCGCGCCACTCAGCTTTGCCTGCAGCTGACGGTAGGCCTGGTTCAGGCGCTGGTCCTGACGGGTGCTTTCCGAGGTCAGGCAGGCGGCCTGCTCGACCGCGCCCTGCGCCTTGTCCCGGCAGGTGGTGAAGGTCGGGCTCAGCCCGCTGGCAGCCGGTGCTGCGGTTGCCGTGCCGATGGCCAGGGCGGCCACCGCCAGCGCGGCGGCGAGGGTCCTGCTCATACGCTTGTGCTGCATCATCTGCTCCACTCGTCCAATCCATTGCGAGCGCTGGACTATAGCGGCGCCAATATTTCGTCGTCGTCAACGAATCGCGACAACTGTGACCGGTTGCTCGTCATTGCGGACGGGCGCCGGGCCGGTGCGCCGCAGGGGTCTCCGGGCGCCACCCGCCGCCATTCAGCCACCCGGTGTAAACTATTGATCTCACTGGCAATGCCAGTCTCCACGATCAACGCCCCGATGACGTCCGCCACCGCCCGTTACGCCGATTCCCTGCGCCTGTCCGTTGCCCCGATGATGGACTGGACGGACCGCCATTGCCGCGTGTTCCATCGCGTGCTGGCGCCGGGTGCACGCCTGTACACCGAGATGGTGCACGCCAATGCGGTCATCCATGGCGATCGCGAGCGCCTGCTCGGCTTCGACCGCAGCGAACAGCCGCTCGCCCTGCAGCTGGGCGGCAGTGATCCGGCGCTGCTGGCGCAGGCCGCACGCATCGCCGCTGAGTGGGGCTACGACGAGGTCAACCTCAACTGCGGCTGCCCGTCCGACCGCGTGCAGGCCGGCCGTTTCGGCGCCTGCCTGATGCGCGAGCCGGTGCTGGTGGCCGAGTGCGTGGCGGCCATGGTCGACGCTGTCGAGATCCCGGTGACGGTGAAGTGCCGCCTGGGCGTGGACGAGGACAACGACTACGACGTGTTTGCCAGCTTCGTCGACCGCCAGGTTGCCGCTGGTGCGGCGATGGTGGTGGTGCATGCACGCAACGCGTGGCTGAAGGGCCTGTCGCCGAAGGAAAACCGCGAGGTTCCGCCGCTGAAGTACGACTGGGCCTATCGCCTCAAGCAGGAGCGCCCGGCATTGCCGGTGGTGATCAACGGTGGCCTGGCCAGCATCGAAGCGGTCCAGGCGCAGGCCGCGCACGTCGATGGCGTGATGCTGGGCCGTGCGGCCTACCACGACCCCTATCTGCTGCATCAGCTGGAGGCGCTGCACACCGGCGCCCCGCTGCAGGCCCGTGGTGACCTGCTGCGCGCGCTGCGCCCCTACGTGGAGGCGCGCCTGGGCGAAGGTCTGGCGCTGAAGCACATCACCCGCCACCTGCTCGGCCTGTTCCATGGCCAGCCCGGTGGCCGCGCATTCCGTCAGGTGCTGAGCGAGGGTGCCCACCGCCCGGGCGCCGACTGGAGCCTGGTCGAACAGGCTCTGGCGGTCACCGAACGCGAAGCTGATCGCGCCGCAGCGTGACCTCGGGCACATTCCTGACTTGACAAGGGGCGGCGATTCGTCCCGAATGTTCACTTAGCTGAACAACCCGGACGCAGGGCCGGAAAAGTTCAGACCGGATTCACTGCCCCAAACCAAGAATTTGCAAAGGATTTGTAAAACGCCGGGTCCCGAACCCGGCACCCGGATTTACGACTTTTGAACGAATCGCCGTGCTCGGCTAGGATCGCATCGATGTCTTCCGCTCCCTTCCATTGCCGCATTGCCCTGGCCACCTGCGTGGTGCTGTCGGCTGTGCCGGTGTCTTCGGCGCTGGCGCAACAGCCGCCGCGTGGCGAGCAGGGGCGGGCGGAGATGATGGAGCGCGGCGAGCGTGGCAACCGTGGCGACGAGCGATCGCTGTCCGATGCCGTGCGCCGCGTGCAGCGCACCACCGGCGGCCACATCCTCGGCGCCGAGCGCGTGCCGTTCGATGGTCGTGACATCAACCGGGTGAAGTACATGGACGATCGGGGCCGGGTCCGCTACATGGACGACCCCGCCCCGTCGCGTTCACAGCCGCGCACGCCGCGGTCGGATATGTCATCACTACGCGGCGATAACCCCTGAACAGGGATAGTCGTCGTTATCAACCCGTACCCCACAGGCCTCCGGGCCACACCCAGGACACTAGGGAGAGTTCATGCGTATCCTTCTGGTCGAAGACGAAGCCCCGCTGCGTGAGACCCTGGCAGCCCGGCTCAAGCGCGAAGGCTTTGCCGTCGATGCTGCGCAGGACGGCGAGGAAGGCCTCTACATGGGGCGCGAAGTCCCGTTCGATGTCGGCATCATCGACCTCGGCCTGCCCAAGATGTCGGGCATGGAGCTGATCAAGGCCCTGCGTGACGAAGGCAAGAAGTTCCCGGTGCTGATCCTGACCGCGCGTTCGAGCTGGCAGGACAAGGTCGAGGGCCTGAAGCAGGGCGCCGACGACTACCTGGTCAAGCCGTTCCACGTCGAAGAGCTGCTGGCCCGCGTCAACGCGCTGCTGCGCCGTGCCGCTGGCTGGAGCAAGCCGACCCTGGAATGCGGCCCGGTCGCCCTGGATCTCGCCGCCCAGACCGTCAGCGTCGCCGGCAGCAATGTCGACCTGACCAGCTACGAGTACAAGGTGCTGGAGTACCTGATGATGCACGCCGGTGAACTGGTCTCCAAGGCCGACCTCACCGAGCACATCTACCAGCAGGACTTCGACCGCGACTCGAACGTGCTGGAGGTCTTCATCGGCCGCCTGCGCAAGAAGCTGGACCCGGATGGCGAGCTGAAGCCGATCGAGACCGTGCGCGGCCGCGGCTACCGTTTCGCGATCCCGCGCAACGAGGGCTGAGCCGGCTCACCCTGGCGATTACACGATGTCCGGCCGTCTGTGGTTCTTCCGACGCTGGCGGCCGCGCTCACTGCAGGCGCGCCAGATGTTCGCCGCGTCCGTGGGTCTGGTCGCGTTCCTGGCGCTGGCCGGTTATGCGCTCGATGCCGCCTTCGCCGACACGGCGAAGGCGAACCTGCGTGAGCGCCTGAAGAACTACGCCACCGCCTACGCGGCCGGCATCGACTTCACCCGCGACCGCTCGCTGTATATCCGCGAGCAGCCGCCGGATTCGCGCTTCGACGTGCCGGGCAGTGGCCTGTACCTGCAGGTGGTGATGCCGCACGGCAAGGGCAACTCGATGTCCGCCGAAGGCCCGATGCTGCCCACCGTGGGCGGCGGCCTGCTGGCACCGCGCCAGGAAGTGTTCGAAGGCCCGCTGCCGATGATCCAGATCGATGGCAGCCAGGGCTCGGTGTACCGCTATGGCCTGGGCCTGGTGTGGGATGCCGACGCCGATCCCGCCACCGAATTCCCGTACACCATCTACGTGATGGAAGACTCGCGCGCGCTGGGTGCGCAGCTGCGGGTGTTCCGCAGCCGGGTCTGGTTCTACCTGGGTGGCATCGGCCTGATCCTGCTGCTGCTGCAGACCGTCATCCTGCAGTGGAGTCTGCGCCCGCTGCGCCGCGTGATCACCGAGCTGACCAAGGTGCAGCGCGGGGAGACCGAGCGCATGAGCGAGCGCCACCCGCGCGAGCTGGAACCGCTGACCGACAGCATCAACGCCTTCATCGAAAGCGAGCGCGAGAACCTGGAGCGCCAGCGCAACACCCTGGCCGACCTGGCGCACAGCCTGAAGACGCCGATCGCGGTGCTGCGCACGCAGATGGACAGCGGCGCCGGCGACGGCGCGCTGCGCGAGGAACTGGACGTGCAGCTGCAGCGCATGAACAACCTGGTCTCCTACCAGCTGGCGCGTGCTGCGTCGTCGGGCCACAAGCTGTTCTCCGCGCCGCTGCCGATTGAATCCAACGCCGAGGAAATCGTGCGCGGCCTGGAAAAGGTCTATGCCTCCAAGGGCGTGCTGTGCGAATTCGACATCGACCCGGCCGCGCGCTTCCATGGCGAACCGGGTGACCTGCAGGAACTGCTTGGCAACCTGCTGGAAAACGCCTTCAAGTGGGCCAACCGCCGCGTGCTGCTGACCGCGCAGCCGCTGCCGGCACCGAACGCGCGTCGCGCCGGCCTGCTGCTGGCGGTGGACGACGATGGCCCGGGCATTGCCCCGGACGACATCGGCAAGGTGCTGCAGCGTGGCGTGCGTGGCGACGAGCGCGTGCAGGGCCACGGCATCGGCCTGTCGATCGTGCAGGACCTGATCAAGGATTACCGCGGCGAGCTGACCGTGGGCCGTTCGGCCGAACTGGGCGGCGCCCGCTTCGAAGTGCGCCTGCCGCCGGGGCCGTAGGCCACGCACTCCCGTTCGCCGGGCATCGCCTAGCGCAACAACGCATGGTGTTCCGGTAGTGGCGGGGGGGGGGGGGGGCCCCCCCCCCCCGGGGGGGGGGGGGGCGGGGGGGCGGCCCCCCCGCGCCCCCCGGTGGCCCTCAAACATCTTTTTTTGAGTGGGCTGTCCTGGGGGGGGGGCCGGGGGCCGCCACTACCGCAGTTCGATCTTCGGTGGCTCGCCATAGAACCGCCGCAGCTGCGCGGCCACTTCCGGCAACGCCTGCTGCAGCAGATCCGGCGCCGAGAAGTGGTACTCGCTGGCCACCGCGAAGAACTCTTCCGACGCCTCGGCCGCATACGGATCGATCAGCGTTTCCTCGCCCGCATCCACCTGCGCACAGAAGGCATCGTAGGCGCGCTGGAAAATGCCCGCCCATTCGCGCTGCCATTCGCGTGGCAGCGGCGGGGTGCCGTCCATCGCGCCATCCAGCGCATCCAGCTTGTGCACCATCTCGTGCACCGCCACGCAGTAACCCTCGTGGGGGGCGGCCAGGTCGGCCTGCACGTCGGCCCAGGACAGGATCAACGGACCGCTGTCCCACGACTCGCCGATCAGCTCGTCATCCCACTCGTGCAGCACGCCGGCCGCATCCATGTGGCTGCGGTGCACGCGGAACGCATCGGGGTAGACGATCAGCTGCGACCAGCCTTCCAGTCCTACCTCGCCGAACTCCAGCAGCGGCAGGCAGCACAGTGCGGCCAGCAGCACGCCGTCACCGGCCTGCAGCTGCAGCTCGCCGATCGGGGTAATGGTCTTCTCGTGCAGGAAGCGCGTAGCCAATACGCGCAGGCGCGCGCGGCGTTCGTCGTCCAGGCCGTGCAGCCAGGCCGCGCGGCGGCAGGCGTCTTCCCAAAGTACATCGTCGATCGGCCGCGGCGCTGGCCGCAGCCACTGCAGCAACGACTTGATCAGCGGAACATTCCCGGCAGGTAGCTGTGCCACTTCGGCGCGCGGATACGCTGCAGCACGTCGTCGTCGCTGCCACCGCCGCCGGTGCTGGTGGCACTGCTGGCGGCCGGGCGTACTGCCGCCGGCTTGGTGGTGGCGGCCGAGGCGGTTGCGGTCGGTGCGCGCTGTGAGGCGGCATCACCATTGGAGGACACGCAGGCGCCGCGGCTGTCGTCCAGCGCTGCTGTCGCAGACGCCGCGAAGGGCATCGTCAGCAGGATCAGGCAATGGGCATAGCGGCGCATTGACGACATCCACGTTAAGGGAAGGTGAGTTCCCGATTCTAGCCCGAACCCGGCGCCCTGTTGGAAGCCCCTGCGGAACCCAGCGTGGCGGGCGTCGCTGGCGGCTTTCCCGCATAATTCCTTTCTGACTTCGTGGAAGCTGCCGTGGACGATCGCCAATTGCTGGCCAAACTCGCTGCCGGTCGCCTGTCCGGCGACGCCCTGGCCCGTGAGCTGGGTCAGACCCGGGCGGCCATTTGGAAGCGCATTCAAGGACTTAGGGCCGCCGGTGTGGACATCGAGGGCCGCGCTGGCGAGGGCTATGGCCTGACCCGCCCGGTCGACCTGCTGGACCCGGACGCGATCCGCGCCGGCCTGCCCGCCGGGGTTCTGCCGCTGCTGCACGACCTGCAGGTGGCCTGGACGGTCGACTCGACCAACGCCGAATTGCTGCGTTGCAGCGCGCCCCTGCGCGGGGTGAGTGTCCTGCTGGCCGAACGCCAGACCGGCGGCCGTGGCCGTCGCGGCCGTACCTGGGCCTCGCCGCTGGCCGCGCATATCTACCTGTCGGTGCTGCGCCTGTACTCCGGCGGCCTCGGCCGCCTGGCCGGGCTGAGCCTGGTGGCCGGCATCGCCGTGGCCGAAGCGCTGCACGACCTGGGCTACACCCAGGCGCAGCTGAAGTGGCCGAACGACCTGATCGTCGATGGCAAGCGCAAGCTGGTCGGCCTGCTCGCAGAAGGTGGTGGCGAGTACGCCGGCCCGGCACGCGCGGTGATCGGCATCGGCATCAACACGCACATGCCACCGTCGTTCGCCGAACAGATCACCCAGCCGTGGGTGGACCTGGATACGCTGGCCGGCAAGCCGGTGGACCGCAACGTGGTGGTCGCCGCCGTGCTGACGCGCCTGCTGCCGGCGCTGGAAGAATTCGATCGCGAAGGTCTGGCGCCGTTCCTGCCGCGCTACGCCGCGTTCGACATGCTGGCCGGCCGCGAAGTGCGCGTGGAACTGGAAGGGCAGTGGCAGCACGGCACCGCACTCGGCCTGGCCGATGACGGCGCATTGCGCGTGCGCATCGATGGCCTGGAACGCCTGCTGCACGCCGGCGAAGTCAGCGTGAGGGCGGCATGAGCGATTGGTTGTTCGACCTGGGCAACTCGCGCTTCAAGTTCGCGCCGTTGCAGGGTGACCGAGCCGGTGATGTGCAGGCCTGGGCGCATGGCGCCGAAGGCATGGCCGGGCAGCCGCCACACAGCCTGCCCAGCGGCCGCACCGCGTTCGTGGCCAGCGTGGCCGCACCCTCGCTGACCAGCGCCATGCTGGATCAGCTGCAGCGCCGCTTCGAACACGTGCATGTGGTGCGCACCAGCGCCGAATGTGCCGGCGTGCGCATCGCCTATGCCAAGCCGGAAAAGTTCGGTGTTGATCGCTTCCTGGCCCTGCTGGCTGCCGCCAAGGCGCAGCGCCCGGTGCTGGTGGTCGGGGTGGGCACCGCGTTGACGATTGACCTGCTCGACGCCGACGGCCAGCACCACGGTGGTCGCATTTCCGCATCGCCCACCACCATGCGCGAAGCACTGCACGCGCGTGCGGTGCAGCTGCCGGCCACCGGCGGCGACTACAGCGAGTTCGCCAACGACACCGCCGACGCGCTTGCCTCCGGCTGCGATGGCGCCGCGGTGGCGCTGATCGAACGCAGCGCGCAGCAGGCGCACACGCTGCTGGGCGTTGCGCCGTCGCTGCTGGTGCATGGTGGCGGCGCACCGGCGCTGATGCCGCTGCTGTCTGGCGCCGATTACCACCCTTCGCTGGTGCTGGATGGCCTCGCCCGCTGGGCGGTGCACCAGCCCGCAGGCTAGTATCCGCGCATGCTGACCCGTGCCCTGATCGTCGTACTGGCAATCCTCAATCTTGGCGTCGCCTGCTGGTGGCTGCTGCGCGATGCACCGCAACCGCCTGCGCCGCCGCCGCAACCGGCCGGTGTGGCCGAGCTGCGCTGGGTGCCCGGTGGTGTGGATGCCCATGCCGCAGCCGAAGCCACTGCCGCCGCCCCGACCGCACCGCTGATGGAGCGCGAACCGGTGGAGAAGACGGCTGTGGCTGCGACGCCGGCGCCCGCCGCCCCGGCCCAGCCGGAGGTCGCCAAGCCGCAGGTGGCTGAGGCTACGCCGGTTGCCGCCGCTGCCAAGCCGGTAACACCGCCTGCACCGGCCCCGGCGCCGGAAAAACCCGTAACCCCGCCCGTGGCTGCCGAGCCGCCGCGCTGCATCGCGCTGGGCCCGTTCGCCGACCGCGCCGCCGCGAGCAGCGCGCAAGGCAAGGCCGGCAACGTCATCAGTCAGGTGCGCCTGCGCGAACAGCCTGCTGCCAGCGGCAGCGCCCGTTTCCGGGTGATGCTGCCGGCCGCCGCCAATCGCGAAGAAGCCCAGGCCACGGTGAAGCGCATCGTCGCCGCCGGCCTGAGCGACTACTACATCATCAGCCAGGGCCAGGACATCAACGCCGTGGCGCTGGGCCAGTACCGCAACCGCGAAGGCGCCGAGCGCCGCATGGCAGCGGTGCAGGCCGCGGGCTTCCAGCCGCGCCTCGTCGCCAGCGGCGACGCCGGCCAGTGGTGGCTGGAAGGGCAGCTGGCGGCGGGCACGCAGCCGGCCCAGGCCCAGCAGCGCAGCGGGGCGGCACAGAGCCGGTCGCTGGAATGCACACGGTTGCGCTAGAATCTCCGGACCGCGGCGCTGCCGCCGGTGATCCACCCTTGCCGCTTTAGCTCAGTTGGTAGAGCAACTGTCTTGTAAACAGTAGGTCATCCGTTCGATTCGGATAAGCGGCACCATCTCATGCAGGCGCATCCGTGCGCTGTACGTTCTGGAAGCAGCCAGCGCGCTGCCGGCCCAGAGAACTGCCAAATGTGGGCCCGGACCGGGTTTGACCATCTACCTGTATTGTGGGCCGCTCCGGCACTAACGCCCGTACCAGATGTTGAGATGCCGGGGAGTAGTAGAGTGTCTTCGGGATGCCGCCCATGCGGCGAGGCTTTACGGCCCCCGACCACATCATGGAGCAAGCTGGATGAGCAGGCTTCCCGTAGTCATCCTCCTGTGCGTCGCAACGACAGCCTGTGCTGGCGCGATCCGATGGGCTGAGCCACAGGATTTCAGTTTCTCCATGGTGGACAACCCGAAGGAGAAGCGATACGACATCGCCCTCACGTCTTCTGCCACCGCGCCGTTGTGCCTCATGAAGGAAAACTGGCCTGCTGAAGACGGCACATTTCCGACGGGGGACGAAGGGGCAGTCCTGACCATGACCACGGGCCTTCTGCAGCCCAAGGCGGTCATGACCGCGTACTGCCCGGGAGGATGTGGTGAGGTTCGCTTGGAGCCAGGCCAGACCATGCGGTCAACGATTGCCTATGCAGCATTTGGTGATGCAGAAATCGTCGCAGTTGACCCTGTCCGCTCGCTATCGTTCCGCGTTCAACCCTTCTACTGCAAACGTTAGTCCGTGCCCCTCCAGGCACTCCGATCATCGTTTCTGTATATCGCCAGCGCGATGTTCGCGTCGGTCTGCTTCTCTTCGATTCTCCACACAGGGGTGCGTCTGCTTCGATCGTAGGCCGTGCGTGGGTCGAAGACAGGTAGCAGCACTCCCTATTTGCTTCCTGCAAATGTGAAAAAGCCGCCTTTCGGCGGGATTTCTGTCCCAAGCCGTTGAGTCAACCTGGTGACGCAGCAAGGGAAGAGTAGTGCGCCGATTCGATCGGCGTACATCGAGCTTCGAATCATCGGAGTCGATCTGGGAAATGGATTCAATGAGGAATTTCGCGTTTCCCTGCGGCCCACCAATCGGCTCGACGAAAGCGACGGTAGCGGATGAGGAAAGTTGTAATTCGATCCATGACGTCTCTTTTATGTTGATCTTCCGAGCGAAGAAAACTAGCTTCACAGCGTTGTCGGCAGACGCGAGTGAGTTCTGCACAACATCGAGATTCCACGCCGCATAGGAGCGGCCTTTCGGCACTACGAAGGCCGCGGGTTGGAGCAATCAAAGAGGGCGCGTCATGGGATTGACTATCGAAGAGGGCAGGGTAGCGACCATGGGATGGTTGATGGTTGGTACGGTCCGCTGACCCATGCTCCAGCGCATCGCTAGATTCTGGCCTATAGGATTCTCTCTGGTGGCTCTGGCATTACTTGGAGCAAGGGTCACGCAAGTCATTGATGCGACCTCACACTACACGGCGATGGCAATCCTGTTGTTCACCGGCGTGGTGATTCGCAAGCAGGCGTCTGGGCTGTCCTTCGCCCGCTTTGCCGCACGTTGCTTGGCTGACATCCGTCGGCTGATGATTGCGTTGGCGCGGCTTGAATGGCGAGTGCATTGCTCGATCCTCGGAAAGTTTGCATGGATGAACTCGTCCGTTGATGACGATGACAAGGTGTTTGGTTTCACCAAGGCCGTGGATTATCAGGGGGCATTTGTGCTGATGCTTCTCCTGGCCCTGGTAGAGATCCCCATCGCTCACTTGTTGGTGTACTGCTTTATCGAGGATGGCAGCAGCCTGCTTCTTCATATCATCCTTGCTTATCTCACCATCTACGGATTGATTTGGATGGTCGCGGACCGGCGCGCTGTCGGACACTCTTCCCATCGACTATCGAGCAGGAGATTGCTGGTGCGGATGGGGTGGAGGTCCAGCATGGATGTTCGCGTGCAGGATATACGGGGTGTAACGCTGCTGCAGTCGAGTCTGGGTGCGTGGGCGGAATCAAAGGCGATTGATCGCCGGGACCTGACGGTGGTTTCTCCGTTGGACACACCTAACATCGTGCTGGAGATGGAGAGTCGCGATACCTACCTGAGCCTGCTTTCCGTCAAGCCGATTCCTCGCTATCTGGCCTTGTTTGTTGACGAGCCGAAGTTGATGAAGTCCGCAGTGGAGAACGTAATGAGCGGACAGCAACGTCAATAGCGGGTCACTTCAGGGTTGATGCGGGGAGCCGCAATGAGATGCGCGAGCGGCAATGCAGGGGCTCACTCCATTCGAACCTGCAACGCCACATACTCCGTCAGCCCGCGGCAAGCCAGCATCAGCCCCTCGCGCACACCGTCGCCGATATCGTCCTTCTCTTCCCCGTCCACGCGCACGCGCTCGGCGGCGTGGTACAGCTCCAGCAGCGACACCAGGCCAACCGCGGCGCGATCCCTGCGAGCGGCAGCCACCGCTTCACCAGGTGTGCCTGCCGGCCCCGGCCACGGCTGTCCATCGGCGGCGTCCCCGGCCTGGATGCGCTGCAGGCAGCCGGGCAGGTTGATGGGCGCGGGCGCCTCATTGGCGGCGGCGAAAGCGGCTTCCAACGGCTGCGCCAGTTCAGGTGGCAGGCGCAGCGCGGCCTCGCCCAGGGTGGCGGTCAGGTACGGGTGGTGGGTCTTGGGCATGCGGGCATCCTCGTCGGGAACAGAGGTGCCACCCGAAGAGGGTGGCGGGCGATGCGTGGCTTCCAAGACCGGGTCAACGAATCGGCGGGCACGAGGCCCCCACGCACCGCCCGCCGTCGATCGGCTAACGGATTGCCAGCCGGCGCCGTACTTGGGAGGACGACGCCGGCTGGCAAGCGTATACATCGTTGACAACACGGGCTTGGAAGTCCCGACCACCTTTGCAGGTGGCGATTCATCATGCGCACGTGAAATCACCGCCCGCCAGTCGTTTGTTTCGATGGCATCGGGAGATCTGAAAGTAAAAATGAATTATCGCGTTTGACCCGTTTCGGGCATCGCAATGCCAGAAGCGACATATCGCGCCTAGCTGCAACCAACGACGAATCCTGGTGCGTCTTGCTGTCGCACAACCCTTCATGGCCCAGAAAGTACAGCCGGCTTAACCGTCCCGGCAAAGCTCCAAGAACACCCTATCAGACATGAATCCCCACGCGCGCCACGCGGATCTTGATATTCCTCGCGGACAGCCCGCAGCGCCCTACCGCATACTGCCGCTACAAGCCCACCCTGGGCCCTTTCGGGATAAGCACATGCGTCGCCATGCCCTGCCGCTCACCGTCGCACTGTTGTCCACCGCCTTCGTGGCGCCGGCCATGGCGGCGGTACGGTTCTTCAACGCCAGCTGCCCGAGCGGCATCGATGTGCACGCCGACGATGGCGGGCCGGTCTACGTGCAGGGCCGCGAGGCCACGCTAAAGCGCTTCAACGACCGCTATTTCGAAGCACGCGATGCCAACAGCGGCATCACCCTGTCGATCAGCCCCAACGATGAAGGCACACCGCAGATCAGCTACACCGGCCGAGGCGGTGCCAATGGCATCTGCCAGGTCAGCACCACAGGCACGCCCGCGTCCGCCGCAGACAACGCAGGCCCTCGCGACGCTGCCGCCGGGGATGCCGCGCTGCCGCGCGAGATCACTTGTGAATCCACCGGCCAGCAACAGGTGTCATGCGACTTGAACACCCGCGGCAACGTGGAAATCGTGCGCCAGCTCAGCCACACCCGTTGCGAACAAGGTCAGAACTGGGGCCTGTCGCGGCATTCGGTGTGGGTCAATGGCGGGTGCCGCGCGGTGTTCCGCAATGTGTCCTCGGTGACTACCCCCGCGCCGGCAGGCGATACCGCATTGGGCGCCTGCAACATGCGCAAGGGCGCGCAGGGCGCACTGGTCACCCAGATGCCGGTGGGCAACGAATACCAGGAGCTGATCATCGATTATCCCGAGGGCCGCTTCCTGTGCATGACGCGCAACAACGGCCAGGTACAGAGCGTGACGCCGGTTCGCCGCCATTGACCGGCACGCCTCAGCAAACTGCTGAAACCAGAACCTTGCGCCCTTGGCGAGGGTTGCGCAGCAGTGAGCGATCGCCCGCTTGGGTGGATGAACCTTGTGTCTGGACCACTGCGTCGGTGTCGAGATTCAGTTCTTATGGGTCGGGTTCTTGCTCTTTGGGGGATTGAGTGGGCCAACAGTGACGTTGCCGCTGCCACCGCCGCAGTTTCCATGACAGCCGCCACTGACCGGTGCGCCACCACGACCGCCACCGCCTTGACCGGCACCTGATCCGCCACCTGACCCGGTACCACCCGCTGCCGGTGGTGGGCTAGTGATGGACTCACGCGAAGTTCCATTCCAGTCGCGACTGTCTGTCATCTGGTAGGTCACACAGTACGAACGGGTGCACACGATGATCTTGGAGCCAGGTTGAATTGAATGCTCAAAGGTCCCATGGTTTTTCTTGTTTGTTACTTGTGTATACCTCACCAGGAACGCCTTTGTAGCGACGTCCGGGATGGGAGTCTGTCCGCCACAGTCGGAGCAGGAAACCGGGCCGTATACGTTGGATGACCAGCCGAATGGCCAGTTCGCGAAGGCGAGTGGCAGCATTGCACCCAGTACCACGATGGTCGCAAGCATCACCAGCATGATCTTTACTTTGTTCACTTCGGTACCACCCGTTGATGGATTCTGAGCGCGACCAGTCATTCGCAGCATGACTGGTAGATCGCATTGGATAGGTTCTGCGAGCGGGCAAATTGGTCTGCGTCCATGCCCGTGGACAACCTGTTTACGGATTCCGTCGAGTATTCAGTAGGGTTTGCTCGATGCAGGGCCATCCAGTAGGCGAGGCTCTTCTCTGTGGATCTCCCGGCGATGATTCCTCTCGCGTAGATGTTCGCGAGGGCTTCAATGGAATCGACGTTGCCGCGCGACGCAGAGTCCTCCAGGTAGCTCACTGCGTTCTGGCGATACTCGACCAACCTTTCAGGGTCTGAGAGAACGTCACCCAAAGTGCCAATGACCGCGCGCGGGTTCTGTGCGTAAACGAGCCGCCCTTCGATCGATCCCTGCGCGGCTGCCAATGCGAGCCAGTTCACATCCAGGATGTCCTTTCTCGCGGTCAGGCCCCGGCAGTCCTCTATTTCCCGTTCAACTCGTCTGGAGAATCCCTCGCCGAGGCCGATTGACGCATACGCTCTGTACTCTTCGTCATCGCCAGGGTCGAGCGCTTGCTTGCAGCTGGAAACCCGCGAATGTATCTGATAGCTGGCGTGCCCATCTCCCGCTTTCGAGTTCGACAACTGTGCGTCGATGAAATCCACGGCATCGCCGTTGAAATCGGGTTGCGTCATCTCAATCCGGAACGCCTTGCGCCCCAATGGAATCTGTGACGCTGCAGTATTGTGGCCAGGGCCCTCGCTGCCGTTCCGCTGGAAGGGGAGAGCGGGTACCGGGGCTTCGTGTTCAACTTCGCCCTTCGATGAGACCTCGCTGTTCGGCGGGTAGGCAATTGCGAACGCGACGATTGCGATGGATGTGGCGGCTGCCACTGCGATGTAGAGGTGTTTGCTCGCCAATGGAGTGCTCTCCGGCCGGGGTCGATTGAATGTTCCGGCAGACCGTGTTCGTTTGATCGTTCCTGTTCCATGTCCCACGCAGACGTCATGACGCACAGATGGCGGAGTCAGTCACCCAGTGAGCGACGACGCGGCGGGTGCGTGTTCCATGCGGTTCAACGGAGAAGCCTTTGCCGCGTGTCATGGCGAGGGGAACGATCGCAGGCATTGCTGGATGTGTGTAGAGCCGAATCCGTCGCCACCGTGATGCTCATCACGCCTATGGTCTCTTCCTACGCATCAGGCCGGGCAAGCCCTACACGGCAGGGGCCGCCCCCATCCTGCTGCACCGCCGCGAGTGGTGTCACACAGCTCTGGCTAGACTGTGCTTCTTTTTCCCCACCGCAGGAGGCACCCATGGCCCATCCCATCTCCGTATCCCTGATTGGCGTTCCCACCGATGTGGGTGCGGGCCATCGCGGTGCACGGCTGGGGCCGGAAGCGCTGCGCGTGGCGGGCCTGCCGGAGGCGCTGGAGGCGCGCGGCGTGGACGTGCGCGACCTGGGCAACCTGGATGGCCCGCGCAACCCGTGGACCGCGCCGGTGGAAGGCTACCGTCACCTGGATGAAGTGGTGGCGTGGAACCATGCGCTGATGGAAGCCAGCTACGCCGAACTGCAGGCCGGCCGCATGCCGATCATGCTCGGCGGCGACCACTGCCTGGGCATCGGTTCGATCACTGCGGTGGCGCGCTGGTGCCGCGAGCAGGGCAAGACCCTGCGCGTGCTGTGGCTGGATGCGCATTCGGATTTCAACACCAGCGACGTGACCCCGTCGGGCAACATCCACGGCATGCCGGTGGCCTGCCTGTGCGGCCTCGGCCCGGACGCGCTGACCCGCCTCGGTGGCACCGTGCCGGCGATCACCCCGGCGCAGATGCACCAGATCGGCATCCGTTCGGTGGACCCGGACGAGAAGCGCCTGATCAAGACCCACAAGGTGGATGTCTATGACATGCGCTACATCGACGAGAACGGCATGAAGCGCACCGTGGAAGCAGCGCTGGCAGGCATCGACGAGAACACCCATCTGCATGTCAGCTTCGATGTGGATTTCCTCGACCCGAGCATCGCGCCGGGCGTGGGCACCACCGTGCCGGGCGGTGTGAACTACCGTGAGGCGCAGCTGGTGATGGAAATGATCGCCGACACCGGGCGCATGGGGTCGCTGGACATCGTCGAGCTCAACCCCTTGCTGGACAAGCAGAATGCCACCGCCGAACTGGCCGTGGACCTGGTCGAAAGCCTGTTTGGCAAGTCCACTCTGATGCGCGACTGAGCGCCTGGCCTGAACGGATCGGCGATCCGTTCACACCCGCTCCACGCCACTGCCGCCAGATTGCACTTCACGCGGCGGTAGTGGGCGTTGGCCTTCTCCCGCCGAGCGAAACAATCCCATCCGCGAATGAAGCGGTGTAGCGGCAAACCCAAGGAGAAGCCCATGAAGCGCGTAGTTGCCCTGATGCTGTTGTCGATGTTCTCGGTGGCCCTGCTGGCCGGTTGCAACACCATTGCCGGTGCCGGCAAGGACGTGCAGAAGGCGGGCGAAAAGGTCGAGGACACCGCGAAGGGCCGTTGAGCCCTGCACGGAACGGAAAGAGAAGAAGGGCCGGGGGTTTCCCCGGCCTTTTTTTGTGCGCGCGTTCTGCTGCAGGCCTGTGCAAGCGGAGTGAACCATTCAAGCAGGTGAGCAGCGCTTTCATGGGCGGTTGACTGCTGCTCAACGGCCGCTGCGCGAAGCTGGAGCCACGGTAAGAACGCCGTTGCAACCAAGGACTCCCAGCAATGAACAAAGACATCATTTCCGGCAAGTGGTCGCAGCTGAAGGGCAAGGCTCAGGCCAAGTGGGGCGATCTGACCAACGACGACTTCGATGTGGCCGAAGGCAATGCCGAGTATCTGGCCGGTCGCCTGCAGGAACGTTATGGCTGGGCCAAGGACCGCGCTGAGAAGGAAGTCCGTGAGTTCCAGGACAGCGTGAGCAAGGACTACCCGGACTACAAGTAAGCGCTACGGTTTTCCCCCACAGCACAACGCCCGCACCGAGAGGTTGCGGGCGTTGTGTTGTCTGGGTGGGAGGATCAGCGTACCGGCGGGTCCGGCACGTAACGGTTGGGGAAGGCCTGCGGTTCGCGCGGCAGGCGTGAGGGCGAATCCACCAGGATGCCGCGTGCGCGCAGATTGCGGGCGCTGTCGTAGCGCAGCTGCAGCACCTGCGCCGGGCTGCGGCTGGCGCGTTCGAAGTCGGTATCGCGTACAGAGGACTGTTCGCGTGCGCCGTGGCCGGTGCCCAGCGCTGGCGCCTGCGACTTGCTGGCGTAGCCCTCGATGCGGCTGTTGCTGGCGCTGGCATCGGCCGCCGCTTCTGCCGCCGGGGCTGGCAGCGGCAGGCCACGGCGCAGGATCGGTTCCGGACGCCAGCGACGCGCTTCCTCGAACACCGCCACGCCGACCACACCGATGTTGTCCGGGCGGCCGGTGCGGCTGGCATAGCTGCCGCTGGGGCTGCTGAACACGAACTGCGCCACTTCATCCTGGCTCTTGCGCCAGCCGGTGATGTCGGCGCGCTGGCCGGGGTTGAGCACGTAGCCGGTCTGTGAGGGATCGGCATCCTCGCCGGAGATGGCGTTGACGCCGTCCACCGACAGCACCACCAGCACCCGGCGCGGGCTGTCGTTGTACAGGCGCACCGCGTAGCGGTGGCCGCGCTCACCAGCCACCCAGCGCTGGCCCTCGGCGGGGTAGCTGCGCAGTTCGGTACCGCGGTCGCGGTCGACCAGGGCCATGCGCACGGGGCCGCCCTCGTACACCGGCGGTGGCATCGGGGCGGGGCGGAAGCCGGCCAGGGGCAGGATCAGCAGCAGGGGCAGCAGGCGTTTCATCGGGCGTCTCCAGCGGGGTTGCGTGAATGAACGCGCCGCAGGCCCTGACGGGGTTGGTGGCGTGCAAGGTAAACTGGCCCCGTTCATCGAAGGTTACCCCACGCAGTCATGACGACCCGAGTCCTTACCGGCATCACCCCCTCCGGCACGCCCCACCTGGGCAACTACGTTGGCGCCATCCGTCCGGCCATCGCGGCCAGCCGCGCGCCGGGGATCGAGAGCTTCTTCTTCCTGGCCGACCTGCACAGCCTGATCAAGTCCCAGGACCCGCAGCGCACCCAGCGCGCGACCCTGGAGATCGCGGCCAGCTGGCTGGCCTGCGGCTTGGACCCGGAACACGTGTGGTTCTACCGCCAGAGCGACATCCGCGAGACCACCGAGTTGATGTGGTTCCTGACCGCCATCGCCAGCAAGGGCATCCTCAACCGCGCGCACGCCTACAAGGCGGCGGTGGACAAGAACCGCGAGGAAGGCGTGGACGAGGACGCAGGCGTCAGCGCCGGCCTGTTCATGTACCCGGTGCTGATGGCCGCCGACATCCTCATCTTCAAGGCCAACCAGGTACCGGTGGGCCGCGACCAGATCCAGCACATCGAGATGGCGCGCGATTTCGCCCAGCGCTTCAACCACGTGTACGGCAAGGAGTACTTCCCGCTGCCGGACGTGGTGATCGACGAGCAGGTGGCGACGCTGGCGGGCCTGGATGGCCGCAAGATGAGCAAGAGCTACCACAACACCATTCCGCTGTTCGTGCCGCGCGAGGAGCTGAAGAAGCTGGTGTTCTCGATCCTGACCGACTCGCGCGCGCCGGGCGAGCCGAAGGATACCGAGGGCTCGGCGCTGTTCCAGATGTACCAGGCGTTCGCCACGCCGGAACAGACCGCGGAATTCGCCAAGGCGTTCGCTGCGGGCATCAGCTGGGGCGATGCCAAGCAGCAGCTGTTCGAGCGCATCGACAGCGAGCTGTCGCCGCTGCGCGAGCGCTACAACGCGCTGATGGCCGAGCCGGAGAAGATCGAAGCGCTGCTCAAGCGCCGTGGCCAGCAGCTGCGCGAGCAGCTGGCGGCACCGCTGCTGGACGAGCTGCGCCATGCGGTGGGTCTGCGTGACCTGTCCACTGCGGGCGACATCGCCAGCGAGGACGCCGGCGTGGCCCGCGTGGCACCGCCGCTGTTCAAGCAGTACCGTGAAAAGGATGGCCGCTTCTACTTCAAGCTGACCGCCGGTGACGGCACGCTGCTGATCCAGAGCGAAGGCTTCGATTCGCCGCGCGATGCGGGCCAGCTGATCGCGGTGATCAAGCAGGCCGAGCAGGGTGACCAGCTGCAGAGCGAGCTGTTCAAGCTGGACGCCGAAGTGGACGCGGTGCTGGCCGCCCTGGCCGTGCTGCGCGCCGACTGATCGGTAGATGCCGACCTTGGTCGGCGCCGTTGAAGGGTGGATGCCGGCCAGCGGCCGGCACTACCACGGCATTTGCATGGGAAATGCCGGCCAGCGGCCGGCACTACCCGAGAACGAAGGTCATGGCATGATGTCCGCGCGCCGCCGGCGCGATGACATGGAGTCTGCGATGGCCTGGTTGTCGCTGCTGCTGTTCCTGCCCTGGTTCCTGCTGCTGGGCAGCCTGTACTGGCTGTTCCCGCGCCAGCCGCGCACCGCGCGGCGGCGCCTGTTCGACAGCACCACCCTGGTGCTCGCATTTGCGCTGAGCATCGTGTCGATGCTGTGGGGCTACCGCATCGGCGTGGTGCAGCCCGGCGCTGGCCCGATCTGGCCGCAGGTGCTGGCGGTGCTGTACGCCTACGGCGCGTTCCTGGCGGTGCTGGTGTTGGCCCTGCTGCTGCGGCCGCGGTTCGCATTGCGCTGAACCTGGCGGTGATGATGGCCACCGCTGAACGTGCTCCTGGTAGAGTCGACTGTTAGTCGACTGCTTTCCCGTCAGACGTGGAGAAATACCCGCGCTGCGCCCGCAAGTCGACTAACAGTCGACTCTACCAGGCCACCATCCGGCCAAAGCCATGCGCCCTCCGACCAAAGCCGCATCGAACCCGGGCCGCCTGCGCGCCTACCATGGGGGTCTGTTCCCGATCCTGCCAGGTGCGTGCCGATGACCGCCGACCCCAGCATCCACACCATCGATACCGGCTTCCAGCGCCCGGATTTCGATGCGGCTTACCTGATCGTTGAAAACGGCCGCGCCGCGTTCGTCGACTGCGGCACCGGCCTGTCGGTGCCGGCCATGCTGCAGGCGCTGGCGGATGCCAGCCTGGGCGTGGAGGCAGTGGACTGGCTGCTGCTCACCCACGTGCACCTGGACCACGCCGGTGGCGCTGGCCTGCTGATGCAGCAGCTGCCGAATGCGAAGGCGGTGCTGCACCCGCGCGGTGCACCGCACATGATCGACCCGACCCGGCTGATCGCTGGCGCCACGGCGGTATACGGCGCCGAAGAGATCGCGCGCAGCTATGGCCGCATCGAGGCGATTCCGGAGCACCGTGTGGTGGTGGCCGAAGACGGCCACCGCATCGACCTGGCCGGCCGCGAGCTGGTGCTGCTGCATACCCCGGGCCACGCGCTGCACCACTACTGCGTGTGGGATGCGCGCAGCCGCAGCTGGTTCACCGGCGATACGTTCGGCATCTCCTACCGCGAGCTGGACAGTGCGCAGGGCGCTTTCATCTTCCCGACCTCCTCGCCGGTGCAGTTCGACCCGGAAGCGATGAAGGCCTCGATCCGGCGCATGCTGGGCTACGGCCCGCAGGCGATGTACCTGACCCACTACGGTCGTGTGGAACAGGTGGAGAAACTGGCCGACGACCTGTTCGAGCAGATCGATGCAATGGCTGCCATCGGCCGCCAGTGCGACGGGCGACCGGACCGCCACCGCTGCCTGCTGGCCGCACTGCAGGCGCTGTACCTGGAACGTGCACAACTGCATGGCTGTGCGCTGGACGATGCCGCGGTGACCGCTGTTCTGGCGATGGACATCGAACTCAACGCCCAAGGCCTGGCGTGCTGGCTGGATCGCATCAGCAAGTAGATCCACGCCATGCGTGGATGACGTTGGCCCAGGCTGCGCCGCGATGTCACGACCACGTTACACTCTGGTGACTTCCAAGCTAGCCGTGGTATTGCCGTGAATCCGATGCGCGTGTTGCTGCTGTCGTCCTGCCTGTTCGTCGGTGGCCTGGCCCATGCGGCCAACGACCTGCCGGGTGGCGGCATCGATCCGCAGGCACTGTCGCGCCATGTGCGCGTGCTGGCGTCGGATGAATTCGAGGGCCGCGCGCCGGCCACCGAAGGCGAAGAGCGCACGGTGCAGTACCTGATCGAGCAGTTCCGCAGCTATGGCCTGCAGCCGGGCGGCGTGGACGGCAGCTGGGTGCAGCCGGTGCCGCTGGTGCGCGCGCAGCTGGAGGGCGCGGCCAAGGCCAGCCTGTCGCTGAAGCAGGGCAAGCGTGCGCTGGCCAATGGCGTGGACGTGACCCTGCAGAGCCTGCAGCCGCGCAAGCGCGTGCAGATCAAGGATGCGCCGCTGGTGTTCGTCGGCTACGGCATCGACGCGCCGGAGCGCCAGTGGAACGACTACAAGGACGTGGACCTGCACGGCAAGATCGCCGTGGTGCTGATCAACGACGCCGATTTCGAAGCCGATGCGCCGGGCGCGTTCGACGGCAAGGCGGTGACCTACTACGGCCGCTGGACCTACAAGTTCGAGGAAGCCGCACGCCGTGGCGCCGAGGGCGTGCTGATCGTGCACGAGACCGCGCCGGCTGCATACGGCTGGGCCACGGTGAAGAGCTCGGGTACTTCGCCACTGTTCGACATCGAGCGCGGCCAGGCCGAGGCGATGGCCCAGCACACCCCGCTGCGTGGCTGGATGCAGCGCGAGCTGGCCGAGGCGATCTTCGCCGACGCCGGCCTCGACTTCGATGCCGAGAAGCGCAAGGCGATGCGCGCCGACTTCCGCCCGGTGGCGCTGGACAATGCAAAGCTGAGCGTGGATTTCGCGCTCAAGCGCGAGCAGGTGGTGACCCGCAACGTGGTGGCCAAGCTGCCCGGTGGCGAGCATGGCGACGAGGCGGTGATCTTCTCCGCGCACTGGGATGCCTTCGGTATCGGCCAGCCCGACGCCAAGGGTGACCGCATCCGCCGCGGCGCGATCGACAACGCCACCGGTGTGGCCACCGTGCTGGAACTGGGCCGCGTGTTCGCCGCCGGCCCGCAGCCGCAGCGCACGCTGTACTTCGTGGCGCTGACCGCCGAAGAGAAGGGCCTGCTGGGTGCCAGCTACTACGCCGCGCACCCGCTGGCGCCGCTGGACAAGACCGCTGCAGTGCTGAACATCGAAATGTTCAGCCCGGATGGCCCGACCCGTGACATCGCGTCGTGGGGCAAGGGCCGGGTGTCGCTGGAAGGTGACCTGGAACGCGTGGCCAAGGCCCGCGGCCGCAGCTACAGCCCGGACCCGAACCTGGAAGCCGGCTTCTTCTACCGTGCCGACCACTTCGCCTTCGCCCGCCTGGGCGTGCCGGCGATCACCATCGGCCCGGGGCTGGACAAGCTGGACGGCGGCGTTGAAGCCGGCCGCGCGCTGCGCGAGAAGTACTTCGCTGACTGCTACCACCAGGCCTGCGATGCCTGGACCCCGAGCTGGGACCCGAGCGGCCATGCCGCCGACACCCTGCTGGTCTACGACCTGGGCGCCGAGCTGGCCAACAGCCGCCGCTGGCCGACGTGGGAAAAGGAATCGGAGTTCCGCGGCGCGCGCGACAAGAGCGAAGCGGCCCGCCGCTGATGGGGTAGTGCCGGCCGCTGGCCGGCAACCTCATGAACCTTCGGAAAGAATAATGAGTTGCCCGCCAGCGGCCCGCCCGACCCGCGCGGTCGCCACAGC
>NZ_JBJNRH010000011.1:0-60995 GCF_045809185.1 Nocardiopsis yanglingensis | reverse complement strand
GGGTGTGGGGGGCGGTGCCCCTAAAAATTTTTTATAGTTCTTATTTTTTTTGGGGGCCCCCCCCCCCCCCCGCCACTACCGGCGCTGACGCAACAGCGTCCACGCGCCCCAGCCACTGGCGGCGAGCGCTGCCAGATAGCAGGCCACCATCGTACGCAGGCCAACCGGTGATCCTGCATTGATGCCGCGATGCAGGCGCAGTTGCAGCGAGCTGTGGCCGCTGCCCAGGTCCACCGCCAGCTGCAGCGCCAGCGCGGCGCAGAACACCAGCAGGGCAATCCCGAATCCGATGCGCGGCCACGCGGCCTGCGCGTTGGGGCGGCGCAGCAGCCAGGCCAGTGCCGTGGCTGCGGCCAGCGTCGCCGCGATCCACATCAGTGGCGTAGCGGGAGACGCAGCGGCCACCGGCAGTGCACCGGTGGCCGCGATCATGACGACGCGCTTACTTGCGGGTGCCGTCGAGCCAGTTCGGGCCCTTGTTGGTGAGGAAGAACACATAGACCACCAACGATACCGCGATCGTCGCGGTCACGTAGATGGCGAACCAGTCGACGTGGCCGGTCTTCAGCGCGCCCTGGTACAGCAGCGGGGCGGTGCCACCGAACAGCGAGTTGGCCAGCGCATAGCCCAGGCCCACGCCCAGTGCACGCACGTGGGTGGGGAACAGCTCGGCCTTCACCACCGCGTTGATGGAGGTGTAGCCGGTGAGGATGACAAACGCCATGGCCAGGGTCAGGAACGCCAGGGTGGCGTCATGCTGGTGCGGCAGCTGGGTGATCAGGTACCAGCTGTACAGCACGCCACCTACACCGAAGAACACCAGCAGGGTCTTGCGGCCGATGATGTCCGACAGCCAGCCACCGACCGGCTGCAGCACCATCAGGAACGCCAGCACGCCCAGGTTGATCAGGGTGCCGGTCATCGGGTCGTTGCCGGCGAAGGCGCTCTGGATCATCTTCGGGCCGTTCACCGAGTAGGTGTAGAAGGCCACGGTGCCACCGGCGGTGATCAGGAAGCACAGCAGCAGCGGGCGCCACTGGTGCACGAACAGTTCGTACATCGAGCCGGACTTCTGTGCCTTGCCCTCGCGCGCGGCCTCGATGGACGACTCCGACAGCGACTCGTCCATGCCCCGGCGCAGCCAGAACACCACCACTGCGGCGATGCCGCCGATGCCGAAGGCGATGCGCCAGCCCCATTCGGAGATTTCCGGCTTGCCCCAGAAGGTCAGCATCAGCAGCAGGGTCAGCTGGGCCAGCACGTGGCCGCCAACCAGGGTGACGTAGTGGAAGGAGGACAGGAAGCCGCGGCGGCCGGGAATGGCGGCCTCGGACATGTAGGTGGCGCTGGCACCGTACTCGCCACCGGTGGCGAAGCCCTGCAGCAGGCGTGCGAACAGCAGGATGACCGCGGCCCAGATGCCGATGCTGGCGGCGGTAGGGGTGATGGCGATCAGGAACGAACACAGCGCCATCAGCGTGACCGACACGGTCAGTGCCAGGCGGCGGCCGTGGCGGTCGGCGAAGCGGCCGAAGAACCAGGCACCGATCGGGCGCATCAGGAAGGTCGCCGCGAAGATCGCCCACACGTACATCGTGGAGTTCTTGTCATCGGGCGAGAAGAACTGCGATTCGAAGTACACGGCGAACACCGAGTACACGTAGACGTCGTACCACTCCACCAGGTTGCCGGCGGAGCCTTTGAGGGTATTGGAGATGGAACGCCGCAGCGCGGCGCCGTCGGTGCTGGGGACAGCGGAATGGGACGTGGTGCTCATCCGGGTGGGAATCCTCGATGCGGCGCTTCCGTGCGGGAAAGATCGGTGCCAGCCGCGCGCGGGGCGCTTGCGGCCAGCCTCCTAGGTAATGCATCCCACGTCAACGCCGGGTGCCGAACGAGCGGGCGGGGAATGGGACCGGACAGGGTGACAGCGGGCGCCGGACGGGCCTATAGCTAAATCGTCGTACGCCCTTTCGCGTCCGGCATCCGGGAAGATTGCCCATCCGCGTTGCAGTGTGTTGAAAACCGGGGTTATTTCAGCCGGCCGAACGTCCTAGAATCCGCGTTCCCCCGGCCCCTCTGGTGCGTCATGTCGGCTCCCCCTGTTCCGTCTGCGGCTGCCCCCCGGGGTGGCCTTGTCGCGCTGGCATTGCTGCTGGTCTACGTGGTCTGGGGCTCGACCTACCTGGGCATCGCCAAGGCCCTGCACGGCGGCGCACTGCCGCTGACGATGGTCTCCGGCAGCCGCTTCATCATTGCCGGCGGCCTGATGTTCCTTGCGCTGCGCCTGTTCTGGAAGCTGCCGAACCCGACCCTGCGGCAATGGCGCAACCTGGTCATCATGGGCGTGACCATGCTGGTGCTGGGCAACGGCATGGTGGTGCTGGCCGAGCGCGAGGTGTCCTCGGGCCTGGCCGCCACGGCGGTGGCGTCGGTGCCGCTGTGGATGGCGCTGTTTTCGGCGCTGCGCGGCCAGCATGCCAGCCGCGGTGAGTGGCTGGGCATCGCCATCGGCTTCCTCGGCGTGGTCTGGCTCAATGCCGGCAGCAGCCTGACCGCCTCGCCGACCGGGCTGGTGCTGCTGCTGATCGCGCCGATCGGCTGGGCCTTCGGTTCGGTGTGGGCACGCGGTCTGGACCTGCCGGGCCCGTTCATGACCGCGGCCGGGCAGATGGTCTGCGGCGGCGTGCTGCTGGTGCTGATCGGCCTGGCGGTGGGCGAGCGCCCGACCACGCTGCCCGATACCGGTGGCCTGCTGGCGATGGCCTACCTGTGCGTGTTCGGCTCCATCGTCGCGTTCACCGCCTACGTGTGGCTGCTGCAGAACGTGCGCCCGGCGCTGGCGGGCAGCTACGCGTACGTCAATCCGGTGATTGCGGTGCTGCTGGGCGCACTGCTCAACGGTGAACGTTTCGGCTGGCGCGACCTGCTGGCGATGGCGGTGATTCTTCTGGGTGTGGTGGTGCTGACGATGGCAAGGACGAGAAAGAAATGAGCATGGACGAGAAAGAACAACGCCGGGGCCTGCTGGTCACCGCGTCCACCTTCGTGATCTGGGGCCTGGTGCCGGTGTACTGGCACCTGCTCAACGAGGTGCCTTCGTTCCAGATCATCGCCCACCGCATCATCTGGAGCACGGTGCTGGTGCTGGGCTGGCTGCTGGTCAGCTCGCGCCTGGGCTGGTGGCAGAAGATCGCCGCGCAGCCGCGCGCGCTGCCGATCCTGCTGGTGTCGAGCCTGACCATCGCCTTCAACTGGGGCCTGTACATCTGGGCGGTCAACGCCGGCCATGTCATCGAGACCAGCCTGGGCTACTTCATCAACCCGCTGGTGAACGTGCTGCTGGGCGTGCTGGTGCTGAAGGAACGCCTGCGCCGGCTGCAGTGGGTGGCGGTGGCGATGGCGGCGGTGGGCGTGGCCTGGCTGACCATCGATGCCGGCACACCGCCGTGGATCGCGCTGGGCCTGGCCTGTTCGTTCGGCCTGTATGGCCTGCTGCGCAAGCTGGTTTCGGTCGACCCGGTGGCCGGCCTGGGCGTGGAGAGCATGTACCTGTTCCTGCCGGCACTGGCCTTCGCGATCTGGGCCGAGAACGGCCATGGCGGTGCGTTCTTCCATGGCTGGGGCTGGCGCAATGACCTGCTGCTGATCTTCGGCGGCGCAGTCACCGCCGTGCCGCTGATCGGCTTCGCCTACGGCGTAAAGCGCATTCCGCTGTCGCTGGTCGGCATCCTGCAGTACATCGCGCCGAGCCTGCAGCTGCTGCTGGGCGTGTTCTTCTTCCACGAAGCGTTCGACACCGCCAAAGCGATCGGCTTTGCCGCGATCTGGGCCGGCCTGATCCTGTTCGTCGGTGACAACGTACGTGCGATGCGAGCCGCCAAGCGGTAGCACTGTGCAGCAGCGCACATGACCCCGCAAAAAAGAACGGCGCCCCGAGGGGCGCCGTTCTGCTTCCATCCACGGCCAGGAGAGAGTTGGCCGGGGCGGGAACGCGGTTGCAGGCTTAGAAGCGCTGCTGGTACTTCATGTACATGAAGCGGCCGATGTCGAAGCCACCGTAGTAGGTGAAGCTGCTGTTCGGCTGGCTGTACATGATCGGACCCTGGTGGTCGAACACGTTGTTCAGGCCCAGCGACACGGTGCCATCCCACGGCAGGCTGTAACGCACCTGCAGGTCGTGGAAGGTGTTGGAACCCACCTTGCGGCTCGGCTGTGCATCGGTATACGGCGAAACGAAGTCGGCCATGTTGCAGTCCGGGCCACCGCCCAGATCATACGAACAGGCTTCCTTCATGCCGGAGTAGTAACGCGCGGTCCAGCCGATGCCCAGGTTGCCGTACTGCCAGTCCAGGTTGACGGTCGAGCGCACGCGGAAATCACCGGCCCAGCCCACGCGCTGCTCCACCGGGGTGGTGGCGGCGCTGTCGTTGCGCTGTTCCAGGTAGTCGGTGTAGGTGGTGTTCCAGTTGATGGCGAACTTGCCGTATGCGGTTTCCGGCAGGCGGTAGCGCACGCCGATGTCATAGCCGGCGGTTTCGCGGTAACCGGCATTGACCAGCGAGCGATCCAGCGCGGTCACCTGGCCACGGGTGGCCGCAGCAGTGGAACGGGTGAAGCGGCCGCAGGCCGAATCCACACCCTGCACATAGCACTGGTTGAGGATGTCGGTGGCCGACTCGCCGACGATGGCGTTGTCGATGCGGATCTTCCACCAGTCCAGGCTGATGTCCAGGCCCTGCACGAAGTCCGGGCTGTAAACCAGGCCCACGGTCCAGGTCTTGGCGGTTTCCGGCTTCAGTTCCGGGTTGGAACCGGAGTTGAAATCGGAGGTGGCCTGCTGGCCCGGGCGGTTGGCGACATTGCCATCCGAGCCGGTCTGCTGGCGGAAGTTCGCCGGCACGTTCAGCGCCTGGCAGCGAGCTGCCACGGTGGCGCTGCTGGCGGCGATACCGAACTTGGAATCACACGGGTCGGTGAACGAATCACGGCTGGACACCGCGCCGCCGTAGAGGTCATCCACGGTGGGAGCACGGAAGCCGGTACCGTAGGTCGCGCGCACCAGCAGGCTGTCGATCGGCTTCCACTTCAGGCCGAACTTGCTGTTGGTGGTCGAACCGAAGGTGTTGTAGTCGGTGTAGCGACCCGCCAGGTCCAACGACAGTTCGCGTGCGAACGGCATGTCGGCCAGCAGCGGCACCTGCAGCTCCAGGTAGACCTCGTTGAGCGAGTAATCGCCACGGGTCGGCTGGCCGGTGGTGCCGGCGATCTGGCCCTTCTGCACCATCAGGTCCGGGGTGTAGCTGGCTTCTTCGCTGCGGTGCTCGAAGCCCATCGCACCCATGATGTCACCGGCCGGCAGGGTGAACAGCGAGCCGGAGATGTTGGCGCTGGCCACCTTGGTGGTGCTGCGCATCTTGTCGACGAAACGGGTGAACAGGTAGTCCTGCACGTCCTGGTTGCTCAGCGAGCCCGGGCCCGTATAGCCCATCGGTGCGGCCGGGTTCCACGGCACGCAGCCGGCAATCACTGCACCCGGCGTGCCGCAGCGCGCCACGGTGCCATCCATGAAGGACGGGCCGACGGCCTGATTGACGTGCGGCTGGTACAGGCTGCCGGTGCCAACGCGCTCGCCTTCATTGCGGTTGTACATGTAGCTGACGTTCCAGTCCCAGTAGCGCGAACCGGCTTCGAAGCTGCCTTCCAGGCCGAGGCTGGCACGCTTGGTTTCCAGCGTGTTCTCGGTGCCGCGCGGCAGTTCTTCGGTGCGGTGCGAGAACAGGACGTCCTGGCCCCACTTGTTGAAGGTGCTGTCCTTGGACAGGGCAGCACGGGTGCCATTGCGTGCCTGTGCGGCCGAGACCGAGTACGGGTAGCCTGCCAGGTGCTTGGTCGACTCGCGCTTGCTGTACAGCGCGTCGGCCACGATGCGCAGGTTGTCGGTGATCGAGAAACCACCGTTGGCGAACACCGACGTGCGCTCCAGACCGCTCAGCAGGCTCATGTTGGTCTTGGCGTTGGCACCATCAGCCGGATTCGGCGTGTGGAAGTTGCCTGCCTTGCCTGGATCACCGCCGGGGCCCACGGTCAGCGGCTTGCCGCCGACGGTGACGGTACCCCACTGGGTGGTCGGGCTCAGCGCGTCGACGTCATCGGCGTGGCGTGGGCCACCCGGGTAGCGGCTGAACTCGCGGTCCTTGCCGAGAATCTCGTCTTCCTTGGTGCGCTCGGCGCCAACGCTGAACCAGCCGCGGTCGAAGGTCTTGCCGAAGGTCGCGCTGTAGGAACGCTTCTGGCCGTCGCCTTCACCGTACTGGCCAACGTAGACGCTGGCTTCGCCGCCATCGAAGTTCTTGCGGGTGATGATGTTGACCACGCCGGCGATGGCGTCCGAGCCATACAGCGCAGATGCGCCGTCGGTCAGCACTTCCACGCGCTCGACGATGGCCGACGGAATCGAGGCCAGGTCGGAGTAACCGCCGGCGCTGACGCCCATGCGGCGGCCGTCGATCAGCACCAGGCTGCGTTCCGGGCCGAGGTTGCGCAGGCTGACATACATGCCGCCGAAGTCGCGCGAAGAGCTCAGCGACGAGGAGCGGCTCAGGCTCGGTGCGCCGGCTGCGGTGACATCCTGCAGGATGTCGGCAACGTTGACGTAACCCTTCTTCTCGATCTCGGCGCGGCTGAGCGCGACCACCGGTTGTGCGGTCTCGACACTGGCCTGGTGGATGCGCGAGCCGGTGATTTCGATGCGGTCGAGGTTGGTCGGGGTATCGCCGGCGCTCTGTGCGAAGGCGGGGGTGGTGCAGCTGGCGGCCAGCGCGATGACGATCGCGTTGCGCAGCGGAGTGGTTTTCAGGGACATCCGTGAAATCTCGTGTTTCAGGAAAAACAAGCGCCCGTTCTATGGGCGCGTGGGGTGCTGCAAACCAACGTGGGGGGCGCGATTCTAGAGTGTTTCCATTCGTAACTGTTTGTCGCTGCGCAACGGATGTGCGCGAAAATGAATCGCAACCAACAATCCACAGATGCGCTGTGCGCAGCGTCACGTGCGCTGCGTTGGCGATGGGCAGAGGCATCGATAGCGGCGGATTTACCGCAATCTGTAGCAGTGCATATGCGCAGGCATCCATCCACGCATGGCGTGGATCTACTGCACCCGGATCTGCCCCCCCCAACGAGAAAGGGACGGAGCCTTCGCTCCGTCCCCCTGCGTGATGCGCGTTGTATCGCTGCGAAATGCTCAGGTTTCGCGCAGCGCCGTGGTGATCGGCAAACGTGCTGCGCGCAGCGCCGGGAACAGGCCGCCGACCAGGCCGATGCCCAGTGCCCATTTCAGGCCGGTCCACAGCAGTTCCGGCGAGACGTGGAACTTGAACACCACTGCGCTGAAGTTGCTGCCGATGGTGGACACGCTGTAGCCATTGAACAGCAGCCACGCCACTGCGCAACCGAGCAGGCCGCCCAGCAGCGCCAGCAGCATCGTCTCCAGCATCACCGCCGTCACCACCGGCAGGCCGCGGAAGCCAATCGCACGCATGGTGGCGATCTCGCGGGCGCGCGTGGCCACTGCCGCATACATGGTGTTGAGCGCGCCGAACACCGCACCGACCGCCATGATGGTGCCGATCACCTTGCCGAGGATGTCGATCAGCTTGGTGAGGCCGCCGCCCTGCTTGCTGTAGTAGACGCGGGTGGTTTCCACGTCCAGTTTCAGGCGCGGGTCGGCGGCGACGGCCGTCTTGAACTGCTCGAAGCCGGCCTTGCCATCGGTGCGCACGCTGATCGACTGCCAGGCACTGCGCTGGTAGGTGGTGGCCAGCGTATCGGCATCGGTCCACAGTTCCGAATCATGCGCATCGCCGGTGGCGAACACACCCACCACGGTCCAGGTCTGGTTGCCCAGCGTCAGCGTCTTGCCAACGTCCAGATCGCGGAACTTGCCCTTGGCACCCTGGCCGACCACGATCTCGCGCAGGCCTGTGGCGAACTTGCGGCCTTCGACGATCTTGACCTTGTCATGCACCGCCCACGCCTGCGGGCCGACGCCGCGGAACTGCGCGTTGACGTCGGTGCCATCGGACTTCGACACCAGGTTGACCACCTGCGACAACTCCGGTGACAGTAGCGGCCGGCCTTCGGCATCGCGGCTGATGCCGGGCAGGGTGGACAGCGTCGGCACCTGTTCGCGGGTGATGACCGAGTTGGTTTCGGCCTGCGAGCCGCCGCGCAGCACGATGGCGGTGGTGTCATCGCCGGTGTTGTTGAGCGTGGCCTGGAAGCCTTCGCCCATGGCCAGCATCGCCACCAGCACGCCGACCACACCGGCGATGCCGACTACGATCACCGAGGACGCGCCCCAGCGCTGCGGCAGACTGGCCACGCCGATGCGGGTGGCGGCCAGCGCCAGTCGCCCACTGCGGGTCAGCAGCAGCCACAGTGCCACCAGCACGGCCACGGCCAGCACCCCGATCCACGGCAGGCTGATCCACAGCACCAGGCCGATCACCAGCAGCAGCACCGTCACGCCGTTGCCCAGCCACTTCTTGAGTTTGCTCTTGAACATGTCTGCGTTCTCCTCAGCGGCCGGCCAGTGCGTCGACGATCTTCAGGCGCTTGGCACGCAGCGCCGGCAACAGGCCGACGATGATGCCGATCACCACGATCAGGCCCAGCCCCATCAGCCAGGTCGGCGTCGGCACGTGCGGCGGCAGCATGCCCATGCTCTTCGGGCCGATGGCTGGCAGGATCAGCGCAGCCAGGCCCATGCCGATCAGGCCGCCCAGGCCGATCAGCAGCACCGACTCCACCATCACCAGGGTCAGCACGGTGCCATCCTTGAAGCCCAGCGTCTTCAGCGTGGCCAGTTCGGGCACGCGCTCGCGCACCGCCTGCGCCATGGTGTTGCCGGTCAACAGCAGCAGGGTGAAGAACACCGCACCCATGATCGACGTAACGATCATGCCGATGTCCGCGAACTGCTTGACGAAGGCCTGCTGGAACGCCGATTCGGTCTGGGTCTTGGTCTCGTGGTCGGAGTTGGCCGAGATCGCATCGATGGCCTGCGCCACCCGCGAGGACTGGTCAGGGTTGTCCAGCGTCACCGTGTACCAGCTCACCTGGTTCTTGATGTAGTCGTTGGATTCATCGAAGTACTTCCAGTTCATCATCAACTGGCGTTCTTCGTTGGCCGCCAGGGCACGGTCCTTGGAACGGTAGATGCCCTTCAGTTCCAGCGGCCAGTCGTTGCTGCCGCCCCGCGGGAAGATGGTGGCCTGCAGCGGGATGGTGTCGCCGATCTTCCAGCCGAACTGCTTGGCCAGCGTCTCGCCGACGATGGCGCCGGTGCGGGTCTGCTTCCAGTCTTCGAGCTGTGCCGGATCGATCTGCAGTTCACGGTAGACGTCGAAGTAGTTGGGTGACACCGAGAAGTTCGGGAAGAAGTTCTTCGGGTCCTGGTAGATGCCGCCGAACCACATGCCGTAGGCCACGTCGCGCACGCCGGCCACCTGGCGCACCTGCGCTTCCAGGCGGATCGGCAGCGATTGGGTGATCGACAGTCGCGAGGCCACCACCAGGCGGTTGGCGCCTTCCACGCTGCCACCGGAGGTGAACGCCACGCGTACCGAGTCGAGCATGCCGAACAGCAGGAATGCGGCCACCACCGAGAGCAGGGTCAGCAAGGTACGGGTGCGGCTGCGGAACAGCTGCGCCCACACCAACGAGAAATATTTCATCGTTGTGGCCTCCGTCAGTGGGCCAGCGGCGCGTCGGCCAGCTCGCCTTTGTCCAGGTGCACCGTGTGGGTGGCGTACTCGGCAGCCTTCGGGTCATGGGTGACCATGATGATGGTCTTGCCGTGTTCGCGGTTGAGCTGCTGCAGCAGGCCGAGGATCTCCTCGGCGGACTGGCGGTCGAGGTCGCCGGTCGGTTCGTCGCAGATCAGGAAAGTCGGGTCGGAGACGATCGCGCGGGCGATCGCCACGCGCTGCTGCTGGCCGCCGGACAGTTCATTGGGGCGATGGCTGCGGCGGTCGGCCAGGCCGACCAGGGTCAGCGCGATCTCGGCGTTGCGCTTGCGCTGCGCTGCATTGAGGTGGGTCAGCAGCAGCGGCAGCTCCACGTTCTTCTGCGCGGTCAGCATCGGCATCAGGTTGTAGAACTGGAACACGAAGCCGACATGGTGGCTGCGCCAGGTCGACAGCTGGCCGCCGCTCATCTGGTCGATGCGCTCGCCTTCGATGCTGATCTCGCCGCCGCTGGGGTTATCCAGGCCGCCGATCAGGTTGAGCAGGGTGGTCTTGCCCGAGCCGGACGGGCCCATCAGCGCAACGAAGTCGCCGCTGGCGATGTCCAGGTCGATGCCGTGCAGCACCTGCACTTTCTCGGGGCCACGCTGGTAGGTCTTGGTGATGTTGCGCAGTGAAACCAGGGTCGACATGGGTGGTTCTCCACGGAAGGCGGGAAACGGGGAAGCACACCTGCGGTGGCCACAGGCGTGCGTCGAGCGGTGTTGCCGGCGGCGCCCGTGGGCGCCAGGCCGTTACTGCGCTTGTTTCTGTTGCACCTTGGCGCCATCGCGCAGGGTGTCCGGCGGGTTCACCACCACCGATTCACCTGCGCTCACGCCCTTGAGGATCTGGCGGTCCTTGCCCATCGCCTGGCCCGCCTCGACCGTGCGCTGCTGCACGCGGTTCTCATCACCCAGCACGAAGGCCACCGAGGCGCCCTCGCGCTGGACCACGGCGCCGCCCGGCACGCGCACGCCCTGCGGCTTGGCGGCCGCCTGCGGCTGCGCCTGTTCCAGGAAGCTGACCCGCACGCCCATCTCCGGCACGATGCGCGGGTCCTTCACCTTCAGCGCCACGCGCACCTTCACTGTGGCCTTGCCGCGGTCGGCGGTGGGGATGATGGCGATCACCTCACCCGGAATCTTCCATTCCGGGTAGGCGTTGAGCGTGGCTTCCACCGGCATCTTCGGCTGCACGCGGCCGATGAAGGCCTCGCCGACCTCGACTTCGATCTCCAGTGATTCCATGTCGACGATGGTGCCGATGCCGGTACGGGTGAAGCCACCACCGGCCGACAGCGGCGAAACGATTTCGCCGGGCTGCGCAGCCTTGGCAGTGACCACGCCGGAGAACGGCGCGCGCACGATGTTGTTGTCTACGCCCAGGTCGGCGATGGCCAGCTGGTCGTTGGCCACCTTGACGTTGCGCTGTGCGGTGTCCAGCTGTGCACGCAGGCTGTCGCGCTGCGCCACCGCCTGGTCGTACTGCGAGCGCGACACCAGCTGCTGGCCGACCAGTGCCTGCAGGCGGCTGGCTTCAGCGGCGGCCTGCTTCTGCTGTGCTTCCAGCCCGGCGACCTGGCTGCGTGCGGCCTGCAGCTGCGAGGCATACAGGCTGCGCTGCGCGTCGGCATCGATCGGGTCCAGCGTGGCCATGATCTGGCCCTGCTCCACGCGCATGCCTTCCTCGATCATCACCTCGCGAACCTTGCCGGTGATCTTGGCCGAGACCGTGGCCATGCGCCGCGCAACTACATAGCCGCTGGCGTCGAGCACCGAACTGCTGGCGTTGCCCTGCTGGATGGCCACCGCCGGCGCGGTTTCCACGTCCACCGCTGGCGTACGCCCGAACAGGGCGAAAGCGACAGCGGCCAGCAGCAACACGACCACGATGATCGCGATCCACAGCCAGCGGCGGCCACCACCACTGCCACTCCCTCCGGAGGCGGGCGGCGGGGACTTGCGGTCGATACGGAGTTCCTTCAACAGCTCGGCAGAAGCGTTCATTCGTTCCATCACAGGCGTTCGGGCGGGTGTGGCCGGAAGGGCAGACGACGGCGGTTCCGGCGGTGGAGCGTGCGGCACAGCATGAGGGCAGGTACGGCGATGACGGCAGTGACAGCTGTCACCCGATGACACTGACGGCGGCAACTGCGAAATGTGACCACGGCGGCACAGGATGGCAACGTCCCCGCTACCGGTACCGCCCATGGATCCGATCGCCCCGTCGCTGGCCCGCCTGCAGCAGGTGCAGGTGCGCTATAGCGACCATACCGCCCTGCATGGCATCGACCTGCAGGTCCGCGCTGGCCAGGTGCTGGCGCTGCTGGGCCGCAACGGTGCCGGCAAGAGTACCGCGATCAGCGTGTTGTTGGGCCTGCGCCGCGCCGATGCCGGCCAGGTCGAGCTGCTCGGCGGTGACCCGCAGCAGCGGACCAGCCGCCTCGGCCTGGGCGTGATGCTGCAGAGCACCAGCCTGCCGCCGATGCTGCAGGTGGACGAACTGGTGGCGCAGGCCAGCGCCTGCTACCCCGACCCGATGCCGCTGCAGGAGGTACTGCAGCGTGCTGGTCTGCAGGCACTGGCACGCCGCCGCTACGGCCAGCTGTCCGGTGGCCAGCAGCGCTGCGTGCAGTTCGCCATCGCCCTGTGTGGTCGCCCGCGCGTGCTGTTCCTGGACGAGCCCACCACCGGCCTGGACATCCAGGCGCGGCAGGCGATGTGGCAGGCAATCCGGCAGCTGGTGGCCGAAGGCTGCGGCGTGCTGCTGACCACCCACTATCTGGAAGAGGCTGAAGCGCTGGCACAGCAGGTGGTGGTGCTGGAGCAGGGCCGGGTGCTGGCCGATGCGCCGCTGAGCGAGCTGCGCCTGGCTGATCGGCCACGCCGCATCCGCTGCCGCAGCGGGCTGCCTGCCGAAGACGTACAGCAGTGGCCGGGTGTGCAGCAGGTGCAGCGCGACGGCGAGCACCTGCAGTTGCTGGCAAGCCCGGCCGAGCCGGTGGTGGCACGCCTGCTGGCCGCCGATGCGCAGCTGCGCGAGCTGGAAGTACAGGGCGTGGCGCTGGCCGACGCCTTCCTCGACATGACCCGGGAGGCCGCATGAACACGATGACCCGTACCGGCACCACGCCCACGCCGGCATCTGCCTGGCGACAGGTACTGCGCCCGTACCGCGCCGAGCTGGTGGCCGAACTGCGCCGCGCCTGGCGCACGCCGGCGTTCGCGGTGCCCTCGCTGCTGTTCCCGGTGCTGTTCTATCTGCTGTTCGGCGTGCTGCTGGGGCGTGGTCATGCGCCGCTGTATCTGCTGGCCACCTACTGCGTGTTCGGTGCGATGGCCCCGGCCCTGTTCGGCTTCGGCGTGCAGCTGGCGCTGGACCGCGAAGGCGGCCTGCTGACCCTCAAGCGCGCACTGCCGATGCCTGCTGCGGCGCCGCTGCTGGCACGGCTGGCGATGGCCGTGATGTTCGCGCTGCTGGTAGCTTCGCTGTTGATCGGTGTGGCACACGTGTTCGGTGGCGTACAGCTGCATGCACTGCAGGTGCTGCAGCTGATGGCGGTGGCGGGACTGGCCGCGCTGCCGCTGGGGGCGATCGGCCTGCTGATCGGCAGCCATGTCAGTGCCAGCGCGGCGCCGGCGATGGTCAACCTGGTCTACCTGCCGTTGGCCCTGCTGTCCGGCCTGTGGCTGCCGCTGTCGGCGCTGCCTGCGTTGTTCTCGACGATGGCACCGCTGTGGCCGACCTGGCATCTGGCGCAGCTGGCGCTGCCGGTGGTCGGGCTGCCGTCGGTGGGCAGCATCGGTGGTCATCTGCTGGTGCTGCTGGCGGTCACGGTGGTGGCGCTGCTGCTGGCGCGCCGCCGCCTGCGCCGGATCGGCTGAACTGGCATGATCGGCAGCGTTCGTCCCCGCCTGGATCCTCCCGTGTCGTCGAGCTGGCTTGCGTCCCTGCTGCGCCCTGCGCCGGATTCGGCCGTGGCCGAACTGCTGCGACGTGGCAAGTCGCCCTGGAGCGGAGCGATCCACCTGCTGTGGTCGGTATGGATCTTCCTCACCCCGGTGCTCGGCAATGGCTTCACGCTGCGCTGGCTGCTGCTGACCCTGGCCAGCTATCCGCTGTTCCTGCTGCTCTATGCCAAGGTGATGCTGGCGCCCCGGCACCATGGGTGGCGCTATGCGCTGGGCATGATCGTGCTCGCCCTGGTACTGCTGCCGTGGTACCCGTCGGGCCTGAGCTACTTCGTGTTCGGTTGCGTGATGATCCGCATGAGCAGCCGTGGCGGCTGGTGGGTGTACCTGTTGCAGCTCACCGGGCTGAACCTGTTGTTCTGCGGCGCTGCGCTCTACTTCGGCTATCCATGGCAAGCCATGGTGTGGATGCCGGCAGTGTCGTTCATTGTCGGGCTGGTGGTGAACGTGGAGGCCTTGAGCCAGCAGCGCGACGTTGCCCTGCAGCTGTCGCAGGACGAAGTACGGCGGCTGGCGACCACCGCCGAGCGCGAACGCATCGGCCGCGACCTGCACGACCTGCTCGGTCACACCCTCTCGCTGATCACCTTGAAGCTGGAACTGGCACGCAAGCTGTACGACCGCGATGACGCGCGTGCACGGCAGGAGATCGGTGAGGCCGAGGCCATCGCCCGCGAAGCGCTGGCACAGGTGCGCAGCGCGGTGACCGGCATCCGTGCCAGTGACCTGGCCGGCGAACTGGCGTCTGCCCGTCTGCTGCTGGAATGCCAGCAGGTGCACCTGCAGTACACGACGCCACCGCCGATGCCGGTGGACGTGGAACGTGGACTGGCGCTGGTACTGCGCGAGGCGGCCACCAACATCGTGCGCCATGCGCAGGCGACCCGGGTGCAGGTGGATTTCATGCTGGAGGACCGACAGTTGACGATGCAGATACGCGATGACGGCCGCGGTGGCGTGCAGGCCGAGGGCAATGGACTGTGCGGTATGCGCGAACGTGCGGCGGCGCTGGGTGGCCAGCTGACGCTGCAGTCGCCCCGTGGCGAAGGCACGCTGCTGACCGTGCGCGTGCCCTTGGGGGCCGCCACCATACCGCTTTCCCCGGCATCGCTGGCACAGGGAGGGCCGGCATGATCCGCATCCTGCTGGCCGAGGATCAGGCGATGGTGCGCGGTGCACTGTCGGCGCTGCTGGGCCTGGAGCCGGATATCGAGGTGCTGGGCAGCGCCGCCGATGGCGAAACCGCGTGGCGGATGCTGCAGCAGCTGCAACCGGACATCCTGGTCACCGACATCGAGATGCCTGGTCTGTCCGGGCTGGAGCTGGCGCAGCGCATCGCCCGCCAGGAACTGCCGATCAAGGTGGTGATCGTGACCACCTTCGCCCGTGCCGGCTTCCTGCGCCGCGCGTTGGAAGCGGGCGTGCTGGGCTACCTGCTGAAGGACGCACCGGCCGAGAACCTGGCCGAGGCCCTGCGCAAGGTGAAACAGGGCATCCGCGCGATCGACCCGCAGCTGGCACTGGATGCGTGGTCGCAGGCCGACCCGCTGACCGACCGTGAGCGCCGTGTGCTGCGGCTGGCGGGCGAGGGCCGCACCGCCAGCGAGATCGCCGAGCAGTTGGGGTTGTCGCACGGTACGGTGCGCAATTACCTGTCCGAGTGCATCGGCAAGCTGGGTGTGGCCAATCGGATCGAGGCATATCGGCTGGCGCGGCAGAAGGGGTGGTTGTAGCGGCGCCCAGCTGTTCCCAATGATGTCGTTTCCGCGACCGCGGGTGGGTGTCACTTTCTTTGCTCGTGCACCACGCTGCAGGAGCAGCGTGGAACGGCGTAGCCGGCCCGCAGGGTGGCGCACATGGATGTGCGCCATCAAGAAAGTAACCAAAGAAACACGCCGCCAGAGCGCGAGCCGTCGCTGCGCACCGGTGCCCTGCGCTTCTCGGTGAATCAGGGGACGGCGCCGAACTCGCTGCGCTCAGACACCGGCGCCTCTTCGCCCCTGATTCCCCTGCGATGCTCGGCTCGCTCAAGGCGGACCCAACGTCAAAGGCAAAAGCTGCACCCAGTAGATCCACGCCGCGCGTGGATGCTCTTGTTGTTGATCTTGACCTTCAAGTCCGCCTTGAGCGAGCCGAGCACCGCAGGTCCGGCGAGGGCGAAGAGGTGCGGGTGTCTGAGCGCAGCGAGTTCCCGCACCGTCCCTCGACGGACCGAGGAGCGCAGGGCACCGGCGTGCGAAGCGCGCCGGCTCGCGGCCGGCGGAGCGTTTCTTTGGTTACTTTCTTGATGGCGCACATCCATGTGCGCCACCCTGCGGGCCGGCTACGCCGTTCCACGCTGCTCCTGCAGCGTGGTGCACGCGCAAAGAAAGTGACACCCCCCGCGGTCGCGGAAACGATCCGCCGGGAACACCCGGCGAACCCGCTCAATCCTTCCCGCGCGCCATCGCCTGGAACACGCCATCCCGCCGCACCCACAGGTGGAACAGCGCCGCACCCACATGCATCAGTACCGTGGCGAACAACACATACGCCAGCAGGCTGTGCGCATTGCGCAACGCGGCGTACAGCGCCGGGGTGTGTGGCACGATCGGCGGCAGATGCAGGCCACCCCACAGCACGATCGGATAACCACCGGCCGACAGCATCGCCCAGCCGATCAGCGGCATCGCCAGCATCAGCGCATACAACATCCAGTGCGAGGCCTTCGCTGCCAGCACCTGCCAGGCGGGCAGGTCGGAAGGCAGCGGCGGTGGGCGATGGCGCAGCCGGTTGTACAGGCGCAGCAGCACAAGCACGCCGATGGCGATGCCCAGTGGGCGATGCAGATCGATCAGCATCGGCCGCAGATGCAGCGAGGCGACCATGGTCACGCCGATGAACAGCATGGCGATGATCATCAGTGCCATGGACCAGTGCAGCACCCGCGCCAGCAGGTTGAAGTGGCCGTTGCCGGTGCTCATCGTGCGGCCTCCTTCGGTTGCTCGACGTTGCCGGTGGCGCGCTCGCGTTCGCGGCGGTTGAAGGACTGCGAGTACACCGCCGAGCGGGCGGCCAGGATCGGATCGTCACTGCCGCGCACGCCGCTGGGCAGGATCAGCGGATCGAAGTTGATCTGGCCGCACGCGCCTTGTTCCTGCGACTGCATGCGGTCCAGGCTGAGTACGCCGGCCACCACCTGATCACGCGACTCGGGCCACGGTACCGACGGATCATCGATGGCATCGCCAGGCTCGGCGGTAGTAACCACCAGGTTCCAGCGCACCGGGCCGCTGGCCAGGCGCTGCTGCAGTTCCTGGCTGAGGAAATCGACGCTGGCCTGCTTGCGCGTTTCCGCATCCATCTCCACCACCGGTGCCTGCGGCTGCCAGCGCCAGCGCACCGCGCGCTTCTGGCCCTGCGCGTTGGTGAACCAGAAGCTGTTGACGCTGTTGAAGGTGGTATCGGCCCAGCTGCTGGTCCACGGTGCCGTCTTGGCCCACTGCTGGAACGCCTGCGCACTGGGGTACTTCGTCAGTACGGCGGCCATCTTCTGCGGGTCGGGCTTGCCGGTGGCCGGGTCCGGGATGGAGGCGCGTGTCTGCGCGTAGAACGCCTCGGCATCGGGCACGGCGAAGAACGGGAAGCTGTTCATCGCCATCCGCCATTCCTGGCCGTCATCGCTGACCATCTGCACCGCGAGGCTGCGCACGCGTGCGGTGTTGTCGGCGCCGTAGGGGTCACCGCCGCCGATCGACAGGCGGCCCATCACCGGTACGCGTGACTGCGAGAACACGCGGGCGCTGGACAGGGTAGGGGCCTGCGCGCTGGGTTCGAACCAGCCGCTCACGCAGATGCCCTTGCTGTGCGCGCGTCGGAAGCCCGGATGGGCCGGGCCGGTGGCTTCGATGGTGTCGGTGAAGCGCTGCGCGGTCAGGCGGTCGCCGATCCAGCCGGCCAGCCAGGCGAAGGCCAGCGCGACGGCACCCAGAATGAGTGCGATCAGTGCGATCCAGGGCAGCGGCGAATGCGTGCGCGGTGCGCCCGGTGTCTGGCCGGCGCGGGTGTAGCGGAAGAGCGACATGGTCGGAGTCCTGCCTTCACGGAGCGTGTGGGTGGTCGACCCACACATCCTCGCAGAACCCGGCCGAGGCCGAAATTCAATTTTTCGTCAGATTTGGCGGGGACGGCGTGCCGACCAACGGTCGGCACCCACCCGATCAGCTGTAGCGCTGCTTCAGCATTGCCCACGCCGAACGCAGCGCCAGCGCTTCACCACCGGCCGGACGGCCCGGGCGTTCACCGTCGTTCCAGGCGTATACGTCCAGATGCGCCCAGCGCTGGCCGTCTTCCAGGAAGCGTTCCAGGTACAGCGCGGCGGTGACCGAACCGGCCATTCGCGAACCGGCGTTGGCCAGATCGGCGATGCCACTGGTCAGGTAACGCAGGTAGGGGCGCCACAGCGGCATGCGCCAGACCGGGTCGCGGGTTGCATCACCGGCCTGCAGCCACTGCTGCGCCACGCTGTCGTCATTGCTGAAGAGCGCCGGCAGATCCGGGCCCAGCGCGATGCGCGCGGCGCCGGTGAGGGTGGCGAAGTCCAGCACCAGGTCCGGTTTCTGCTCGCTGGCGAAGGTCAGTGCATCGCACAGGATCACGCGGCCTTCGGCGTCGGTGTTGTCGATCTCCACGCTCAGGCCCTTGCGGGTGGCGATGACTTCGCCCGGGCGGAACGCATCCGGGCCGATCGCGTTTTCCACCGCCGGCACCAGCAGGGTCAGCCGTACCGGCAGCCCGCGTGCCATCACCAGGCCGGCCAGGGCCAGTGCATGCGCGGCGCCGCCCATGTCCTTCTTCATGTTGCGCATGCCGTCGGCCGGCTTGATGTCCAGGCCGCCGGTATCGAAGCACACGCCCTTGCCGACCAGCACCAGTGCCGGATCGGTGTCCTTGCCCCAGCGCAGCACGACCAGGCGCGGTGCGCGGTGCGAGGCACGACCGACGGCGTGGATGGCCGGGAAGTTCTGCTTCAGCAGCTCATCGCCGGTGATCGCCTCGACCTGCGCGCCGTGCGCATCGGCCAGCGCGCGCGCGGCGTCTTCCAGCTGCTGCGGACCCATGTCTTCGGTCGGGGTGTTGACCCAGTCACGCACGCGCAGGCTGGCGGCGATCAGGTCGGCCACTTCGCCGGTCGGCTCGGCCACCAGGCGCGCCGGCGCACGGTGGCGCTTGCGATAGCGGTCGAAGCGGTAGCTGCCCAGGCCCCAGCCCAGCTGCAGCAGCGCCAGTTCGGCGGCCGGCAGTTCGCTGGCCAGCTGCCACACGCTGCCTTCCGGCAGGGCATGCGGGGCATGCGAATAGCTGTAGGCATCGGCACGATCACCGACACCGATCACCGCTCCGGCCAGGCCATCAGCGCCGGGCAGCAACGCTGTGGTGAAGGCACCGGCGGTGAAGCCCTGCGACGCCAGCCATGCCTGGGTGGCGGCCGGCTGGCCGGCCTTCCAGGCCGCGAACTGCTCGCGGTCCAGCACATACAGCGGCAGTGCTGCGGCGGTGTCGGCAGTGAAACCAGTGATCTCGCTCATGCGTCAGATACTCCGGGGTGCGGCAGCGTCGAGGTTGGCATCCAACCAGTCGGCCAGGCCGGTGAGGGTGTCGAACTGCAGGTCCGGCTGCAGTTGCGGATGGATCCAGGTGGCTGCTTCGCGGTTGATCCAGCAGCCGCGCAGGCCGGCGGCGATCGCTCCGGCCACATCCATTTCGGCGTGGTCGCCAACGTGCAGGACCTGCGCCGGCGCAACACCCAGTCGGGTGCAGGCGGCGTGGAAGATGCTCGCCTCCGGCTTGGCCGCGCCGTGTTCGCGCGCGCCCAGCTGGAAGGCGAAATGATGGGCCAGGCCGATCCGCTCCAGATCGGCATTACCGTTGCTCAGCGCTGCGACCGGTACCCGCGCGGCAATCCGCGCCAGCGCATCGATCGCATCGGGGTAGCATTCGACCTCGTTGCGCGCGGCGAAGAACACTTCATACGCCGGCTCCAGCAGATCCAGGCTGGCACCACTGGTGTGCAGCGCCTCGTGCAGGGTCAGCCGGCGCAGTGCGCTCAGGTCGTGATGGAGGTGCGGATGGGCGTGGTACAGGCGCTCGCGCAGTTCGCGCATCGCCGCCACCGGATACATCTCGGCCGTGGCGGGGCTGTGTTCACGCATCCACTCGTGCAGGACCAGGTCGATGCGGGCGCCGATCGGAGCGAACGGCCACAGCGTGTCGTCAAGGTCGAGAGTGATGGCTTGGACGGGGAAATTCACCCCGCCATTCTACGCCTGCCCGCGCGGGCTTTCATTCCAGCAGGCGCGCCCAGCCCTGCATGCCGTCCAGCCGCGCCAGCACCAGCTTGATGCAGACCAGCAGCGGCACCGCCAGCAGCAGCCCGATCATGCCCCAGGCCCAGCCGAACACCATCAGCGCCAGGATCAGTACCAGCGGTGACAGCTTCATGCGCCGGCCCAGCACGATCGGGGTCACCATCTGTCCCTCCAGGGTATGCAGGGCCAGGTAGGCGGCCGCCGGCAGCAGCGCCTGCAGCGGGTCGCGGAATTCGACGAAGCCCATCAGCAGCATCAGTGCCACGCCGATCAGCGGGCCCACGTAGGGGGCGAAATTCAGCAGCGCCGCCACCGTGCCCCAGAGCAGGGCTTCCTGCAGCCCGATGCCAAACAGCATCAGCACGCCGGCGAACACCAGCCCGACCAGGGTGTTGATGACGCTGATGGTCAGCACGTAGCGCGAGACCTCTCGCTCGATCGAACGCAGGATGTCGCTGGTGAAGCGTTGTTGCTGGCGGTTCGGGAACAGCGCGATCGCCGCGCGCTGCAGGCTCTGCCCGTAGATCATGAAGAACAGGGTCAGCAGCACCACCGCCAGCACCGAGGCGGCCAGCCGCGGCGCACGGGTCAGCATGCGGTACGGGTCGTCGAGCTGGGTGCGGATCACCTGCACCTTGCGGTTGCTGTCACCGCCGGCGACACGCGCGAAGTTCTCCGCCGCCTGGTTGGCCTGCTGCACCGGCTTGGTCAGGTCCTGCACCTGGCGCGCGACCTTGCGCAGCTGCTGCGGGGCTTCCTGCGCCCATTCCATCGCCGGTCCGATCAACTGCACGGCCAGCGAACCGGTCACGCCCAGGCCGGCGCCGAGGATCAGCAGGGCGCCCAGCGCGCGTGGAATCCACAGCTTCTGCAGCAGGCGCAGGATGGGGTTGCCGACCAGCGCGAAGAACATCGCCAGCAGCACCGGCAGGATGATGTCCTGCGCCGCCCACAGCGTGTAGCCCACCGCCAGGGTTGCCAGCACCACCAGCGACATCGGCCCGCGCGGGCGCGATGCGGGCGGCAGCGGTGCGTCGGGCTGTTCGGGGTCGGCCGGTGACGGGGACAGGAGGGACTCGCTCATCGACGCACCAACCGGGAAGGGGAGCGCATTATCCGCCGGCCGCGATCGGCGCGGCGGATTCCGTGGATCAACGTTCGGACAGCTCGGTGGCCGCTTCGGCCGGGCGCGGTTCGCGCAGTTCCGGTTCGGGTTCCGGTCGCGGTGCGGGCCGTGCGTCGGAAGCGGAGGCCGCCGCCTGTGCCTGTTCGCTGGCCTCGTCGGCTTCCTCGGCCGCGTCGTCGGCGCTGGCTGCCGCCTGCGCCGCCATCGCCGTGGCGAACGCGGCCTGTGCGCTGGCGAACAGGTTCGAGACCGAACCCACCATCTGCAGCCAACGGGCACCGTTGACCTTGCCGGGTACTTCCAGCTTGCCGGCAATGAAGCCACCGGCCAGGCCGACCACCACGATGCGCAGCGGTGACCAGCCCTGTCGCCAGACCTGGCTGAGCGTGGACCAGTGGTCCTGGGTTTCGACCAGGCGCACGGTCACCACCTGTTCGCAGCGTTTCACCCGCCGTTGCAGCGCACCGAACTTCATGGCTTGCCCCCAGGCAGCTGCACATCGGCATCGGGATCGTCTTCGCTGGGCTCGTCGAACAGGCCCAGGCGTGACAACTGGCGCCGGGTGGCGTGCATGCCGGTGTGGTGGAAGAAGTAGGACACCCGCCAGATCGCATAACCGGTGACGGCCAGGCTCAGCAGCGAGGTGATCAGCAGGGCCTGCAGCCAGCTCAGGCCCCAGCTCTGCAGCAGGGCGATGAGGGTGGCGGCCATCAGCAGCCAGGCCGAGGCACCAAATACGATCGCCACGCCGGCCCAGGCCAGCGCACGGCCGAACGCGCTGCGTGCCAGCGCGAAGTCGGCCGAGGCCAACCGGCGCAGCGAACGCAGCGAATGCTTGGCCGAATCGGCAGCGGCACGACCGGCCGCGCCGACCTGGCGGATGCTCTCATCCAGCGGCGGGGTGGCCGCCGGATCAGGGGCTTGCGCGTTGTCTTCGCTCACGCCGCGGCTTACTTGTCGCTGCTGCCGCGGGCCAGCTTGGCGATGATCCAGCCGGCAGCGAAGGCGACGCCGAACGAGGCCAGCGGACGTTCACGGATCAGCTCAGCGGCGCTGTCGATCAGGTCCTTGCCCTTGTCCATCAGTGCGTCGACCTGTTCCTTGGCGGCTGCACCACCAAACTCGGCGGCGGCCAGGCCGGACAGCGCGCTGTCGGACAGTTCAGCCTTGACGTTGGCCTTGCCGATGCGCAGTTCGTCGGTCGCGGCACCGGTTGCGCCCTTGATCGCACCGCCGGCGGCCGTGGCGGCCTGCTTCAGGTGGGAACCGGCTTCACCCAGGTGTTCCTTCAGGTTCTCGGTATTGGTGGGGCTCATCGAATCACTCCTGTTGCGATGGGGGAACGGGTGTCGGCGGTGCCGACCTGGACTGACAGCAATAGCATTGCCGGGGTATAGGGGGTGTTACGGCAGGGCGATCAGCGCATCACGAGCTGGCCCTGCTGCTGGCCATTGTTGCGCAGCACGCGTACCACCAGGGTCGGCGGGCGCTGCTGGAAATTGGCGCGCCAGCTGGCCAGGTCGGCGAATTCGCCCACCGTGGCATCGGTGATGATGTCGCCCTGCTGCAGGCCGTTGGTGGCCGCGCGGCTGCCGCGCTTGACCTCGCTGACCAGCACGCCGCCGACACCGGACTGGCGCAGCGACTCGGGCAGGTCGACGAAGGTGGCCCCGGTCAGCCGCGGGTCCAGGCTCTCACCGGTGACCGCGCGCGCCTGTTCCTTCAGCGTTGCCTTGATCTGCAGTGGCTTGCCTTCGCGGCGTACGTCCAGCGTCAGTGCGCTGCCGACCGCGGCCAGGCCTTCCACGTTGTGCAGGGCTTCGGCACTGTCCACGCGTTGGCCATTGGCCGAGACCACCACGTCGCCCGGCTTCAGGCCGGCCGCGGCGGCGGCCGAACCGGCCAGTACACGGGTGACCAGCGCGCCGCGGGTTTCGCCCAGGCCCAGGCCCTGCGCGATCTGCGCGGTCAGGTTCTGGCTTTCCACGCCCAGCGTGCCGCGCACCACCACGCCATGCTTGACCAGCTGGTCAACCACGCTGCGCGCCAGGTTGGACGGAATCGCCAGGCCCAGGCCGATGTTGCCGGCCATGCTGCCCTGCGGGTTGAAGCTGGCGGTATTGATGCCGACCAGCTGGCCCTGAAGATCGACCAGTGCGCCACCCGAGTTGCCGGGGTTGATCGACGCATCGGTCTGGATGAAGTTCTGGTAGCCCAGCCCGCGGATGCCGCTGCGGCCCACCGCCGAGACGATGCCCGAGGTAACCGTCTGGCTGAAGCCGAACGGATTGCCGATGGCCACCACGAAGTCGCCCACCCGCAGCTGGTCGCTGTTGCCGAGCTTGATGTCGGTCAGGTTCTGCGCCGGGATGCGGATCAGCGCGATGTCGGTATCGCGGTCCGAACCGAGGAACTCGGCCTTGACCGTGCGCCCGTCGGCCAGTGTCACCTGCACGTCATCGGCGTTGTCGATGACATGGTGGTTGGTCAGCACCAGGCCTTCCTTGGCGTCGATGATCACGCCCGAGCCCAGCGATTCGTTGATGCGTTCCTGCGGAATGTCCGGGAACAGACGGCGGAAGAACGGGTCGTTGAAGAAGGGGTTGCGCACCCGCACCACTTGCTTGGTATTGACGCTGACCACGGCCGGCATCGCCTTCTCCAGCATCGGCGCCAGTGACGGCACTGCCTGCCCGGCCACCGAAGCTGGCAGCGCGGCGGCGGTTGGCAGCACCGCCGGCAGCGGCGCGGCGTCGGCACGATTGTCCAGGTGCGCATTGATGCCGGTGGCAACGAAGCCACCGAAGGCGGCGGCGATTGCGAGCGTGAGCAGGGTGGGAAGCGGTCGCATGGGAGTCGGTTCGCTGGCGTGGGTGGGGGCGGTTCGGCCCTACGGTAAAACATGCTGAATGAGTGTGTCGCGATCTGGATAAATGCGCCATGAAAACCCCTGGCCGCGAAAGGCGGGTGCGGAGGATGGCAACGAGGCTGTGGTGACGCCCGCGGGGGCGATTCCTGCACCACCGAAGACCATCGCGCGGCACGTGGACACAGACTGATACTTGCGCAGTTCCGCGCAACCGGGTGCCGCAATGCGTCACGGCGCGCACTGGATGCTGCATCCGTGCAACGGCACGCAACCGCCATCTTCGACCACGCGGTTGATGTGGCGTAGTCCTTAAAAAAAGGGGTTTCCTGTAAACCTGCCGCTCCTGCGGCAGTGGTGGGCTACACCATTGCCGTCGCATCAGATGCGATTGCTGGCGCGTGCCCCGTTCCACGATCGTCAATGTCGGTATAGCATCGCCCCGTTTTGATACTTAAGGCCCCCAGGAGGGCAACATGAGCAACGGTAATGGTGTGTCGGTCGTGACCGACGCCGTCGAGAACGTCAAAGAAACCGCCACCAACGTTGGCGAGACCATCGCCCACGCCGCCGAAGACGCCGTGAAGTCGGTCAAGAAGACCGTCAAGCGCGCCACCAAGGCTGCCGGTACCCGCGTTGCCAAGGCCAAGAAGGCTGTGGCCAAGGTCGAGAAGACCGTTGCCAAGAAGGCCGAGAAGGCTGCCAAGTCGGTCGGCAAGACTGTTGCCAACGCCAAGAAGAAGCTGGAAGCCGCCAAGAAGAATGCCAAGGCCGAAGCCGCTGCCCTGAAGAAGGAAGTGGCCAAGAAGAAGGCCGCTGCAGGCAAGGCTGTGACCAAGAAGGCTGCCGCTGCCAAGAAGACCACCAAGGCCGCCACCAAGGCTGCCGGCAAGAAGGTCGCCACCGTGAAGAAGGCCGCCACCAAGAAGGCTGCCGTCGCGAAGAAGACCGTTGCCAAGAAGACCGCGGCCGCCAAGAAGGTTGTCGGCAAGAAGGTCGCCACCGCCAAGAAGGCCGTGGCCAAGAAGACCGTCGCCGCCAAGAAGGTCGCTGGCAAGAAGGCCGTGGCTGCGAAGAAGGTTGTCGGCAAGAAGGTTGCCGCCACCAAGAAGGTCGCCACCAGGAAGACCGCGGCCGCCAAGAAGGTTGTCGGCAAGAAGGCTGCCGTCGCCAAGAAGGCCGTCGGCAAGAAGACCGCCGCTGCCAAGAAGGTTGTCGGCAGGAAGACTGCCGTTGCCAAGAAGGCAGTTGGCAAGAAGGTTGCCGCCACCCGCAAGACGGTCGCCAAGAAGGCTGCGCCGCTGAAGAAGGTCGCCGCCAAGAAGGCTCCGGCCAAGAAGGCCGTGCGCAAGGTCGCCAAGCGCAAGTAATCGCGCCGTGACCGAAGGCCCTGCCACCCCCGGGGTGGTGGGGCCTTTCGCGTTTCTGGGACACGGTCTGGGGCAAGATGCAGGTTCTTCCTGCTGGAGTCCCGGGCATGCGCGGTATCGATTTCAGTTCCTGGCAGGGCGTGCTGTCCACGTTGGCGGGCCTGGTCCTGATCACCCTGCTGGGCGTGGGCATCCGCCTGCTGGTGATGCAGACCCTGCAGCAGCGTCGCGAACGCGAGAACCGGCAGATCAACGAACGGCTGCGCACGCTGATGGCGGCCTACAAAACCCTGGGCGGTTCGTTCACTGGCGAACTGGGCGTGGATCCCAGCCATCGCCGTGACCTGCGCCAGCGCGAAGATGCCGAAGGCATCGCTGAACCCCGCTCGGATCGGGCGCGCCGCATCCGCGATGCCGTTGAGGCCGCGTTGTCGGACATCCTGTTGCTGGGCACCGACGAACAGGTGCGGTTGGCTGCGCGCGCTGCCAACGAACTGGCACAGGGGCGACCGGTGCACACCCACGAACTGGTGGTCTCGCTGCGCGACTTCGTGCGCGAAGCGCTGGATCTGGCGCCGATTCCGACCGAACTGCAGCTACCGCCGCAGGGGCCGACCCGGCCCGGTGCCAGTGGCGGTGGCAAGGGCCGCAACGACGGCGATGCCAAGGGCGGTCGCGCGGGTGGAGGAGGTGGCGGTGGCGGAATGGGCGCCGGCATGGGCGGTGTGGGCCTCGGCGCCGGCGCCGCTCTGGGCGCCGGCCATGCGTCTGCCAGCGATGAAACGGACGCGCGCTGAGCACGTCCGCCCGGTTCAGCGCGTCAGCTCGTAGAGCGGCACGAAGCCGCCGTAGATCATCCGCGCGCCGTCGAACGGCATCGGATTCGTCGCTGGATCAAATCGCGGGTCCTCCATCATCTTCTTCATGCCGGCGTCGCGGGTCGGCTTGTCCGGCCATTCGATCCAGGAAAACACCACCGTCTCATCCGGCGTGGCTTTCACCGCGCCGAAGAAATCGGTGGTCTTGCCGTGCGGTACGTCATCGCCCCAGCACTCGACCACGCGCAGCGCGCCGTACTCGATGAAAACGGGATCCCCAGTGCGTGCGTGGGTGAGGAACTTCTCCTTGTTGGCGGTGGGCACCGCCAGGACGAAACCATCGATGTAGCTCATTGCCTGCCTCCGGATGGACCGTGCCGCATGCACGGCCTTCAAGTACCCGACGAACCAGGGCGTCGTGGATCGACATCCTGTGTGCGCCTGTTCAGCCCGGACCACCGGGCAGCGGCGCCAGCACAGTATCCGGTGGCTGCTGGCCGGCCAGGTGGCGTACGAAGTAATCCCACATGCGGTGCGTGTAGGTGGCGTCGTTGCGGAACAGTTCGTGGTCCTGTCGGGCCAGGTACAGCAGGTCGTAGCTGCGCTGGGCCTTGTTCAGGGCGGCGGCCAGCTGCAGGGTCAGCGCCGGCGGCGCGTTCTCGTCCAGTTCGCCATAGACCAGCAGCAGATGCCCGCGCAGGTTGCCGGCCAGTGCTGCATTGCCGAGTCCGGCAAAGGGCGCAGGCACGCCATCGGCAGTGGGCGTGGCCGGCAGCACGCCACCGAACAGCCGGTCCATGCCGTGCAGGGCCCCACCGTACATGCCCTGGAAATTGTGGCTGCCGGCCGAGGCCACGCCCACTTTGTAGAACGCCGGATAGCGCAGCAAGGCGCGCGCTGCACTGTAGCCACCGAACGAATGCCCATAGATGCCGACCCGCTGCAGGTCGATGCCCGGGTAGCGTTCGCCCAGCTGGCGCAGCGCGGACACATGGTCATCCAGCTGCACATCGGCGGCGCGCAGGAAGCTGCTGTCATGGAACGCCTTGTCGCGGCCACCGGTGCCGCGCGCATCGATGCTGACCACCACGAAGCCGAGTTCGGCCAGGCTGGCGCGTGACACCGGGTTCAAGGCAGACACCGCCTCGGCGTAGCTCACCGGCGCATTGCTGATGAACGAGCCACCGTACATCGCGTCGATCACCGGGAAGCTGCCGTCATCGCGATAGTCACGGGGCAGGTAGACGGTGGCGAAGATCGGTGTGCGCCCATCGGCGGCCAGCAGCCGCTCGCGCCGTGGTGGACGCCAGCCGGCAGCAACGATCGCGCTGTCATCGGCTGTTTCCAGCACCATCACTTCACGGCCGTCATCGCTGGCCCGCAGCACGGTACGTGGTGGCTGGTCGAGACGGGAAACGGTATCCACCAGATAGCCACCGCCAGGCGACAGCGCCTGGGGGGCGCGCCCCCCGAACAGCGCGCCGGTACCGGCATCGGCCATGTGGTCGTTGCCATCGGCGGCCAGTTGCTGGATCGGACCGCCCTGCAGCGATACCCGGTACAGGCCGCGCACGTAGGGGTCGCCACCGTCGATGCCGCCGGCGCTGAAGTACGCCCAGCCACCCGCAGCGTCCACACCCAGCAGGTCGCGCACCACCCATTTGCCGCGGGTGAGCTGGCGCAGCACCTTGCCATCGGACAGGCGCACCCGGTACAGATGGCCCCAGCCATCGCGCTGCGAGAACCACACGGCGGTGTCCTGCCCGGGCAGGATGGCCACCGCGGGCCGGTTGTAGGAATACACGTTGAGCTGCAGGCGAGTGTCGCTGGCTTCTTCCAGAACCGTACGCAATGCACCGCTGTTGGCATCGATCTCCACCAGGCGCAGCCTGCGCGGTGTGCCAAAGTGCGCGATCACGGCATACAACCGATCACCGTCCCAACCCAGGATGCCGGCCTCACTGAGCGTGTTCCAGCCCTCGGGCAGCACGATGTCATGCTGCCTGCCGCTGAGGATATCGATCACATACAGGCTGTCGTGTACCTGCTGTGCATCGCCCAGCAGCCCCAGCTTCACCGTATGCACGCGCGGCCGCGCGCTGTTGGCCGGGCTGCTTTCCAGATAGGGATAGTCCTGCAGCGCGCGTTCGTCGTAGCGGATGCCGGCCACGTAGCGGCCATCCGGCGACCAGCCGACCGCGAACGGCCGCGTCGGCATCCGGCCCTGGCGGCGTGGAATACCGCGCAGGGTGAAGTCCGGCAGCACGCCATAGCCATGATTGGGTTCACCGCCGCTGGTCAGCGCTCGTGCTGCCATTCCGGGCGACTGCAGCCACAGGTTGTGATCGCGTACCTGCAGCCAGGCATCACCGCCGGGCGACGGCAGTGCATCAGCCGGCGGCAACGCCTGTTGTGCGGCCGTGCACCGCAGGCGCGGCCATTGGCAGTTGATTGCCGCCTCGCCGTTGAACTGCAGGCGCAGGCCTTCATCCAGTACCTGCACGCTGTTCAAGCGCAGGCGTGGTCCGCTGGCGCCGAGAGGTGCAACCGCAGCGTCCAGCGCATCGGGTTCGAACAGGATCTGGCGTGTGGCCTGGACTGGATCGACCAGTACCGCCTGGCGCCGGCCCTGCGTGTCTTCACGTTCGTACCAGAAGCGGCCGTCGGCCAGCCAGTTGGGCAGGACCGAGGCATTGCGCAGCGCACCGCGCAGATGACTGTCATGCACGCGTTCGGCGCGCTGGTAGTCAGCCGCCTGCTGCGCGTGCGCAGCGTGGATCGGAAACAGGAGGGCAGCGCAGGCCAGGAGGGCGGCGCGAACAGGCATCAGCAGCGGATCGGAAACGTGCAAGGCAACCTCCTGTTGCAATCGACGACGAATCACAAATGCACGCGCGCCGCGCGCGTATGCCAGAGACAGCCTGAATCAAGGCAAAAAATTCAGCAATGCGAAGACCGCTGTTTTCAGGGAGCGTTGTGGCGAATAACGGAGAATTTACATTCCCGATGCGATGGCGCCCTGGCGCTGCTGCACACCATAAGAAAGTAAAGGTGTACCCCCATGAAGAATTCGCTGATTGCTCTGGCCCTGGCCGCTGCCCTGCCGTTCACCGCCTCGGCTGCTGAGAACCTGTCGTACAACTACGCCGAAGCCGACTACGCCAAGACCGACATCGACGCGTTCAAGGCCGACGGCTGGGGCGTGAAGGGTTCGTACGGCTTCCTGCCGAACTTCCACGCTTTCGGTGAGTACAGCCGCCAGGAAATCGACCACACCAACATCAAGCTGGACCAGTGGAAGATCGGCGCCGGCTACAACGTTGAAATCGCCCCGACCACCGACTTCGTTGCCCGCGTTGCTTACCAGAAGCGCGACCAGAAGCACGGCCTGGACTTCAATGGCTACAGCGCTGAAGCCGGTATCCGCACCGCCTTCGGTGCCCACGCCGAAGTCTACGGCATGGTCGGCTACGAAGATTTCTCGAAGAAGCACGGCATCAATCCGGAAGGCCAGTGGTACGGCCGCCTGGGTGGTCAGGTCAAGCTGAACCAGAACTGGGGCCTGAACGGCGAGCTGAAGATGAACCGCGACGGCGACAAGGAATACACCGTCGGCCCGCGTTTCAGCTGGTAACTGCTTTCTCGGCGCGCCTGCGCGCTGAAGATGCCTCGACAGGCCCGGCTCATGCCGGGCCTGTTGCGTTGTGACGACCCGAAACCGCAGCTGAGCATGTTCCGGGGCCGCTGCTGCGTTGCAATAAATTGGATTCCGCTGCTTCCGGTGCGGGCCTACGGTGGGCACTTCGTACCGTCGGATCCATGTGATGCCGCCTGCCGTTCCCGCTCTGCCCCTTGATCAGCCCCGCCGCCTGGCAATGCTGGCGCCGCATCCCGTGCTGCGCCTGGGGGTGGAGGTGGTGCTGCGCCAGCACGGCGGCGTGCAGGTCTGCGGCAGCTTCACCCGCGAAGGTGATCTGCTCGACCTGCTGCATCGCTACCCCGGTGGCATCGACCTGTTGCTGATCGATCTGTTGGCACCGCGCGGACCCGAGCAGGGCCTGGCCCTGCTGCGGCTGTTGTCACGACGCTGGCCGCTGCTGCCGGTGCTGGTGCTGTCCGAACACTGCAATGCCAGCACGGTGACCATGGCGATGCAGGCCGGTGCGCGCGGGTTCCTGTCCAAGGGAACCACGCCGGAGATGCTGCGGCGCGCGGTGGATGTACTGGCCCGTGGCGGCCGCTTCGTGCCCCCGGAGTTGCGCACGCAGTTGAATCGATCGCGCATGCGGCGCACACCGGCGCCGGTGCTCACGCCCTTGAGCCGACGCGAGCGCGAGGTGCTCCGGCTGGTGCTGCAGGGCTGCACCACCGGCGAGGTGGCGCGGCGCTTCGGGCGCACGGCCAGTACGGTCAGCACGCAGAAGCGGACGGCCTACGAGAAGCTGGGTATCCACAGCGATGGGGAGCTGTTCCGCATCCGGCACCTGCTCGAATGCGGATGAGCGGGCTTACTCGCCCTGGTACTGCTTTTCTTCCACCAGGGCCGAACCGGCCACGCGGTTGATCTCGTTCTTCACCTGCACGCGCTCGCCATTGGTGCCATAGACACCGCGTGCCAGCTGGATGAAGGCATCGTCGAACGCCTGGGCCGCTTCCTTGTCGCGCAGCTGGTCCTGGATGTCCCACATGCGCTCGTTGATCACCTTCAGCTGCTGCTTCAGCACGGCCAGCGCCGGCTGTGCCTGCAGCTGCTGCTGCAGCAACGGCAGCAGGCCGTCCAGCTCAGTGCGCACGTTGCTCAGCTTGGCCGCATCGTCGATGCGCTCGGCCTTGATCTCGAGAATGGTGATCTTGTCGATCAGCTCGCCGATCGATACCGGGGTCAGGATGGCGTCCACGTGGTTGGTTCCTGGAAACAGGCCTGCATGATACCGCGCCCACCGCAGCGGGATTTACGCCGAATTTGCGCTGCGGGCCGGGCAGCACCCTCGATCCGTTACGCCGCTCCCTCCGACACTGCTGTCCCGGCGGCGTGACCGCCTTCGACGAGGAACACAGTGCAGTGAACAGCAAGGGGATGATGGCGGCGATGGTGGCCGCGCTGGCAGGAATGCTGGGTATCGGCAGCGCGCAGGCCCAGGTGCAGGTCAGTGGCAGTGCGGCATTGACCAGCGACTACGTGTGGCGCGGCAGCTCGCAGAGCGACGGCGACCCGGCGGTGCAGGCGGGCGCGAAGATCTTGGCCGCATCGGGCTGGTATGCCAGCGTGTGGGGCTCCAGCGTTTCGTTCAAGCCGGACAACGGCGCGCGCAGCGAGTTCGACCTGGTGGCGGGCTGGTCCGGTGCGCTGGCCCCGGACTGGACACTGGATGCCAACCTGACCCGATACGTGTACCCGGGTACCGGCCGCGCGCTGGACTGGACCGAACTCAATACCACCGTGACCTGGAAGCAGCGCACCTGGTTGCAGATCGCGCATTCCAACGACGCGCTGGCGGGCGGCCATCGCGGCACCTATGCCCAGCTGGGCGTGCGGGTACCGATGCACGAGCGCTTCCGCCTGGAAGCAGCGGTGGGCCAGTACTGGCTGGCCACCGCACAGGGGCCCGATTACCTGCATGGTCAGCTCAGTGCCATCGCCACGCTGGCCCCGGCATGGGAGCTGCGTGCCACCGTGCATGACACCGATAACGCGGCCAAGCGGCTGTTCCCGGGCAATGCCGGTGGGCGGTGGGAACTGGCGCTGCAGGGCAGCTTCTAGTTGGCAGCCGAGGCCTGGCGTGCACGCAGCGCGCCGGGCATCCACACCAGCAGGGCCAGCACGGCCACTGCAGCACCGGCTACACAAACCCCGGTCCAGCCGAAGCGCTGGTAGACCTGCGCCGACAGCAGCGAGCCCAGCGAACCGCCGATGAAGTAGCCGGTCATGTAGCCGGCATTGAGGCGGTTGCGCGCAGCCGGTTGCAGCGCATAGATCAGGTTCTGGTTGCTGACGTGCAGCAGCTGCGCGGCCAGGTCCAGCACCACCACGCCCACCAGCAGTGCCAGCAGCGAGTGCGCCGACAGCCCCAACGGCAGCCACGAGAGCAGCAACAGCACCAGCGCGATGGCGGTGGCGCGGCCGGTCTGGCCACGGTCGGACATGCGGCCGGCAAGGCCCGCAGCCAGCGTGCCGGCGGCACCGACCAGTCCGAACAGGCCGATGGTGGCGTCGCTGTAGGCGTAGGGCGGTTGTGCCAGCAGGAACGCCAGTGGCGTCCAGAAGATCGCGAACATGGCGAAGCTGCAGGCGCCCAGCAGGGTGCGCTGGCGCAGCGCCGGCTCCTGCACGAACAGCACGCCGATCGAGCGCAGCAACGCGAAATAGCCGAGGCCGGCGCTGTGGTGGAAGCGCGGCAGGCCGCGCTGCAATGCCAGTGCGGTCAGCACCAGGGTGCCGGCGGCGATCGCGTAAACCAGGCGCCAGTCGCCCAGGCTGGAAAGCAGGCCGGCCACGGTGCGTGCCAGCAGGATGCCCAGCAGCAGGCCGCTCATCAACGTGCCGACCACGCGACCGCGATGCTCCGGCGCTGCCAGCGTAGCGGCGAACGGCACCAGCACCTGTGCCACCACCGAAAACAGGCCGGTGATCGCGGTGCCCACCAGCAGCCAGGTCAGCGACGGCGCGCAGGCGCTGATCACCAGCCCGCCGGCGGACAACAGGCTCATCACCACGATCAGGCGGCGCCGTTCGAACAGGTCACCCAGCGGCACCAGCAGGATCAGTCCGGCGGCATAGCTCAGCTGTGCGGCAGTGACCACCATGCCGACCTGGCCGAACGGCACATCGAAGGCATCGGCGATGGTGTGCAGCAGCGGCTGCGCATAGTAGTTGCTGGCCACGGCCACGCCGGTGGCGACCGACATCAGCAGCACCTGCCAGCGGTGCAGAGGGGGGAGGGACGGGCTCACGCGGTGTTCCAGGAAGCGGGGGTGCACAGTGTCCGCCTGCTGCGATCATGATGGAAATGAATCATCATCATCCCTGTCATCTGAAAATAAGATGGTTGCGTGAATCTCAAGCAGCTCGAATTCGCCGTGGCGCTGGCCGAAGAGGGCAATTTCACCCGTGCCGCCGAGCGCTGCCACGTGGTGCAGTCCGCGCTCAGCCACCAGATCGCCCATCTTGAACAGGAACTGGGCACAACGCTGTTCGAGCGCCTGCCACGCCAGGTGCGGGCCACCGCCGCCGGCGAGGCGTTGCTGGTGCACGCACGCCAGGTGCTGGCCAGCCTGCGCCATTTGCGCGCCGACGTGGCCGCGGTCAGTGGCGAGGTGCGTGGTCTGCTGGCGATCGGGCAGATCTCCTCGCTGACCGATATCGATGTGGTGGCGATGCTGGCAGCCTTCCAGCAGGCGCACCCGCAGGTGGAGTTCCAGCTGCGGGTCGACAAGAGCGAGGACCTGATCGCGCAGGTGCAGTCGCGCGACCTGGATGTGGCGCTGGTCGGGTTGTCACCCTCGGCGGGGCTGGACGGGGTCTGCCACCAGATGCTGCAGGAAGAAGACCTGGTGGCGGTGCTGGCGCCGTCGCACCGCTTGGCCCGGTGCAAGCGGCTGCCATTGACCGAACTGCAGGACGAGGCGCTGGTCGACTTCCCGCGCGGCACCGGTGCACGCCGCCAGACCGACGATGCCTTCGCCGCCGCTGGCCTGCCGCATACGGTGCGCTTCGAGGTCAATCTGATGGAACTGATCGAGCGCTTCGTCCGCCATGGGCTGGCGGTTGGCATCGTGCCAGCGTTGATCGCCGACGGGTTCCAGGGCGTGGTACAGATTCCGCTGCAGCCGACCCCGACCCGCCGCGTGCACCTGGTCTGGCAGCGGCTGCCGACGCCGGCGGCGCGGGCGTTCGTCGAAGCCGTGCTCAGCCGCGCAGGCGCAGGCTCAGGCCCTTGAGGAAATTGCGCAGCATCTGGTCCAGGCAGCGCCGGTAATTGGTGTGCCCGGGCTGGCGGAACAAGGCGCCCACTTCCGACTTGGAGACGTTGAAACCGGCGCTGGCGAAGATCTCCATCAGATCGACGTCGCGCAGCTGGAAGGCGACGCGCAGCTTCTTCAGCACCAGGTTGTTGTCGATGCGGGTTTCCACCGCACGCTGCGGCTGGCTCTCGTCGCGACCGCGCAGGTGCACGATCAGGCCGTCGAGGAAGTGCGCCAGCGCGCTGTCGCTCATCGCTTCGAAACCGGCTTCGTCCTCGCGGCGCAGCCAGGCCTTCACCTGCTCGGGGTCCACGGCGAAGGCCGGATCGGCCATCTGGCACAGGGTCACCACGTGGTGGTCGCCCAGGTCCAGGGAGTAGCGCACGCTGCGCAGGACATCGTTGTTGATCATGGCCCAATTGTACCGGTCGCCCCGACAAGTGGGGTCGCAGCCGGGAGGCAGATCCCTTTGCGGAGCAAAGGGATCTGACCCCGGATCTGGCTGATCCGGCAACACAGAGACCAACCGACGGTGCCAGAATGGGGGTCTGGTTTTCCCCTGGAGTTGCCTGATGACCCGCACTGTCCTGATTACCGGCGCCACGTCCGGCTTCGGCGCCGCCGCCGTCCACCGCTTCGCCCAGGCGGGCTGGAAGGTGATCGCCACCGGCCGCCGCGGCGAACGCCTGCAGCCGCTGGTCGAGCGCTACGGCAAGGACGTGGTGCATGCGGCCGCCTTCGACATCCGCGATCCGGTGGCGATGGAAGCGGCGCTGCTGGCATTGCCGCCGGCGTTTGGCGAGATCGATCTGCTGGTCAACAACGCTGGTCTGGCGCAGGGCACCGCACCGGCACAGAGCGCCAAGCTGTCGGACTGGACCACGATGATCGACACCAACATCACCGCGCTGGTGACGCTGACCCACCGCCTGCTGCCGCAGCTGGTGGAGCGCAAGGGCGCGATCATCAACATTTCGTCGGTGGCCGGCGTCTACCCGTATCCGGGTGGCAATGCCTACGGTGGCACCAAGGCTTTCGTCAGCCAGTTCTCGCTGGGCCTGCGTTCGGACCTGCATGGCACCGGCGTGCGCGTGACCACGATCGAGCCGGGCATGGCCGAAACCGAATTCACCGTGGTGCGTACCCATGGCGACCAGGCGGCGTCGGACAAGCTCTATACCGGCGCCAACCCGATGACCGCTGAAGACATCGCCGAGCAGATCTTCTGGGTGGCCAGCCTGCCGCCGCACCTGAACATCAATCGCCTGGAACTGATGCCGGTCAGCCAGTCCTTCGCCGGTTTCCAGGTCGCCCGCGAAGGCTGACTTGCGCCGTGCGTCCTGTAGAGCCGTGCCCATGCTCGGCTGCTTTGAACGGCAGTCGAGCATGGCTCGACGCTACAGAAGCAAAAAAAAGCCGGGCAATGCCCGGCTTTTTCATTCACAGCGGCAGACTTACTGTGCCTTGATCGCCATCGCCTGCAGGCCGGTGCCATCCAGCTTCTGCTTCGCTTCAGACAGTTCGCCCGCGCTGCCGTACGGCCCCATGCGCACGCGGTACACGGTCTTGCCGTTGATCTGCGCCGATTCCACGCGTGCCGCCAGGCCCATCATGGCCAGCTTGGCCTTGGTCGCTTCGGCATCGCCGGAAGCACCGAACGCACCTGCCTGCAGGATGTAGCGGGCGTTGTCGGCGGCCGCCGGTGCAGCAGCGGCCGGGGCACTGGCCGCGGTCGGCGGGGTTTCCGCACGTGCTGCCGGAGTGGCAGCGGCGGTGCTGGTCGACGCCGTCGAAGCGCTGGCCGGCGGCGTTGCCGCAGCCGGGCGTTCGCTCAGCGGTGCCGGCAGCGGACGGCTGGTGGCGGTTACCGGTGCGGTGCTGGCCACGCTGGCGGTGGCCGTCGGTGCCGGCGCAGCGGCGGCGGCCGGAACCGGCTTGCCTTCCAAAGCGGCCTGCGCGCGCTGCGCTTCGGCCTTGGCCCGGCGCTGCTCTTCGGCACGCGCGCTGGCGGCCAGTTCGGCGTCGGACATTTCAACTTCCTTGCCCGGCAGCAGGGTGTAGAAGTCGTACTGGGTGGCGGCCGGCTTTTCCGGTTCAGCCGGCTTCGGCGTGGCCGGCTGCGCGGCCGGCTGGGTGCCGACATCGCTGTCGGCATCCGCGACCGGGGCCGGCTGTGCGTTCGGGTTCGGCTGCGGACCGGCGCGCAGGAAGCCATCGCCTTCGCCCTTGAACAGGTTCGGCGCCGCCAGGAACACCACGGCCGCAATCGCCACGCCAGCGACCAGCCACACCCATCCGGGTGTGCCCTGGCTGCTGCTGTTGCGTCGTGCCTGGTTTTTGCCGCGTCGTGCTGCCATGTGTACTGCGTCTCCTGATGCTTACATTTTTTCCGGGGCGCTGACGCCCAGGAGTTCGAGGCCGTTGGCCAGCACCTGGCGCGCGGCGCAGGCCAGGGTCAGCTTGGCGTTGCGATCGGCGGCGTCTTCCACCAGCACCGGCGTCCCGTGATACCACGTGTGGAACGCGTGCGCCAATTCACGCAGGTACTGCGCCACCAGATGCGGTTCCAGCGCCACGCCGGCCGCCTCCACCACTTCCGGGTACCGCGAGATCTCGTTCATCAGCAGCAGCGAAGCGTCGTCGGCCAGACGGCCAAGGTTGGCCAGGCCGTTGCCCTGTTCGTACACCAGGCCCTTCTCCTGCGCCTGGCGCAGCAGGCTGCAGACGCGGGCGTGCGCATACTGCACGTAGAACACCGGGTTGTCGTTGCTCTGCTGGCGGGCCAGGTCGATGTCGAAGGTCAGCTGCGAATCGGGCTTGCGCGCGATCAGGAACCAACGGGTGGCATCGCGGCCGGCTTCCTCGATCAGGTCGCGCAGGGTGAAGTAGCTGCCGGCACGCTTGGACAGCTTCACTTCCTCGCCGCCACGCATGACGGTGACCATCTGGTGCAGCACGTATTCCGGCCAGCCCTGCGGGATGCCCACTTCCATCGCCTGCAGGCCGGCGCGCACGCGTGCCAGCGAGCCATGGTGGTCGGCACCCAGCTCGGTGATCGCGCGCTCGTAGCCGCGCTGCCACTTGGACAGGTGGTAGGCCACGTCCGGCACGAAGTAGGTGAAGGTGCCGTCGGACTTGCGCATCACGCGGTCCTTGTCGTCACCGAAGTCGGTGCTGCGCAGCCACAGCGCGCCACCTTCCTCATAGGTGTGGCCGGACGCCTGCAGCTTGGCAACCGCTTCGGCGACCTTGCCGTCGGCGTACAGCGAGCTTTCCAGGAAGTAGATGTCGAAGTCGACGCCGAACGCGGCCAGGTCCAGGTTCTGCTCGTTGCGCAGGTAGGCCACGGCGAAGCGGCGGATTGCCTGCATGTCGTCCGGGTCCTTGGCGCCGACCACGGTGCTGCCTTCCAGGTCGACGCTGGCGCCGGCCATGTAGGCGCGGGCGACGTCGGCGATGTATTCACCGCGGTAGCCACCTTCCGGCCAGCCATCCTGGTCCGGCGCGATGCCCTTGATCCGCGCCTGGGTGGACAGCGCCAGGTTCTCGATCTGTACGCCGGCGTCGTTGTAGTAGAACTCACGCTTGGCGTTCCAGCCGTTGGCATCGAGCACGCGGGCCACGCAGTCGCCAATCGCCGCCGCGCGGCCATGGCCGACATGCAGCGGGCCGGTCGGGTTGGCCGACACGTACTCCACGCCCACCGTGCGGCCATTGCCGGACAGGTTGCGACCGTAGTCGTGGGCTTCCTTGATGACCGAGGCGGCTTCGCGCTGGTACGCGGCCGGGGCCAGGTGGAAGTTGATGAAGCCGGGGCCGGCGATCTCGACCTTGCTGACGTCCTCGCTGCGCGGCAGCGCCTCGACCAATGCCTGTGCCAGTGCGCGCGGATTGCTGCGCGCGGCCTTGGCCAGCAGCATCGCGGCGTTGGTGGCGAAGTCGCCGTGGTCGCGGGTCTTCGGGCGCTCGACCACGAAGTCCGGCGGCAGGGAGTCGGCGGGCAGGGTGCCATTGGCGCGCAAGGCTTCGATGCCTTGGCTGATCAGGGCGCGGAGGAGATTTTTCACGAGGCCTGCTGTGAGAATGAGCGGCGGAATCGCCCATTTTAGCGCAGATACCAGCGGCCACGCTGACCGAAACCTGCCTGTGGGGGCGGCCGATGGCGCCCGAAGGGGCCGCGCTCAGCCGAACAGGCGTGGCTGGGGTGGGGACAGCAGGCCCCGTTCAGCAAACGAAACGGGGCGGCCCTCGCCGACCACGAAGTGGTCCAGCAGGCGCACGTCCACCATCGCCAGCGCCTGCTGCAGTTCGTCGGTGATGCGGGTATCGGCGCTGGAGGGTTCCGGGTCGCCGGAGGGGTGGTTGTGGCTGAGGATCACCGCCGCCGCGTTGTGCAGCAGGGCGCGCCGCACCACCTCGCGGGGGTAGACCGGGGCGGCGTTGATGGTGCCGTGGAACAGTTCCTCGCAGGCGATCAGGCGGTGGCGGTTGTCCAGGAACAGCGCCATGAAGATTTCCCGGGCCTGCCCGCGCAGGCGGTGCTGAAGGTAGCGGCCGACCGCGGCCGGGTTGTTGCCGACCGCTTCGCCGTGCTCCAGCTCCGCCGCCAGGTAGCGGTGGGCCAGTTCCAGCCCGGCGGCCAACGTACAGCTGCGCGCCGGGCCGAGCCCGGGCAAGCGGGCGAGCTCCCGTGCGGGGCGATCGAGAAGTACCCGCAACGGTCCATGCGCCTGCAGCAGGTCGCGCGCGGTCTGCACGGCATCGCGGCCACCGAACCCGGAGCCGAGGAACAACGCCAGCAGTTCGGCGTCGGAAAGTGACGTGGGCCCGCGCGCGATCAACTTCTCGCGGGGGCGTTCCTGTTCGGGCCAGTCGTGGATGGGCATGCCTGCATCATCGCCAGCCCGGACGGCGGCTCCCATCGGTGCACACCGCAGCACCGGGTCGGGCGATGCCTCACCCGCGCCGGGTCTGCAGGTAGTCGAACAGTTCCTGGTTGTTCTGCAGGCCCAGCTTGCGCTTGGCTTCGGCCTTCTGCCGGCTGATGGTCTTCGGGCTGCGCCCACAGCGCTCGGCGACTTCGTTCACGTTGAGACCAGCCGCCAGCAGCTCCAGCACTTCCTGTTCACGTGCCGACAGCGGTGCCGGTTCGCGCGGAAACAGCAGGTCGCGCGCCTGCAGGTGGTGGCGCAGCTGCTGGGAGACGAATACCTGCCCGGCCAGCGCGGCGTTCAGCGCCTGCGGCAGTTCGGCGAAATCGGCGCACTTGTCGACCAGGCCGCTGATGCCCTCCCGCAGCAGTCCGTCCAGCAGGCCGGGATGTCGGGCGCCGGTCAGCACCACCACCGGCAGGCCAGGGCGGCGCATGCGCAGCGCGTCGATCAGCTCCGGACCGTCCGGGCCGGCACCCGGCATCGACAGGTCGGTCAGCACTGCATCGCAGTCGTGGTGGTCCACCAGCTCCAGCAGCTGGGCACCGTCACGTGCACTGCCGACGATGTCCATCAGGTGGGTCTGCAGCACGATACGGATGCCATGCAGGACCACGGGATGGTCGTCGGCGATGATGATGCGTGGATGCACGCGGCTCCTTGAAGGTCGAACAGGCCACGGTGAGCGACAGCCAACGCCTGATTCTGCAAAAGAGCAGGGCCGCAGAGGTATAGGAAAGGTCCGAAACCGATACCCGGCAAACTCCGGGTCAAGCACAGCGCGCTCCATCTGCTGATAGCTGTCAGCTATGTGCACCCTGCACCGGGACATTACCGACCATCGGGTAAGCTAGCGCCCTCGTTTGCACAGGAATTCCAGGTGGCTGACTCCCCCAACGCTTCCCCCGCGCCGGCCCGCGCGCTGGAAGGTCAGAAACTGCTGTTGTGCGTCGGCGGCGGGATCGCAGCGTACAAGGCGCTGGAACTGGTGCGGCGCCTGCGCGACGCCGGTGCCCAGGTGCAGGTGGCGATGACCGCCGGTGCCCAGCAGTTCGTCACTCCGCTCAGCTTCCAGGCCCTGTCCGGGCAGCCGACCCGCACCACGTTGTGGGACAGCGCCGCCGAACAGGCCATGGGCCACATCGAGCTGGCGCGCTGGGCCGACCGCATCGTGGTTGCCCCTGGTACCGCCGATCTGTTGGCTCGGCTGGCCCAGGGCCACGCCGATGACCTGGTCAGCACATTGTGCCTGGCCAGCACTGCGCCGTTGACGATCTGCCCGGCGATGAACCACCGCATGTGGCTGCATCCGGCCACCCAGGCCAACATCGCCCTGCTGCGCCAGCGCGGCGCGCAGGTGATCGGCCCGGTCGACGGTCCGCTGGCCGAAGGCGAGTCCGGTCCGGGTCGTCTGGCCGAGCCCGGCGACATCGTGGCCGCGCTGGCCGCCAATGGCAGCAGCGCCGCGACCGTTGCCGCGCCGGAAACCCGCGCGCTGCAGGGCCTGCGCCTGCTGATCAGCGCCGGTCCGACCTATGAAGACATCGATCCGGTGCGCTACGTCGGCAACCGCAGCAGCGGCAAGATGGGCTTTGCCCTGGCCGCGGCCGCCGCGACGATGGGCGCCCAGGTGGTGCTGGTCAGCGGCCCCGTACAGCTGCCGACGCCACCCGGCGTGCAGCGTGTGGACGTGCGCTCGGCCGCGCAGATGCGCGATGCCGTGCTGAAGTCGCTGCCGGCCGACATCTATATCGGTGCCGCAGCGGTGTCCGACTACACGCCACGCCAGGTGGCGCCGCAGAAGCTGAAGAAGACCGCCGAGAGCCAGTCGCTGGTGATCGAGCTGGTGCGCACGCCGGACATCCTTGCCGAAGTTGCCGCGCAGACGCAGTCACTGAAGCTGGTGGTCGGCTTTGCCGCCGAAACCCACGACGTGGAGAAATATGCACGTGGCAAGCTGGTCGACAAGCGCCTGGACCTGGTGATCGCCAACCAGGTCGGCATCAGCGGCGGCGGTTTCGAGAGCGACAACAATGCCGCCACGGCCTTCTGGCAGGACGGTGAACAGGTATTCCCGGCCACCTCCAAGCGTGAGCTGGCCGAACAACTGCTGGCGCTGATCGCGCGGAGACTCCAGGCATGACCCAGGCTTTCACTTCCCAACCGCTGCAGGTCAAGCTGCTCGATCCGCGCTTCGGCGACAGCTGGCCGCTGCCGGCCTACGCCACCGAAGCCAGCGCCGGCATGGACCTGCGCGCGGCGCTGGATACCGCGCTGACCCTGCAGCCGGGCGACACCGCGCTGGTGCCCAGCGGCCTGGCCATCCACATTGCCGACCCGAACCTGTGCGCGGTGATCCTGCCGCGCTCGGGGCTGGGCCATCGCCATGGCATCGTGCTCGGCAATGGCACCGGTCTGATCGACGCCGACTACCAGGGCCCGCTGCTGATCAGCGTCTGGAACCGTGGCCGCGAGGCCTTCACCATCGAGCCGGGTGATCGCATCGCGCAGCTGGTGGTGGTGCCGATTGCCCGCGTCAGCCTGCAGGTGGTGGATACTTTCACCGACAGCGTGCGGGGAACGGGTGGATTCGGCCATACCGGGGTGCGTTGACGGGGGACATCGATGAGCGGCATCGGGGAAGGACAGCGGGGACGGTCGTTGGGACGCAGCGCGCCACTATTGGGGGTGCTGCTGGTCCTGCTGGCTGGCTGGTTCGGATGGAGCGCGGTGCAGCAATGGCGCCAGGAGGCCAACGGCCAGGCGCTGGAAGAAGCACGTGACCAGGCGGTGCAGGGCCTGCAGGAGGCGGCCGCCGGCCAGCTGAAGCAGCTGCAGCAGCAGCTGAAGAACGAACGCGTGCAGCAGGCGTTGCAGGCCGGTGATGCCGCGGCAGCGGCGCTGGCCGTGCGCGAGAGCTGGACCGGCGTGGAGCAGGCTGACGTGCTGACCGCCGATCTGGCCAACGCCTACGCCGACCCGGCCGCCTTTGGCTATGCGCGATTGGCGCTGCTGGAAGCGGCATTGGCCGAAGGCAAGCCCAGCCTGCGCGTGGTCCGCGATGGCGGTGGCAATCGCCTGGGCCTGGCAGCGCCGGTGCAACTGGGCAGTCTCGGCCCGGCGGTGCTGTATGTGCGCCAGCCGTTGCTGCGGCTGACCTCACCGCTGGATCAGGTCAGCGCGCCGTCGACGGGTTTCCTCGGATTGCGCCAGGGCGCGCACGACCTCGTCGCCCAGGGCGATTCCAGCCTGGCGGAAAGCGCCGAGGCACTGGCACGGCCGGTCACCGGTACACCGCTGCGGCTGGTCGCCGCCGTACCCAATGTCGAACCCGGTCCGCTGGGCCTGGGTTCGCTGGCCAGCGCCATCGTCGCGCTGCTGCTGGCGTTCATCGCCGTGCTGCTGGTTGTCGGTCGCGGCCGCCTGCCGAAGACGTTGCCGCTGCCGCGCCGTGCGGCCGTGGCGGAAGCGGATCATGGCCCGACCCTGAGCGAGAGCCTGCAGATGGCGCCGCCGCCGGTGGCCGAGGCCAGCACAACTGAAAGTGCACCGCCGCCTCCGCCGCCCGTTCCGGCCGAGGAACTGGCGGCCGGCATCTTCCGCGCCTACGACATCCGCGGCGTGGTTGGCAGCCAACTGACGCCGAAGACGGCGGCGCTGATCGGCCAGGCCATCGGCACCGTGGCGTTGGAGCAGGGGCTGCGCGAGGTGGTGATCGGTCGCGATGGCCGCCTGTCCGGACCGGAGTTGGCTGCAGGCCTGGCCGAGGGCCTGCGTCGCGCCGGTTGCGCGGTGATCGACATCGGCCTGGCGCCGACCCCGCTGGTGTACTACGCCGCCTTCCATCTGCGTACCGGCACCTGCGTGGCGGTCACCGGCAGTCATAACCCGCCCGAGTACAACGGCTTCAAGGTGGTCATCGGCGGTGAAACGCTGTCCGGCGATGCGATCACCGATCTCTACCAGCGCATCGTCGAGGGCCGGCTGGTGCAGGCGGCCGAACCGGGCGATTACCAGCAGCGCGATGTCAGTGCCGACTACATCCAGCGCATTGCCGACGACGTGCAGCTGGACCGCCCGTTGAAGGTGGTGGCCGATGCGGGCAATGGCATCGCCGGCGCGCTTGCACCGCAGCTGCTGGAAGCGATCGGTGCTGAAGTCATTCCGCTGTACTGCGATGTTGACGGTACCTTCCCCAATCATCATCCCGACCCGAGCGAACCGGCCAACCTGGAAGACCTGGTGCAGACGGTCAAGCGCTTCGGCGCCGACCTCGGCGTCGCCTTCGATGGCGATGGCGATCGACTGGGCGTGGTCACCGGCGAAGGCAGGATCATCTATGCCGACCGCCTGCTGATGCTGTTCGCCGCCGATGTGCTGATGCGCAACCCCGGCGCGATGGTGATCTACGACGTGAAGTGCACCGGCAAGCTGTCCGACCACGTGCTGCGCAATGGCGGCAGCCCGCTGATGTGGAAGACCGGGCATTCGCTGATGAAGGCGAAGATGCGCGAGACCGACGCCGAGCTGGCTGGCGAGATGAGCGGCCACTTCTTCTTCAAGGAGCGCTGGTTCGGTTTCGACGATGGCCTGTATGCGGCTGCGCGCCTGCTGGAGATCCTGGCCCAGCGCGAGGAGACCCCGGACGAGGTGCTGGGCGAACTGCCGGAGATGGTGGCCACGCCGGAACTGAAGGTACCGGTGGCCGACGGGACGCCGCATGCGCTGGTGGCGATGCTGGTGGCGGCGGCGCAGTCGCCGGACAACCCGTATGTGGGCGGCCGCCTGTCGACCATCGACGGCTTGCGTGTGGACTTCCCCGATGGCTGGGGCCTGGTGCGTGCTTCCAATACCACGCCGGTGCTGGTGCTGCGCTTCGAAGGCAACGACGAGGCCGCACTGGAACGCATCCAGGCGCTGTTCCGCAGCCAGCTGCAACCGGTGCTGGGCGACACCCCGCTGGGGTTCTGATCGATCTTGGTGGGTGCCGACCGTTGGTCGGCACGCCTTGCCTGCTCTTGGTAGGTGTCGACCTTGGTCGACACGGTAGATCCACGCCATGCGTGGATGCTCTTCCGGCTTCGCTTTGGTGGGTGCCGACTGTTGGTCGGCACACCCTCACCCCTTGAACCGCAAACCCACGCCCGGTTCGGTGAACAGGTAGCGCGAATCCAGCGCTGAATCGCCCAGCTTGTGCCGCAGCTTGCCGACCAGGATGCGCAGGTAGTGGGTGTCGTGCTGGTGGGTCGGCCCCCAGATCTCCTGCAGGATCTGCGGCTGGGTCACCACCCGTCCCGCGTTGCGCAGCAGCAGCGACAGCAACGCGTATTCCTTGCGGGTCAATGCCACCGGCTCGCCATCGAGGGCGACCTCGCGTCGCACCAGGTCCACATGCAGATGGCCATCGTCGAACACCGGCGGTGTGCCGTCGCTGGGCACGCTGCGCGTGCGCAGCAGCGCCCGCACCCGCGCCATCAGCTCCTGCGTGCCGAACGGCTTGGTCACGTAGTCGTTGGCACCGGTATCCAGCGCGCGCACCTTCTCGGCTTCGCCGGCGCGCACGGTCAGCATGATCACCGGCACCTGGCTCCACTGCCGCAGCTGTTCCAGCACCTCGTGGCCTTCCATGTCCGGCAGGCCGATATCCAGGATCACCAGATCCATGTCCTCGCTGGCGGCCAGTTGCAGGCCTTCCTGACCGGTGGCGGCCTGCCGTACCTGGTAGCCCTGCGCGCGCAGGCTGATGTCCAGGAACCGGCGGATCTGGGTTTCATCATCGATCACCAGCACGCGCGCGGCCGGCACGCTGGCGTCAATCGGGGTCGGGCTCATCGTGGGAGGCTGGCTTGAGCAGGGGCAGGGTGATGCGGATCAGGGTACCGCGACCATCGCGTCCGGGCAGCGCCTGCACGCTGCCGCCATGTGCGCCGATCATGCCCTGGCAGATGGTCAGGCCCAAGCCGGTGCCGTGGCGGCCACGGTCACCGCGTTCGACGCTGTAGAACATGTCGAAGATGCGCGCGCGCTCGTCGTCGGGAATGCCGGGGCCGGCATCGATCACGTCGATGCGCAGCTGGCCGTCCAGGTCGCGCGCCTGTACCTGCACGGCGGCGTCGGGCGGCGAGAACTTGGCCGCGTTCTCCATCACGTTGAACACCGCCTGTTCGACCAGTGCCGGGTGTACCCAGATCGGTGCCAGCGTGGCCGGAATATCCAGCTCCAGCCGGACCTTGGGCTGGTAGCGCTGCAGGCGCCGCGCTGCCGAGCCGATCAGTTCGTCCACGCCGATCCAGTCACGGTTGATCTTCAATCCTTCGTGGCCGAGGCGGGTCATGTCCAGCAGGTTCTGGATGTAGCGGTCCAGCCGTTCGCCCTCGACCAGGATGGTGTCCAGCAGGGCACGGCGATCGGCCGTATCCATTGCCGCACCATAGCTGGCCAGGCTGTCGGCCGAGCCGATCATCGCCGCCAGCGGCGAGCGCAGGTCGTGCGACACCGAAGAGAGCAGGGCCGAGCGCAATCGCTCGGTCTCGTTGCTGACGTGGGCCTGTTCCAGTTCGGCCACCAGCCGCGTGCGCAGCGCGGCCTGCGCGATGTCGTCGACCATTGCTTCGGCCAGCTGCCGTTGTTCGGGCAGCAGGCGTGCCTGTGCGCCAGGCAGGTACAGGCCGGCCACGCCGATCGCGCGGTCTTCGCCATCCAGCAGCGGCAGGAACCACCACTGCGCACCGGCCAGGGTATCGGTGAAGCGGCCACTGGGCTGGCCATGGCGCAGCGCCCAGTCGGCGGCGGCCAGGTCGGTGTCGCCGGGCTGGCTGCGGCCTCCGGTTGCGGTATCGGCGCCGATCCGCAGCCACGCCGGCACGTCCATGGCCTGTTCCAGTGCGTGTCGACCCGCCTGTGCCACCTCGCCGTTGCCGGCGGCACTGGCCAGCTGACGGCCCAGCTGCTGGCGCGCACGTGCATGGCGGTTGGCCGCACGCAGCGCGATCACCTGCATGCGCAGGCGCGAGGCCAGGCGCCCGGCCACCAGTGCCGCGGCCAGGAACAGGAACACGGTGATCACGCCCTGGCGTGCACCGATGGCGAAGGTGAAGCGCGGCGCGATGAACAGGAAGTTGTAGGCGAGGAAGCACAGGATCGCCGCCATCACCGCCACGCTGGCGCGCGTGCGCGCAGCCACCAGCACCACCGCAACGATGAACACCATCGACAGGTCGGCCATGCCCACCCAGCGTTCGGCCAGCCATGCCACCGCACAGGCCAGCGCGGTAGCGATCAGTGCCTGCGCCGGTTCGTAGCTGATGCCGCGCATCGGTGGCAGCAGACCCTCGCGGCGCGAGCGCGCCCGCGCCTGCGGGGTGCTGATGATGGTGATCTCGTAGTGCGCGCCGCGCTGGATCAGCTGCTGGGTCAGGGTGCGGTTGAACATCCGCGCCAGCGGACGTTCGCGGGTCCGGCCCAGCACCAGGGTCGACACGCCGTTGTGTGCGGCATGGTCGAGCAGGGCATCGGCGATGCTCGATCCGTGCAGCAGTTCGGCGTCGCCGCCCAGGCGCCGTGCCAGCGCGAAGGCCGCATCGATCTCGCGCCGGGTCGCCTCGTCCTGGCGTCGGCCCTGCACGGTCACCACCGTCCACGGTGCATCGCGGCGTTCGGCGATGCGACGCGCCACGCGCACCAGGTATTCACTCTGACCGCCGCCATCAATGGCCACCAGCACGCCGCGACGCAGCGGCAGGTTGCTCTCGCCACGCGCGGCGCGTGCTTCGCGCAGGCTGCTGTCGACGCGGTCGGCCGCTTCCTGCATCGCCAGTTCGCGCAACGCGGTCAGGTTGGCCGGCGAGAAGAATGCCTGCAGGGCCTGCGCGGCCTGTTCGGGCACATAGACCTTGCCCTGCTGCAGGCGCGCGATCAGTTCGCGTGGCGGCAGGTCGACCAGCACGATGTCGTGCAGTCGGTCGAGCACACCGTCCGGCACGGTCTCGCTGACGCGCACGCCGGTGATGCGCATCACCACATCGTTGAGGCTTTCCAGATGCTGGATGTTGACCGTGGTCCAGACGTCGATGCCGGCATCCAGCAGTTCCATCACATCCTGCCAGCGCCGCTCATGGCGGCTGCCGGGCGCATTGCGATGGGCCAGTTCGTCTACCAGCACCAGCGCCGGATGCCGTGCCAGCACGGCATCCAGGTCCATCTCCTGCAGGGTGTGGCCGTGGTAGGCCACTGCCTTCAGCGGCAGCTGGGGCAGGCCCTCCAGTAGTGCCTGGGTATCGGCGCGGCCATGGGTTTCCACCAGCCCCACCACCAGGTCAACGCCGCGGCGTAGCTGTTCCTGCGCGCGGGTGAGCATGGTGTAGGTCTTGCCCACGCCCGGCGCCGCACCGAGGAACACGGTCAGCTTGCCGCCGGCTTCGCGTTGCAGGCCTTCGACCAGGGCGTCGGCCTGGCGGGTTCGTGCATCAGTCATGGGGGCCGCTGTCATGGCCGCCATTGTGCGCGCAGCCGATGCAGGCCGGCATCACGGCGCCTTGGCCGCGTGGTCCAGTGCGAAGTTCAGCGTCACCACGTTCACCCGTGGCTGCCCGAACAGGCCCCACTGGCGACCTTCGGTGTGCGCCTGCACCAGGGCCTGCACGCGCTCCACCGGCAGGCCACGGGCACGTGCCACGCGTGCCACCTGCAGCTGCGCCGCCGCCGGCGACAGCTGCGGATCCAGGCCGCCGGCGGACTGGGTGACCAGGTCCGCCGGTACCTGTGCCGGGGCGACACCTTCGCGCGCGGCCACCGCAGCCGTGCTGGCGGCAACACGTTCGGCCAACGCCGGGTTGCTGCGCGCCATGTTGGAACCGGCCGCGGCCATCGGGTCGTAGTTGGCCGCTGACGGACGCGCCTGGAAGTAGCCGTCACCGGTGAACGGCTGCGACAGCCACGCCGAGCCGCGAACCTGGCCGTTGCCATCGCGCAGCAGGCTGCCCTCGGCCTGGGTCGGGTACGCCAGGCCGGCAAAACCGGTGGCGATGCCGGCGTAGACCGCGCCAGCCAGCAGCAGTGTGGCCAGGCCCAGGCCGATCGCCGGGCGCCAGCTGGCGCCATCCTGCAGGCTGGCCACGCGGGCCTCGGCCTTCTGTTCGCGCGGAAGGGAAGATGAAGTGGAAGCAGTACGGTTCATGCGCCGAATACCAGGACAAGAAGAAGGTCGATCGCCTTGATCGCCGCGAACGGCAGCAGCACGCCACCCAGGCCGTACACCAGCATGTTCCGGCGCAGCAGCGCCGTTGCGGTGGCCGGGCGGAAGCGCACGCCACGCAGGGCGAGCGGGATCAGGGCGGGAATCACCAGGGCGTTGAAGATCAGCGCCGCCAGCACCGCATTGCGCGGGCTCGACAGCTGCATCACGTTCAATGCGGCCATGGTCGGCACGGCAGCGGCGAACAGTGCCGGCAGGATCGCGAAGTACTTGGAGACGTCGTTGGCCAGCGAGAAGGTGGTCAGCGCGCCGCGGGTGATCAGCTGCTGCTTGCCTACTTCCACCACCGCCAGCAGCTTGGCCGGGTCCGAATCCAGGTCGACCATGTTGCCGGCCTCCTTCGCCGCCTGCGTGCCGGAGTTCATCGCCAGGCCGATGTCGGCCTGGGCGAGCGCCGGTGCGTCGTTGGTGCCATCGCCGACCATCGCCACCAGGCGGCCACCGGCCTGTTCCTGGCGGATGCGTGCCAGCTTGTCTTCCGGGCGCGCCTCGGCGATGTAGTCGTCGACGCCGGCTTCGGCGGCGATGGCGGCGGCGGTCAGCGGATTGTCGCCGGTGATCATCACCGTGCGGATGCCCATCGCCCGCAGCTGCGCGAACTTCTCGCGCATGCCGTGCTTGACCACGTCCGACAGCTCGATCACGCCCAGCACGTGGCGACCTTCGGCCACCACCAGCGGGGTGGCACCGTTACGCGCCACTTGCTCCACGCGTCCGGCCAGTTCAGCCGGCACGCTGCCGCCCAGCGCCTGCACGTGGGCACGGATCGCATCGGCGGCGCCCTTGCGGATCTGCCGCCCATGTTCCAGATCCACGCCGGACATGCGGGTCTGTGCACTGAAGGCCAGATAGTCGGCATGGTCCGGCTCGGCGGTGGCGCAGCCCTGTTCGCGCGCCAGGCGCACGATCGACTTGCCTTCCGGGGTCGGGTCGGCCAGCGAGGACAGCAGTGCCGCCTCGCGCAGCTGGCTGGCGTCGATGCCGGCCAGCGGATGGAAGTGGCTGGCCTGGCGGTCGCCGTAGGTGATGGTGCCGGTCTTGTCCAGCAGCAGCACGTCGACGTCGCCGGCCACTTCCACCGCCTTGCCCGACTTGGCCAGCACATTGGCGGCCAGCGCACGGTTCATGCCAGCGATGCCGATGGCCGGCAGCAGCCCGCCGATGGTGGTCGGGATCAGGCACACCAGCAGCGCGATCAGCAACAGCGGGTCGACCTTGACGCCCACCGCCGCACCGATCGCCGGCAACGTGGCCACCACCACCAGGAAGGTCAGCGTCATCGCCGCCAGCAGCAGGGTCAGCGCGATCTCGTTCGGGGTCTTCTGGCGGTTGGCGCCTTCCACCAGCGCGATCATGCGGTCCAGGAAGCTGTGGCCCGGCTCGGCAGTCACCCGCACGATGATCTGGTCGGACAGCACCTTGGTGCCACCGATCACACCGGAACGGTCGGTACCGGCCTCGCGCAGCACCGGTGCCGATTCGCCGGTCACCGCCGCTTCGTTGATGGTGGCCAGGCCCTGCACGATCTCGCCATCGGCCGGCACCAGCTCACCGGCACTGACGATCACATGGTCGCCCGGGCGCAGTTCGGCGGCCGGCACCTGGGCTTCTGCGGCGCCCGGCTGCGGCGCCGCCAGCCGGCGTGCCACCAGGTCCTGGCGGGCACGCCGCAGCGACGCGGCCTGGCCACGGCCACGTGCTTCGGCCACGGCTTCGGCGAAGTTGCCGAACAGCACGGTCACCAGCAGGATCGCGGTCACCGCCAGGCCGAAGCCCAGCGGCGCATTGCCGGTCAGGGTGACGATCGCGGCGACGATCGTGCCGGCCATCACCACCGCCATCACCGGGCTGCGTACCAGGTGCATCGGCGACAGCTTGCGCACCGCTTCGACCAGCGCACGGCGCAGGCCGGCGCCATCGAGCAGGGCAGGGCGCGCTGCATGGGTACTACGGGTTGAACTTGCTTGGGTACTCATCAGGGTGTCCTTAGTGCAGTCCCAGGCTCAGGTGGTCGGCGATCGGGCCGAGTACCAGCGCCGGCATGAACTGCAGCACGGTCAGGATGACGATCACCGAGACCAGGGTCAGGGCGAAGGTCGGGGTTTCGATCTGCAGGCTGCCGGCAGATTCCGGCGCCTGGCGTTTGGCGGCCAGCTGTGCGGCCACCACCAGCGGAATGATCAGCAGCGGGAAGCGGCCCAGCAGCAGCACCAGCGAGCAGCTCAGGTTCCACCACAGCGTGGCGTCGCCCAGCCCTTCGAAGCCCGAGCCGTTGTTGGCGTAGGCCGAGACGTACTCGTAGAAGACCTGGCTGATGCCATGGAAGCCGGGGTTGGAGGTGCCCGCCAGGCCGGGTACGGCCAGGGTGATCGCAGTGAACACCAGCAGGGTGATCGGTTGCAGCAGCACCAGCAGGGCCAGCAGGCGCACCTGTGGCGTCTCCAGCTTGCGGCCGAACAGTTCCGGCGTACGCCCAGTCATCAACCCGGCCAGGAACACGCCCAGCAGCAGATAGACGATGAACTGCTGCAGGCCACAGCCGATACCGCCCCAGATCGCGCTGACCAGCATGTTGACCATCGCGATGCCACCGCTCAGCGGCGCCAGCGAGTCATGCATGCCGTTGACCGAACCGTTGGAGACCTGGGTGGTCACCGCCGCCCACAGCGCGGTGCCGTCGGCGCCGAAGCGCACTTCCTTGCCTTCCATCAGCAGCGGGGTGGCGGCGCTGGCGCTATGCCCTTCGCTCCACATCATCGCGCCGGTGGACAGCAGCGACATGCCCAGCATGCAACTGAACACCAGGGCGCCGAAACGACGCCGGCCGGTGAACGCGCCGATCATGAAGATCACCGCCATCGGCACCAGCAGGATGCCAAGGATTTCCAACGCATTCGAAACCGGCGTCGGGTTCTCCAGTGGGAAGCTGCTGTTCGGGCCGTACCATCCGCCACCGTTGGCTCCCAGCTGCTTGGCCGCGACCATTGCCGCGACCGGGCCCAACGGCAGCTTCTGTTCGGCCATGCCGGCGCTGGCGTCGATCGGCGTGGCCTGAGGGCCACCGGCCATCGTCGACGGCACGCCCTGGCTGGTCAGCAGCAGGGTCCATACCAGGCACAGCGGCAGCAGGAAGCGCACGCACAGGCGCACCACGTCCACATAGTAGTTGCCTACCGCCACCTGGCGGTCATCGCCGCTGCCGGTGGCCGCCGCAGCCTGCGGCGCACGCGAGAACAACGCGCGCAGCGTCGCCACCGCCAGCGCCAGGCCCATCATCGGCGTCACCACCTGCAGGCCGGTGATGCCGGTCATCTGCGAGAGGTAGGACAGCTGCGCCTGGCCCGAATAGTGCTGCTGGTTGGTGTTGGTCAGGAACGAGATCATCGTGTGCAGCGCGGTGTCCCAGCGCATGTTCGGGATCTGGTCCGGATTCAGCGGCAGCCAGGCCTGGGTCATGAACACCGCCTGGGTCAGTACCGCAACCACCACGTTGCTCAGGACGAAGGCCAGCACGTAGCCGCGCCAGGACATCGAGCGCGACGGATCGACGCCGAACACCCTGTACAGCGGCTTCTCGATCCAGTGGAACAGCACGTCGACCTTCATCGGCGTGCCACGCATCACGCGGGCCAGGTACAGGCCCAGCGGCCACGCCAGCAGCAGGCTGGCGGCAATAATCACAAGCATCTCAGTCATGGCAGGCTCCGTTCAGAACGACTCGGGCCGCAGCACGACATAAAGAAGATAGGCGGCGGCGACCAGCACCAGAACGCCACACAACAACGACAGCCAGGGGGACATTGCAATAGCGTCCTGGTGGAACCCCTCCACCTCAGGCCGTCATCGTCGTCCTGCCCCCCATAAACGCACTACGCGCCGGACCGGGCCGACGCGTAAAGAGTGCATAAATTCCGTGGGCCAAGCCGTAACCAGGCCACGGGTAGCGCCGGGCCATGCCCGGCGGCAGGAGCGTCGTCAGCCTGCCGGGGCAGCCGGCGCCACGCCCTTCAGCTCGCGATAGCGCTGCAGGGTGCTGTCGATTTCGGCCTTCAGCGCCTGCTGCTGCTGCAGGAACCCGGCCTGCAGGCGCTGCTGCGACTGCAGCTGCACGTGCCGCTGGCGGATCGCCTCGGCCTGCTTGTCGGCCACCTTGGCACCGGCCAGTTCACGGTCACCGGCGGCCGACAGCAGCGCCACCAGCGACTCGCGCAGGCTGGTGACGTTGTACTCGGCGGTCTTCAGGTTGTTGTCCAGCACTTCCTGGCGTTCGGCGAACACCCGGCGCAGGTCGTCCTCGCTGCCATAGGTGGCCAGCATCGCCTGCTCGGTGCGCTGGCGGGTCTGTTCGGCCATCAGATCCAGCTGCTGCTGCGCGGCCACCGTGCTGGCGGCGGCGCGCTCTTCGTCGGTCAACGCGCGCTGGACCTGCGCATTGCGCAGGCCACTCTTCGCGTTGAACTCCTCGCGGGCATGGTTGACCGCATCGGCCGGCAGCGAATCACTGCAGATCCGCTCCTTGCCCTCGTTCCAGCAGTACAGCTTCTTTTCCGTCTTGTCGCCGCCCCGCGGCTGCGCCGGCACGGTGAACGGTACGGCCAGCAGCAGGCCGGCAAAGAGCACAGCAGGAACTCGGGACATGACCTTTCCCCTGGGTCGGTCAGCGGATCGAACGGACGCCGTATTGGGCCCGGTAGGCTTCCAGCGGCTGCCGGTAACCCACAAGTTCCGGGTTGCCGGAGGCGAAATCAAGCAGATCGGCCAGCGATGCTACGGCGATCACCGGAATGCCGGCTTCCTCGGCCACCGACTGCGCCGCCGAACGGCGATCGGTTTCCGAAGCGATCTCCTGGCGGTCCAGTGCCACCACGATGCCGGCCGGGGTGCCACCGGCGGCGCGGATGATGCCCAGCGCTTCGCGGATCGCGGTACCGGCGGTGATCACGTCGTCGACGATCAGCACGCGCTTGCCGTTCATGTCGGCGCCGATCAGCTGGCCGCCTTCACCGTGGTCCTTGGCTTCCTTGCGGTTGAACGACAGCGGCAGGTCGCGGCCACGCTGGGCCAGCTCGCAGGCCATCGCGGTGGCCAGCGGAATGCCCTTGTAGGCCGGGCCGAACACCACGTCGTACTTGATCCCGGTGGCATCGATGGCATCGGCGTAGCAGGCGCCGAGCTGCGACAGCAGCGAACCGGAGTCGAAACGACCGGCGTTGAAGAAATAGGGGCTCAGCCGGCCGGACTTGAGGGTGAACTGGCCGAAGCGCAGGGCGTCGGCGGTCAGGGCCAGCTGCAGGAAACGGTGGCGGTGGTCGCTCATCAAAACTCGATTCATCTTCATTTGGAGCACAAATCCTAATCCAGCTGGGCGTTTCGCGCTCGTCCGGGCCCGTGTGAAGGGTGTCGCGGCCCGGCCTGGCGGACTGCGCAGCCCCGCGGGCAACCGGTATGCTTGCCCGGTTTCCCGCCGTAGGTCCCCCGCATGCGCATCATCAGTTTCAACGCCAATGGCATCCGTTCCGCCGCGACCAAGGGCTTCCTCGACTGGTTCCGGTCCCAGGACGCCGACGTCCTGTGCATCCAGGAAACCAAGGCCCAGGAAGACCAGCTGACCGACCCGATGTTCCGCCCGGACGGCCACCACTGCTTCTACCGCGACGCCATCACCAAGAAGGGCTACAGCGGCGTGGCGATCTACAGCAAGCGCGAGCCGGACCAGGTCATCACCTCGCTGGGCTGGGCCCCGTTCGACGACGAAGGCCGCTACATCGAGGCGCGCTACGGCAACCTCAGCGTGGTCTCCTTCTATATCCCGTCCGGCAGCTCGGGGGACCTGCGCCAGGGCTTCAAGTTCGAAGTGATGGAATGGCTGCGGCCGATCCTCGAGGAGTGGGCGCGCAGCGGCCGCGACTACGTGCTGTGCGGCGACTGGAACATCGTGCGTTCGGCGCTGGACATCAAGAACTGGAAGTCCAACCAGAAGAACTCCGGCTGCCTGCCGGAAGAGCGCGACTGGCTCAACGCCCTGTGCGCCGACCACGGCCAGGCCACCGATGTCGCCGCTGGCCGCGGCTGGGCCGATGCCTACCGCCTGCTCAACCCCACCGGCGAGGACTACACCTGGTGGAGCAACCGCGGCGCCGCCCGCGCCAACAACGTCGGTTGGCGCATCGATTACCAGTTCATCACCCCGGGCCTGCGTGACCGCCTGCGCAGCTGCTCGATCTACCGCGACGAGCGCTTCTCCGACCACGCGCCGTTCATCGTGGACTACGACCTGTGACCGAGGCTGCCAAGCCGCGCCGGCCATGGCAGCAGGTGGTGTCCAACCTGAGCCAGCGCAAGGTGCTGGCGATGCTGCTGCTCGGCTTCAGTTCCGGCCTGCCGATCTATCTGGTGGGCAACACGCTCGGCTTCTGGATGCGCAAGGAAGGCATCGAGCTGAGCACGATCGGTTTCCTGTCATGGGTCGGGCTGGCCTACACCATGAAGTTCCTGTGGGCGCCGATCGTCGATAAGACCGACGTGCCTCTGTTCGGTCGCTTTGGTCGCCGCCGCGGCTGGATGCTGCTGTCGCAGCTGGTCGTGGTGGTGGGCCTGGTCGGCATGGCGCTGGTCCAGCCCAAGGGGGGCCAGATCCAGTTCCTGGGTATCGCCTGGCAGCACATCGTCGTGTTCGGCGTGATGGCCGTGATCGTCGCGTTTGCTTCGGCCACCCAGGACATCGTCATCGATGCTTGGCGCATTGAAAGTGCTGACAACAGCGAGCAGCTTGGACTGCTGACCTCATCCTCGGCACTGGGCTACCGCACTGCATTGCTGGTCACCGATGCGCTGATCCTGATCATCGCGGCCCGTGTTGGCTGGCAGGTTTCCTACGAGATCATGGCCGTGCTGATGGCGCTTGGCGTCGTGGCCGTGGTCATGGCCCGTGAACCCGCGCGGGAAGTGGCTGCCGTGCAGGCACAGGCGACCTCCCTGTGGACGCCGCGCGGATTGTTCGACGCCGTGGCGGGGCCGTTCATCGCCTTCGTCCGCGAGCATCGCAGCGGCGCGATCCTGATTCTGGTGGCCATCAGCGTCTATCGCATGGCCGACTTCGTCATGGGGCCGATGGCCAACCCGTTCTACGTCGATCTCGGCCTGGACGAGGACACCGTTGGCGCTGTGCGTGGCTCGGTGGGCCTGGTCGCGACCTTCGTCGGCATTGCTGCGGCGGGCCTGGTCTCGGTTCGCTGGGGGGTGCTGGCGGCGCTGATGGTGGGTGCCGTGCTGGGTCCGGCCTCCAATCTGGCGTTTGCCTGGCTGGCCTATTCCGGTCCGGACACGACCCACTTCGCCGTGGCCATGGCAATCGACAACTTCGCCAGCGGTTTCGCCGGTACGGCGCTGATCGCCTATATGTCGAGCCTGACCAGCATCGGATACACCGCAACCCAGTACGCGCTGCTGAGTTCGTTCTACGCGATGCCCGGCAAGGCGCTCAAGGGGCTCTCCGGGTGGTCGGTACAGACGCTCGCACAGGGCCGGACGCTGCTGGAAGGCTACGCGCTGTTCTTCGTCGGTACCGCGCTGGTGGCGATCCCGGTGGTGATCCTCTGCGCGCTGCTGATCCTGCAGCAGCGTCGTCGCCAGGCCGCCAGCTCGACCTGATTGCCTGCCCGCCCGGTCTGCGGGATCATCGCCCCCGACGCGCCGAGGGGGCGGTGCCTTGCGAACGGGGAAGTGAGCATGGCCGACGTTGTGCTGCGGGACCTGGACCCGCTGCTGCTGGAACGTATCCGACGGGTCGCGGTCGCCCGCGGCTGGACCCACGAACAGACCTGCACCGCCTTGCTGGAGCAGGGCCTGTTCAGCAGTGAACTGGAGGTCCGCTCCGGCTTCGGTGATCCCGAGGTGGACGCGCTCTCCGACGCCATCGCCGCCCTGCAGGCCCTGCCCGCAGGGCAGGGCTTCGATTAGCGGCCGCGCCGCAAGGCTGTAGAGCCGAGCCCACGCTCGGCTGCCCGGTAGATCCACGCCATGCGTGGATGGCGCCACCTCACGCCAGGTGGATCGCCCCCAGGATCCGCGGCCCCGTCGCCCCGGTCACGCTCGGCAGGTTGCCGGCCAGCCCGTCCATCGTCCGCTGTGCCAGCCACGCAAAGCCCATCGCCTCCACGTACTCCGGGTCCAGCCCATGCACCGCGCTGGACTCCACCTGCACCTCCGGCAGCCGCGCCGCCAGCCGCTTCATCAGCTGCCGGTTGCGCACCCCGCCGCCACAGACCAGCAGGCGCCGGGTCTGCGGCTGCTGCGCCAGCAGCGCATCGGCCACGGTTGCCACGGTCAGCTCCAGCAGGGTGGCCTGCACATCGGCGGCAGCGTATTGGCCTTCACCCATGTGGGCCTCGGCCCAGGCCAGGTGGAACTGCTCACGGCCGGTGCTCTTCGGCGGCGGCAGCGCGAACCACGGGTCCGAACGCCAGCCGGCCAGCAGGCTCTCGTCCACCGCGCCACTGGCGGCGTACGCGCCGTCGGCATCAAAGGTGCGGCCGGTGTGGCGCTGGCACCAGGCATCCATCAGCGCGTTGGCGGGGCCGGTATCGAAGCCACGCACCGCGCCTTCGCGCGGGATCAGGGTCAGGTTGGCGATGCCGCCCAGGTTGAGCACGGCGCGGTCCTCATCGGCGGCGCCCAGCATGCCCAGGTGGAAGGCCGGCATCAGCGGCGCGCCATGGCCCCCGGCCGCCACGTCGCGGCGGCGGAAGTCGGACACCGTGGTGATCCCGGTCAGCTCGGCAATGCGGTTGCCATCGCCCAGCTGCACGGTGAAGGCGGGGTTGGCCAGCGGGCGATGGCGCACGGTCTGGCCGTGCGAGCCGATCGCGCGCACCTGGCTGCGGTCCACGCCGGCCTCGGCCAGCAGTTGATTGGCGGCTTCGGCGAAGTTGATCGCGATCCGTGCATCCAGCTCGCCCAGCTCCTCCAGCGAGTCCAGCGGTCCGCCTTCGCCCAGCGCCACCAGCCGCGCACGCAGCACCGGCTCCCAGCGGGCGGTCAGCCCGTGCACGAAGCGGCAGCCACCGGCGGCGGGGAACTGCACCAGTGCGGCATCGATGCCGTCGGCGCTGGTGCCCGACATCAGGCCAAGGTACAGGGGGGCGTCAGCGTCGGCAGTCGTGTTCATGGCAGGCATAAAAAAAGGACGCGGCAAGCTTGGGCTGCCGCGTCCTTCTTCGTCAACGCAGGGGTTCAGCCGCGCTTGCGGCCGGTTGCCTGCTTGTCCTTGGCGCTGGCAACCTCGGGGGCGGCCTCGTCGCGGCTGGTCGGTGCCGGGCTGGCGTCGGCGTAGATCAGCTTCTCCATGCCCTGGATGCGGGCCATCGCCGGTGCGGTCTGCGAGCGGAAGGCGACCAGCTCGGCGCCCTTCAGCGGCTCCGGCGGCGGCATGGTCACGGTCAGCGGATTGCGATGCTCGCCGTTGACGCGGAATTCGTAGTGCAGGTGCGGGCCGGTCGCCAGGCCGGTCGAGCCGACATAGCCGATCACCGTGCCCTGCGCCACGCGCTGGCCGGTCTTGATGTTCGCAAAGCGCGACATGTGCCCGTACAGGGTGGTGTGGCCGCGGCCGTGGTCGAGGATCACCACGTTGCCGTAGCCGCGCTGCACGCCGGCGAACTGCACGCGGGCATCGCCGGCGGCCATGATCGGGGTGCCGGTGCGCGCGGCGTAGTCCACGCCCTTGTGCATGCGCATCTTGCCCAGCACCGGGTGCTTGCGCGCGCCAAAGGTCGAGCTCAGCCGTGCGAAGGGGATCGGCATGCGGATGAAGCTCTTCTTCAGCGAACGGCCGTTGATGTCGTAGTACTCGGACTTGCCGTTGCGGTCGAAGCGGAAGCCGGAATAGGTCTTGCCACCGGTGGTGAAGGTCGCCGCCAGGATCTTGCTGGTGTCCACCTTCTCGCCTTCGCGCCAGGTTTCATCCATCACTACGCTGAAGCGGTCGCCCGGCTGCAGGTCCTTCGAGAAGTCGATGTCGTACTTGAAGATGTCGTCGGTCATCGTCGCGATCGCCGACGGCGACAGCCCGGCCCGTCGGGCCGCGGCGTACAGCGAGCTGGTGATCTCGCCGCTGGTGACCACGGTGCGCGTGGAGGTCTCGCGTTTGGTCACCTTCTCCTTGATGTCGTCGCCAGCCAGGCTCAGTTCCACCCGGTTGTCGGCATCGCGGTCGAAGCGGATGCTGCGCAGGTCACCGGACAGCGGCATGTCGAAGGCGATCTCGGCACCCGGGCGCAGCTTGGTCAGTGCCTCGCGCGCGCCGGGATGGTCCAGCACCCGGTGCAGGGTGGTGGCCGGAATGCCGGCCTTGTCGAACAGGTCACTCAGGGTCTGGCCGCGCTGCACCCGCAGCACCTGCCAGCTGTCACCGGGCACCTGTTGCTGGCGGGCCATGGTCAGCGGCGGCAACGGCAGCGCCAGGCTGGTATGGCTGTCGGCGAAGGGGGCGTCGATGGTGTGCGAGAAGCCCGGGACGATGGTCGCCACCAGGGCGCCGATGGTCGCGAACAGGCTGGCGTGCATCCAATGGCGGCGGGTCCAGCGCTCATTGAAGGCGGCGGGAAGATGTTGCCTGAGCTTCCGATGCAGGGCGTTGTCGTGCAGGACGTGGAGGCGTTCCTGGAAGCGCTGCTTGCGTGCGCGCCCTTGTTCGGAATTGTGCATCGGCGGTTTTTTCCTGGCAGCCCGGGAGCGCGGGCCTGATCGCCGGTTACCATAGACACCTGAGAAAACCGCGTCAAACCCTTGTGCCCATTGGCTTTTGTGAAGCCAATCGGGTTAACTTTGCTTTAACACCCCACACAAGAATCGGCGTTGCCGGGAGTAGTCACGTGTCCTCGATTGAAGAAGCCCTTGCCCTGATCGGCCGTGGTGCCGACGAGATCCTCAAGCTCGAGGATCTGCGTGCGCGCCTGCAGGAAGGCCGCCCGCTGCGGATCAAGGCCGGCTTCGACCCCACCGCGCCGGACCTGCACCTGGGCCATACGGTGCTGCTGAACAAGATGCGCCAGTTCCAGGACCTCGGCCACCAGGTCATTTTCCTGATCGGCGACTTCACCGGCATGATCGGTGACCCGTCCGGCAAGAGCCTGACCCGCAAGCCGCTCAGCCGCGAGGACGTGCTGGCCAACGCCCGTACCTATGAGGAGCAGGTGTTCAAGGTGCTGGACCGCAGCCGTACCGAAGTCCGCTTCAACTCGGAGTGGTTCGGCAAGATGGGCGCGGCCGATATGATCCGCCTGGCCGGCCAGCACACCGTGGCGCGCATGCTCGAGCGCGACGACTTCGCCAAGCGTTACGCTGCCCAGCAGTCCATCGCCATCCACGAGTTCCTGTACCCGCTGGTGCAGGGCTACGACTCGGTGGCCCTGGAGGCCGACGTCGAACTGGGCGGTACCGACCAGAAGTTCAACCTGCTGATGGGCCGTGGCCTGCAGGAACACCACGGCCAGAAGCCGCAGGTGGTGCTGACCATGCCGCTGCTGGAAGGCCTGGACGGCGTCAACAAGATGTCCAAGTCGCTGGGCAACTACATTGGTATCAGCGAGCCGGCCATCGACATCGTCACCAAGACCATGAAGGTGGACGACACCCTGATGTGGCGCTGGATCGAGCTGCTGTCCTTCGACATCAGCCAGGCCGAAGCCGTACAGCTGCGCGAGCAGGTGGCCAATGGCGGCCTGAACCCGCGCGTGGTCAAGCTGCGCCTGGCGCGTGAACTGGCCACCCGCTTCCACGACGCCGCGGCGGCCGAGCAGGCCATTGCCGGCTGGGAAGCGGCGGTGACCGGGCAGGGCGACATCACCCAGCTGCCGCTGCAGGACGTGGCGATCCCGGCCGAAGGCCTGCGTATCGCCGCACTGCTGACCGCGGCCGGCCTGACCCCGAGCAACTCCGAAGCCAACCGCAAGCTCAAGGAGCGCGCGGTCAAGGTGGACGGTGAAGTGGTGGAAGACGGCCAGCAGGTGCTGCAGCCGGGCTTCGAAGGCCTGCTGCAGGTCGGCAAGCGCACCTTCGCCCGCGTGCGCCTGGTCGCTGCCTGAGACAAAGGAAGGGCCGGCGCAGCCGGCCCTTCCTTATGCTCTTGTAGAGCCAAGCCCACGCTTGGCTGCGCTTCGTGGGTTCCTACCGCAGCGCGATGGATGAACGGATGCAACATCCGTTGAAAAAAATCGCCACACCCCCTTCACAAATGATGCGAATGGGGACATACTTCTCCTCCCCCGTCGCAGGGGTCGCCACCAAGGGGCTCCAGCGACAGCAGGGCGCCCACCACCGCCGAACGAGATGATCGAACGAAGGTGTTGACGGACTGAAAAAGTCTGGCATAATGGGCGGCTCGCTACGAAGGAAACTTCGCAGCACACGGGAACGGCGCTGAGGCCACTCCCCGGATCTTTGAAAGTATGCGCAGGTATCTTGTGAAGGCGCCTGCAGGAAGGATGATTGTCCATCTTGCAGACGTTTGATCAAGCAACTATTAATTGTTTTAAAGCAAGCGATACGTTGCCAGAATCAAT
>NZ_JBJNRH010000010.1:187489-199239 GCF_045809185.1 Nocardiopsis yanglingensis | reverse complement strand
ACGGCTTCTACAATCCAGCCCGGCTACACTCGGCGCTGGGCTACCACTCGCCTAACAACTACGCCCGGCAGCTCCGGGCTGCCGCCTGAAACGGCTTCATGGCGTCCGTTTTCAGGGGGCCAGATCAGTCAGCCGCATGGATGCGGCTGCCAAGCCTCCAGGGACGGATTCACGGCGTCCCCCGCGTACCCAACCCGACCGGCCCAGCCGCGGCTTCTGCTTTCCGCAACACACCCCACCCACGAGGGGCTGCGCCGTTGGCTGGAAACTTCCTGACTCTGCGCAACGCCCGTTGTGGAAGCGTTCTCACGACGATGCACGGCAGCACGCCCGCTGACCAAAGTCCGTAAAAAGCGTTAGCTGGTTCACACTTTTACAGCGCGTTGATCTTGATCAATGGACTTGTCGTAATCGGCCTGCACAATGGCGGCCCGTTCGGCACGGCGCGCCGTCAATCGTTGCAGCGCGAGGGGGCGTCGGGCGGGAAGCAGTACTGATCCAACGGGTACAGGGAGCGCGGGGAACTGCCACTGGGGAGCGGCAGCCGCGCAGGTACCGACCGGATCCGGTCGCCGGTTGCGTCTGCGGGGATGGGGACGCAACCGGCAACCTCTATCTGAATGGGGAAGGGTGATCACGACGTCTTCACATTTCCCGCTGAACGCGGGCAAATCGTTGTGATTCATGGTGTTAGGGGTTTTAATTCATCCATGACCTGCTAACCTGCGACGATGATTCGACGCACTCTGGCCTGCATGCTCACCCTCGGCCTGGTCGCCTGCGCGACCCAGCCGAAGTCCCCACCGTCTTCGCCCCAGGCCAGCAGTACGCCGCGCCAACCCGCCGCCAAGGCTCATGGCCCGGCCGAGGCCGCGCCCGAAGCCGCCGCTGCCACCGCGCCGCCGGTCGATCTGACCCCGGTACCGTTCGACGTCGCGCGGGCCCGCTTCATTGCTGATACCGCCAAGCGCTATGGCCTGAAGCCGGAGCAGATCAGCAGCGTGCTCGACCAGGCGCAGGTGCGCCAGCCGATCATCGCCGCGATGTCGCGCCCGGCCGAACGGGTCAAACCGTGGAACGAATACCGGCCGATGTTCATCAGCAAGGCACGCATCGATGGCGGCCGCGCGTTCCTGGCCCAGCACCGTGCCGAACTGGATCGCGTGCAGCAGCGCACCGGTGTGCCGGCCGAAGTGATCGTGGCGATCATCGGCGTGGAAACCAGCTACGGCAAGAATGCCGGCAGCCATCGCGTGCTTGATGCGCTGTACACGCTGGCGTTCTATTACCCGCGTAGCGGCGACCCGGCCAAGCTGGAACGCGAAGTGCGCCGCGAGCTGTTCTTCCGCGATGAGCTGGCCAAGCTGTTCGAGCTGGGCCGCGAAGAAAACCTGGACATCACCACGCTCAAGGGCAGCTATGCCGGCGCGATGGGCATGGGCCAGTTCATGCCGTCCAGCTATCTCGATTACGCCATGGACGGAAACGGTGATGGCCGCCGCGACCTGTTCACCAGCTACGACGATGTGTTCTCGTCCATCGCCAACTACTTCGTGAAGAAGGGCGGCTGGGTGCGAGGTGGCCAGGTGGCCGTGCCGGCCACGCTGGCGCCGGGCCGCGAGGAGTTCAATCCGACCGAATGGATGCCGACCTGGTCGATGGCCGACCTGGCGCAGCGCGGCTACCAGCCCAGCGCAGCGGTGCAGCCGGGTGCCACCGCCACCCCGATCACGCTTGAAGGCAGCACCGGCAAGCAGTACTGGCTGGGCTTCCAGAACTACTACGCGATCACCCGCTACAACCTCTCGAAGATGTACGCGATGGCCGTGTTCCAGTTGTCCCAGGCCATCGCCGGACAGGAGCTGCCCCCGGCATGAACATCAGATGGCTGGTCCCAGGCTTGATCGTCCTCGCGCTGGCTGCCTGCAGCAGCGCGCCGAAGAAGCCGGCCACGGCCGGCCATGGTGGCAAGTCCAGTGGCACGCTGGTGCAGGGCCGTGGTTCGCGCCCGGCACATTGCCCGGAAGGCTCGCCGTATGCGGCGGCCAAGGAAGACCTGAGCACCCGCGGCAACTACACCGCCGGTGGCCTGTACAAGCCGGGCGTGCGCGACAGCACCCCGGACTACATTCCCAACGTGGCCTGCATCCCCGAACCGGAAGTGACCGCGGAAGAGCGCTCGGCGATCGGCAACAAGACCCCGTACGTGGTGCTGGGCAAGTCGTACAAGGTGCTCGACGACACCCGCAACTATGTCGAACGCGGCACTGCGTCGTACTACGGCGCCAAGTTCCACGGCCGCTTGACCTCCAACCGCGAGGTCTACGACATGTACCAGTTCACTGCTGCGCACAAGACGCTGCCGCTGCCCAGCTTCGCCCGCGTGACCAATCTGGACAACGGCGAATCGGTGATCGTGCGCGTCAATGACCGTGGCCCGTTCCACGACGGCCGCGTGGTCGATCTCAGTTATGCCGCCGCCGTGCGCCTGGGCATCACCCAGCGCGGCACCGGCAACGTCGAAGTGCGTGCGCTGCAGCCGGGCGAAAGCAACCTGATGGCGCAGAAGCCGTCGCGCCGTGAACGACGTGCTGCGGAAGCGGCCGCCGCCAGCGCTGTAGCCAGTGCGCGCCCGGCACCGACCGCACGTGCTGCCGCCGACAGCGACATCGATCGCCTGGTCAAGGGTCTGCCGGCCGAGGGCATGCCGGCGCGTGGCCAGCCGGCCACCACCCAGGGCGTGGCCAGCACCGTGCCGGACGTGGCGGTCAGCAGCCTGCCGCCGAGTGCACCGCCGGCGCGCAGCACCGCATACGCGCCGGCTCCGGCGGTCGTTGCCAGCACCACGCCGCGCGCCGTTGCGCCGGCACCGGTCCGCACCACACCGGCCTCCCCCAGCCTGTCGCAGCAGGTGGTGGGCGCGGTGATGGTGCAGGTCGCCAGCTTCTCAAACCGCGACAACGCCAACCGTGCGATGGGCCAGCTCAACGCCGCCGGTATCGTCGGTGCGACCATCAGCGACATCGCCGCCGGTGGCCGTACGCTGTTCCGGCTGCGCGTTCCCGCCAGCGACCATGCCAGTGCCGCGGAACTTGTCGGCCGCATCGCCGGTCTGGGCCTGGGTTCGCCGCAGATCGTCAAGGATTGATCCACCCGGGCCGGTGCTGCCGGCCCATGCTGCCCCGGCCTTACAATAGCCGCTACGTTCCACCCTCCATTCCCGGCCGTCCCCTGGAGCCTGCTGTCCAATGAATTTCCGTTCCGCCGCCACCGCCCTGGCCGCCACCCTGGTGGTCGGCCTGGCTTCCGCCCAGACGCCGCTGCCGACTCCGGCCACGCCGGCGCCTGCCGCCGCCGCTGCTGCCCCGGCTACCGTTGCCACTCCGCCGGCCCCGGCGCCGAGCGTGTCCAAAGCCTGGGTCCTGATGGATTACGCCACCGGCCAGGTGCTGGCTGGCGAGAACGTCCACGAGCAGCTGGCCCCGGCCAGCATCACCAAGGTGATGACGTCCTACGTGATCGCCGCCGAGGTCAAGAACGGCAAGGTCCGTGCTGATGACCAGGTGATGATGAGCGAGCGCGCCTGGCGCGAAGGTGGCGCCGGCACCGACGGCAGCTACAGCGGCTTCCCGGTCAACCAGACCGCACGCCTGGAAGACATGGAAAAGGGCATGGCGATCCAGTCCGGCAATGACGCCGCGATCGCCCTGGCCGAGCACGTGGCTGGCAGCGAAGAAGCCTTTGCGTCGCTGATGAACAGCTACGCCGCCAAGATCGGGATGAAGGACTCGCACTTCGTCAACGCCCACGGCCTGACCGCGCAGGGTCACCACAGCACTGCCTACGATCTGGCACTGCTGGGCCGCGCGATGGTGCGCGATTACCCGGAAACCTACGCGTACAACAAGATCAAGGAATTCCAGGTCGGCAACATCAAGCAGCCGAACCGCAACCTGCTGCTGTGGCGCGATGGCAGCGTGGACGGCATCAAGACCGGCCACACCTCCGAAGCCGGCTACTGCCTGATGAGCTCGGCCCAGCGTGGCGACCAGCGCCTGATCGCCGTGGTGCTGGGCGGTGCGTCGGAAAAGCAGCGTGCCGATGACAGCCTGGCCCTGCTGAACTGGGGCTTCCGCTTCTTCGAGACCCACCGCCTGTATGAGCCGGGCAAGGCTGTGGCCGAGCACAAGGTCTGGAAGGGCACCACCGACAAGGTGCAGCTGGGCGTGGCCCAGCCGATGCTGGTGAGCGTGCCGCGCGGCCGCTACAACGACCTGAAGCCGAGCATCGACGTGCCCAAGACCCTGGAAGCACCGTTCACCGCCGGCCAGCAGATCGGTACCGTGAAGGTCACCCTGGATGGCAAGGTCATCGCCGAGGCACCGCTGGTGGCTGTGGCCGCCGTCGAACAGGCTGGCTTCTTCAAGCGCCTGTGGGACAGCTTCTGGATGTGGTGGGAATCGGAATGATCCACGCACCCGCGTGGTGAAGGAAAAGGCCGGCGAAAGCCGGCCTTTTTCGTTGGAATCGGTGTGCCGACCAACGGTCGGCACCTACCTTACAGCGAGCGGCTGATGGTGAAGCTGCCGAATACCGGGGCTTCGCGCTGGCCGTAGAACTCGCGGGTGCTGTGGTAGCGCGCCACCGCGAACTTCCAGCGGCCGTACATCAGCGCCATGCCGTAGCCGCCCTGTGCCACCACGTGGCGTTTGTCCACGCTGTGGCTGCTGCGGAACGTGTTGCCGTCCAGAGTGATGTCGCGGATCACCCACGCCGCGTCGGTGGTCACGAACATGTGCCATGACCAGCCATTGGGGCGACCGCCACGGGTCGGCGCCGTGTTCTCACCGGCCGGACGCAACGGCGTGCTGCCGAAATCATCGGGCAGCTTCCAGCCGAAACGTACTTCGCCACCGGCATTGGCCTTGGTTTCCAGGTTGCCGATCGCACCACCGTAGTGGCTGATCGCATCCCAGCCCCAGCCGCCGGCATTGATGCTGGCATCGGCCGGCCAGCGGCGCATGCGCTCGTGGGTCAGCATGAACAGCGGCTCGTTGTGCAGCTGGTTGTCCCAGCCCTCGAACTTCTTGTCATTGAGGATGTTGTGCACCGCGTCCTGCACCTGCTTGCCCTGCGCCCACGGGCCGACTACGCCCAGCGTCAGCTGGGTGGTCTGCAGGCGGTCGCCGCTGCGCGCGTTGAAGCCGAAGCTGGCGATCAGCACACCGGCATAGGGGCGATCATCCTTGATCAGATCGCGGCGGGCCGGATCGGTCGGGGTGAAGATGCCCTGGCCGATACTGAAGATCATGTTCTGCTGTTCGAACCTGCCGGGGTGCAGGCCTTCCAGGTACTGGTTCACCCAGCGCGCCATGCGCGGCAGGCAGGGGTCGTCGGTGTAGTCGACCAGGTTCGGCGAGACCAGGGTCAGCTGCGCGCCGTTGGTGTACCCCTGGTCCTGGTGGCGGCCACCGAACAGGTCGTTGTCGACGCGGAAGTTGATCTGCGGCGGGTGGTCGCGCATTGCGTCCGGGCCACATTGTTCGGCGGCCTGGGCGGCAAGCGGGAGGGCGGCAGCGAGCAGGCCGGACAGCCCGAGGGCCGTGAGGCGGCGTTGGGAAGGGGGACTCATGGGGGGCGGATTCTTTTGTCGTTTTATGCCGCGACACGGTACCCCCAGGCGGCGGTTGAAACGACTACACGGCGGTCACTTGTCTGTTCCGAAAACAACATTGTCCACCTGACACAATGTGATACGTGAGGCGGGTCGGGATTACCCGGCGCTGAGGTGGCCGGATCGGACCAAGAGTGTCGGCATCAGCATTTCCAGTCAGCTGCGGTTGTGGTTGGGGCCTTCCATGCCCTATTCTCTGCGCCGACGCCTGGGGGGCGTCGCCAAAGGATTCAGGTCCCAGACCCTTTCTCAACCCATGGATTGTGCTTCGCCGTCGGCGAAGTGCTGGATGACTCATATGAACAAATCGAATTCGCTCGCCCATGTGCTGGCCTGCGCGCTGCTGGGTGCCGGTCTGGTGGCCGTCAGTGCCCCGGCGTCGGCGGGTCTGCGCGACAGCTTCGCCAACAGCCGCACCTCGGCCCAGGAGCAGAGCAAGAAGGGCCAGGCCGAGATTCCGGTCTGCACCAAGCCGCTGGGTTCCATCTCGGTGATCGAGCCGGAAGACGTGGTGAACTGGTGGACCGGCCAGCAGTTGCCGGCGCCTTCGAAGCTCATCAAGGTCTTCGTCAACAAATCCAAGTGCTTCACGCTGGTGGACCGTGGCGTCGGCATGGCCGCGGCCCAGGCCGAGCGCGCGCTGGCCAGCGAAGGCCAGCTGCGTGGTCGTTCCAACATCGGCAAGGGCCAGATCCGCGCCGCCGACTACGTGCTGGTGCCGGACCTGATCTCGCAGAACAGCAATGCCAGCGGCAACGCCATTGGCGGCCTGCTGGGCGGCCTGATCGGCGGCAAGGCCGGCGCGGTGGTCGGCGGCCTGAACTTCCGCAGCAAGACCGCGGATGTGACCCTGACCCTGACCGACGTACGCTCTTCCGAGCAGGTGGCCATCGTCGAGGGCAACTCCAAGAAGACCGATCTGGGCTGGGGCGCCGGTGGCGGCCTGTTCGGCGGTGGCGGCATCGGCGCGATGGGCGTCGGTGGCTATGCCAATACCGAAATCGGCCAGGTGATCACCCTGGCTTACCTGCAGGCCTACACCAACATGGTGGCCGAGCTGGGTGGCCTGCCGGCCAATGCCTCGGCGGCCAACGCCGGCCAGGCTGTGACCATGCTCAAGGCCGGCCGCCTGCTGGCCAATGCCAAGGGCACCGGCGCGCCGGTGCGCTCGCTGGAGCCGGGCATGCTGCTGTACCCCACCGGCGTCAAGGAAGGCACCATGTGGGAAGTGGAAGACGAAATGGGCAACAAGGGCTGGGTCAATTCCACCCTGATGGAAACGGCCAAGTAAGCCGCCCGCGTGCCGGTTCCGTGCCGGCACGCGTCGCCTGCCGGACCGGCCTGCAAGGGCCGGCTCCGTCAAGTGCAGGGGCCGGCTGCAACGCAGCGGCTCGCCGATGCTGCTTTTGACTTTGATGAATACTCTTGGGTTTGTTGCCCTGCGGCCCGATAATGGGTCCATGGAAATCAAGTCCGACAACCCCGACCACGGCTTCCAGTTCCCCGGCCAGTTCGAGCTCAGCGCCATGGGCCCGGCCAACCGAGGCCTGGAGCATGAGCTTCCCCGCCTGCTGCTGGCTGCCGGCATTGATGTCGTCAATGAGCGCATCAGCTGGAAGCATTCGTCCAACGGCAAGTACGTGTCCGTCCGCATCGTGTTCAAGGCCGAGAGCCGCGAACAGTACGACCTGGCGCACCAGGCACTGCGTGACCACCCGGAAGTGAAGTGGACGCTGTAGCCGACAACTGCCCGGCCGAAGCCGCCCCCGAGGACCGCGCGCCGCGTCCGGCCCTGGTCCGCGACCTCGGCCGTCAGGCTTACGAGCCGGTGTGGCGCGCCATGCAGCGCTTCACCGACCAGCGCAGCGATGCCGATGCCGACGAGCTGTGGGTGGTCGAGCACGACCCGGTGTTCACCCTGGGCCAGGCCGGCAAGGACGAGCACGTGCTGGCGCCGGGCGAGATCCCGGTGCTGCACGTGGACCGCGGCGGCCAGGTGACCTATCACGGCCCCGGCCAGATCGTGGTCTATCCATTGCTGCGCCTGCCGCGGCTGGGCATCGGTGTGCGCGATTACGTGTGCCGCATCGAGCAGGCCATCATCGACACCCTGGCCGAGTGGAACATCGGCGCCGAACGCCGCGAGGGCGCCCCGGGCGTCTACGTCGGTGGCGCCAAGATCGCCGCACTCGGCATCCGTGTGCGACGCGGCTGCACCTTCCATGGCCTGGCCTTCAACGTGGCCATGGACCTGGAACCCTTCCACCGTATCAACCCCTGTGGCTATCAGGGGTTGCAGGTGACCTCGGTGGTAGACTTGGGCGGCCCCTCCGGGATGAATGCCGTCAAGCCGGTGCTGCTGGACCACCTGGCCCGCCAGTTCGGCCTGCTGCTGCAGCACACGCCCGAACTGCCTGATCTTTCTGCGGCCGCCTGACCGCCCCCCGGAACTGCCATGACTGAAACCACCGCCCGTTCCATTCCCCTGCAGATCGTGCAGGGCGACTCTCCGTCCGCCGCGCCGTTGCAGGCCGGGGTCAAGCAGCTGGGCGGTGACAAGATCAACCGTTCGCCGGTGCAGTTCGCCGATGCGCCGGTGCTGCGCAAGCCGTCCTGGATCCGCGTGCGCATTCCCTCGGGCAATGCCGTGCAGAACCTGAAGGCCAAGCTGCGCGAGAACCGTCTGGTGACCGTGTGCGAGGAAGCCAGCTGCCCGAACATCCACGAGTGCTTCGGCCATGGCACCGCTACCTTCATGATCCTCGGCGAGGTCTGCACCCGCCGCTGCTCGTTCTGCGACGTGGCTCACGGCCGCCCGAAGCCGCCGGATGCCAACGAACCGGCCAGCCTCGGCCAGACCGTGGCCGACATGGGTCTGAAGTACGTGGTGGTGACCAGCGTCGACCGCGATGACCTGCGCGACGGCGGTGCCCAGCACTTCGTCGACTGCATCAGCGCCATCCGCGCGAAGTCGCCGGGTACCCGCATCGAAGTGCTGACCCCGGACTTCCGCGGCAAGGGCCGCATGGAGCGCGCGCTGGAGATCCTGGCGCAGAACCCGCCGGATGTGTTCAACCACAACATCGAAACCGTGCCGGACCTGTACCGTAACGTGCGCCCGGGTGCGGACTACCAGTGGTCGCTGAACCTGCTGAAGAACTTCAAGGCGCAGCACCCGGAGGTGCCGACCAAGAGCGGCATCATGCTGGGCCTGGGCGAAGAGTTCGAACAGATCAAGGCCACCATGCGCGACCTGCGCGCGCATGACGTGGACATGATCACCATCGGCCAGTACCTGCAGCCGACCGCGCACCACCACCCGGTGCTGAAGTACTGGACCCCCGAGGACTACAAGGCGCTGGAAGAGTACGGCTACGAACTGGGCTTCAGCCACGTGGCGTCCGGCCCGATGGTGCGCTCGTCGTACCACGCCGACGTCCAAGCCAAGGGCGCGGGCGTCTCCTGACACCCTGCCGGTGGGTGGGAGCTACTTCTCCTGTGGGTGCGGACCGTTGGTCCGCACACCTCTGCCTACTGTAGAGCCGAGCCCATGCTCGGCTGCTTGCTGGTGGCCTGCCGAGCAAGGGCTCGGTCCTGCCTTCGCCTGCATTCACAATTTGCTACACCGGCCCCGCTAGGCTGGTTTTCCACCGAGCGCGGCCGGGTGACAAACCCGGCAACTTTCGGCACTGTCGTGGTGTCTGAACACCCCGCAGTCTCCCCCTTGGCAAGGCGCCTTCGAGCACGTCAATGAAATTCAAAGCCCCCGCATTCCTGATGGCCCTGGCGCTGGTCGCGCCGCTGGCGCTGGTGGCCAAGGCCGACTCGCCCGCATTGCCCGCGGCGGCCACCGCCGATCAGGTGACCACCTCCAAACTGGTGTACGGCCTGCTGTCCGACAGCCGTTACGCCTACCGCCCGCGCGCGCTGGACGAGGCCACGTCCAAGGACGTGTTCAAGCGTTACCTGGAGACGCTGGACGGCGGCAAGCAGTACTTCACCCAGGCCGACGTGGCGCGCTTCGCACCGTTCGAAGCCAACATTTCCTCGGCCATCCGTGGCGGCGAGCTGGAGCCGGCGTTCCAGGTGTTCGCGGTCTACAAGCAGCGTGTCGGCGAACGCGTGGCCTACGCGCGCAAGCTGCTCAAGCAGGAGCCGGATTTCACCACCGACGAGCGCTTCGAATACGACCGCAAGAAGGTGCCGTGGGCGGCCAGCAGCGCCGAACTGGACGAGCTGTGGCGCAAGTCGGTGAAGAACGACTGGCTGCGCCTGAAGCTGGCCGGCAAGAAGCCGGACGACATCCGCAAGACGCTGGACAAGCGCTACGCGACGCTGGAGAAGTCGGTCAACGAGCTGAAGGGCGAAGACGTCTTCCAGTTCTTCATGAACTCGTACACCAGCGCGGTTGATCCGCACACCGATTACTTCACCCCGCGCACCGCCGAGAACTTCAACCAGGCGATGTCGCTGTCGCTGGAAGGCATCGGCGCGCAGCTGCAGCGCCAGGACGACGTGGTGGTGATCCGCGAGATCATCGCCGGTGGTCCGGCCGCGGTGGACGGCACGTTGAAGCCGGGTGACCGTATCGTTGGCGTCGGCCAGGGCAAGTCCGGTCTGGTCGAGGATGTGATCGGCTGGCGCATCGACGATGTCGTGGCCAAGATCCGTGGTGCCAAGGACACCCAGGTCAAGCTGGAATTCATTCCGGCTGCCGAAGGTGCCGACGGCAAGCACCACACTCTGGTGCTGACCCGCCAGAAGGTGCGCCTGGCCGAACAGGCCGCCAAGGGCGAGACCATGACCATTCCGGCCGCCAATGGCGAGCCGGCGCGCAAGATCGGCGTGATCAAGCTGCCGACCTTCTATCAGGACTTCGAAGGCCGTCGCCGCAATGCGGCCGACTACGCCTCGGCCACCCGCGACGTGGCCAAGCTGCTGGCCGGTTTCAAGAACGACAAGCTGGATGGCGTGGTGCTGGACCTGCGCAACAACGGTGGTGGCTCGCTGGATGAAGCCATCGAACTGACCGGCCTGTTCATCGAGCAGGGTCCGGTGGTGCAGGTGCGTGAGTCCGGTGGCCGCGTCACCGTCAACAGCGACCGCAACCAGGGCGTGGCGTGGGATGGCCCGCTGGCAGTGCTGATCAACCGCGGTTCGGCCTCGGCCTCGGAGATCTTCGCCGGTGCCATCCAGGACTATGGTCGTGGCCTGGTGATCGGTGAGACCAGCTTCGGCAAGGGCACCGTGCAGAACATCGTCGACCTCGACCGTTGGCCGAGCGGCGAGACCCAGCGTTTCGGCCAGGTCAAGCTGACCATTGCCCAGTTCTTCCGCATCAGCGGCAGCAGCACCCAGCACAAGGGTGTGGTGCCGGACCTGGCCTTCCCGGCCAGTGTCGATGCCACCGAGTTCGGCGAGAGTACCTACGACAACGCGCTGCCGTGGACCCGCATCGCTGCCGTGCCTCACACCCAGTACGGCAACTTCGCGCCGCTGCTGCCGAAACTGGAAACCCGCCACGACACCCGCATCGCCACTGACAAGGAGTTCCAGTGGTGGAACGAGGACGTGCAGCAGTTCCGCACCGAGGCCGCGAAGAAGTACATCTCGCTCAACGAGGCCACCCGCCGCGCTGAGCGTGAGCGCCAGGACACCCAGCGCAAGGAGCGTCAGGTGCAGCGCAAGGAACTGGGCCTGGCCCTGGACCCGCTGGCCGATGACAGCAGCGATGACGGCCTGACCGGCAACGAGCGTGACATCGTCAAGGATGCCGCGCGCGAGAAGGCCGCCGAGAAGCGTCCGGACCCGCTGCTGCGCGAGTCGGCCTCGATCCTGGCCGACGCCGTGAATCTGCTGGCCAACGACCGCCCGCTGTCGGCCCAGGTGCTGCCGCAGTCCACTGGCGCCGGTCGCTGGGCGGACTGAGCCGGCGACGCCATGTGATCTCCGAGGGGCCGGCATTGCCGGCCCCTTTCTGTCTGTGGACCTCGTTCACGGTAGCGGGGGGGGGGGGGCCGCCCCCCGCCGGGGTAGCGCGCGGGCGCCGCGCCGGGCCCCGCCGGCGCCGGGCCGA
>NZ_JBJNRH010000010.1:177365-187479 GCF_045809185.1 Nocardiopsis yanglingensis | reverse complement strand
CGGGGCGGGGCGCCCCCCCCGTGGGTTGCTGTGTGCCCCCGTGGCCCCCGCCGGGCATGGCCCGGCGCTACCGGTGCATGAACAGGCCACAACGACGGGGGCTGGCGGGCGTACTTTCGACCTGCCGCACACGGCGGCGGGACTACCCTTGGCGGTACTGTCCTCGCAGGAGTACCCATGCGGGCCTCCCGTCTTTCCAGTGCTGTTGTGGCGCTTGGCAGCGCCCTGATTCTGTCGGCCTGTGGTGGTCGCGCCGCCGACAGCACGTTGCTGCGCGAATCCTTCGATTCCGGTGATACCTACTCGCGCACGGTCGACGGTCGCCCGGGCGACGCCTGTGAAGCGGCGCGGCGCACCCTGCTCAGCCAGGGCTACGCCATCGCCCGCTCCGACGAAGCGCAGGTGGAAGGCAGCAAGAACTTCCAGCCACGCGAGGATGATCATGAGCAGCTGGTGCTGCGCATTTCCTGCGCGCCGCGTGGCAGCCAGACGCTGGTATTCGTCAGCGCGGTGCAGGACCGCTATGCGCTGAAGAAGAGCCCCACGTCAGCCAGTGTCGGCGTTGGTGCGCTGGGCTCGGTGTCGCTGCCGTTCGGCAGCAATGACGACTCGCTGGTGAAAGTGGCCAGCAGCACGGTCACCGATGCCGGGTTCTATCAGCGCTTCTTCCAGCGCCTGCAGCAGTACCTGCCGGCGGCTGCAGGCACGCCGGCACCACCTCCGGCCGCACCACCGGAACCTGCACCGGAACCTGCACCGGCCAGCACGGACCAGGGTTGAGGGTGCGCGCCAGTTTGATCGGCGTGGCTCTGCTGCTGGCGCCTGCGCTGGGCAGCGCGGCCATGGCGCCTGACTGCAGGCAAGGCCTGCTGCAGCGGCTGGGATGGCGCTTCGACGAGGCCATGGTCAGTGCGCCCTTGGTGCACGGAGGTCCGGTATGCACGCGCGCGTCGCTGGCTGAAGCACAGGCGGCGGGCGATCTGCGCGTGCAGTGGCCGGCCGGAATGCCCTTGGCGGCCCGTCAGGCGGTGCTGCAGGAGCTGCTGGATGACTCTGCGACGGTCTGTGCCTATGCCTTCCGGTTGGGCGCAGCCACGCAACGTGCAGCCTCGGCATTGCAGGCCAACCCCACCTTCCGCTTCTCCGGCCCGCAGCTGGGTTGGATCGGCTTCGGTCTGCAGGGGCCGCTCGCGCAGGGCTGGCAGCGCACGCGCAGTTTCGGTCGTGGCTTCGTGCCCAGCGCAGGCAACAGTCAGGCGCTGCAGGCGTTCTACAGCGGTGCCGTGCGTGCCGAATGCGGGGTCGGCCGTCAGGTCGCGCAGCTGGCCACGCAACGAGAGCTGTATGGTGATGCCGCGTTCGATACGGAGTTCGCTGCGGATGAACTGTCGATCGGCACCTTCCTCGCCCTGCACGATACCGACAGCATCCTGCTCGGCGCACATGCCGGCGACTTCTTCGCCGATGGCAAGGCGGTGCGCACTTCGGCGATGGGGCGGCAGGCGTTCGTCGGCGTGCCTGGTTTCATCGAACATGTGTACGACAAGGGCATGCTGGACGACCTGAGCAACCAGGCCGAGAACTTCGTGGTGGTCGATGTGGGCGAGGGCGCCGCGCAGGCATTGGCGATGCACGGTGGGCTGGCCTGGTACGACCAGCGCAATGTCGAACTATGGAAACTCGCGCAGGACATTCCGCGCATCGGCCAGCGCTACTTCGAGCGCCTGCTGTTCGAGCGCGATGCGGACCTTCGTGCACGGCTGGAACCGCGCTACCACGCCACGCTGGCACGCATGGACCAGCTGCTGGACGATCCGTTCTACCAGCAGTTCGTGATCTATGTGCACCCGCGCGGTATACGTCCCATCGGCTACCACATCGCCCGCCTGCTTGATCGCAACCCGCGAACGCCGTTTTCGATCGACCTGGCGGTGCACAATCTGCATACCACGCTCTACCGGCGTTGGCGCGAGGCGCAGCTGCGCCACTGCGCGGCTACCGGCAGGCCAGGCAGCCTGACCCTAGACCCCAACTGAAGGTGAAACAATGGATATTGCAATGATCGGCCTCGGCCGCATGGGCGCCAACATGGCCCAGCGCCTGCACCGCGGCGGCCACCGCGTGGTTGGCTACGACCCGGGCGAGGGCGCCCGCCAGCGCGCCGCCGAGGCCGGCCTGGAAGTGGTTGATTCGCTGGCCGCTGCCGTGGCTGCGCTGCCGGTACCGCGCGTGGTGTGGCTGATGGTGCCGGCCGGCGAAACCGTCGACCAGACGCTGGGCCAGCTGACCCCGCACCTGGCCGAGGGTGACATCGTCATCGACGGCGGCAACTCCAACTACCAGGACTCGATCCGTCGTGCGAAAGCACTGGCCGAGGATGACCTGGGCTACGTTGACTGCGGCACCAGCGGTGGCGTGTGGGGCCTGCAGGAAGGCTACAGCCTGATGGTCGGTGGCGAAGCCTCGGTGGTGGAGCAGATCGCACCGCTGCTGCGCACGCTGGCCCCGGCCGAGGATCGCGGCTGGGCACGTGTAGGTCCGTCCGGCGCCGGCCATTTCACCAAGATGGTCCACAACGGCATCGAGTACGGAATGATGCAGGCCTACGCCGAAGGCTTCGCGCTGATGGAGCGCAAGCAGGAGATGGAACTGGACCTGGCCCAGGTTGCCGAAGTCTGGCGCCACGGCAGCGTGGTGCGTTCGTGGCTGCTGGACCTGAGCACCGAAGCCCTCAAGCGCAATCCGTCGCTGGATGGCATCGCGCCGTACGTGGAGGACTCCGGCGAAGGCCGCTGGACCGTCGCCGAAGCCATCGCGCTGGACGTGCCGGCGCCGGTGATCACGCTGTCGCTGCTGGAACGCCTGCGTTCGCGTGAGTCGAATTCGTTCACCGACCGCCTGCTGTCGGCGATGCGCAATGAATTCGGCGGCCACGCCATCAAGAAGTCGTAAGCACTGCGGTGGGGTCGGATCCCTTTCCGCAGGAAAGGGCTCTGACCCCATGCAGCCAGTCGAGCATGGCTCGACTCTACAAAAGCCTTCTCCGATCGTTGCCACATCATCCACGCATGGCGTGGATCTACTGGTCAGTCCAACGCGATTCGCCGTCCTTCGCGCGCGCTGTCCATGCCGGCCTGCAGCAACCGCATCAGCTGCAGCGCCTGCGCCGCACTGACCGTCGCCTCGCCATCGCCGTGCATCGCCGCCGCGAACCGTGCATACAGCCGCCGGTAGTCGCCCGGCAGGTTGTCGACCGTCGTGCGCTGCACGTTGTCCTCGGCGTCGCAGCGCAACAGCTCGCCATGCCGCGGATCAATGCCCCAGCCCGGCGCACCGGGAGCCACACCGCGGCGCAGCTGCGCTTCCTGCACGTCCAGGCCGTGCTTGATCCAGCTGGCCTTGCTGCCATGCACGCTGAAGCGTGGCGTCTGCGCTGCGACCAGCGAACCGGAATGGATGATTGCGCGATGCCGCGGGTAGTGCAGTACCGCGTGGAAGTAATCGATGCCGCTGCCGCCTTCGCGCTGCACGGCCAGATCGGCATCGATCGCCTCGGGCCAGCCGAACAGCACCAGCATCTGGTCCAGCAGGTGCGGGCCGAGGTCGTACCACAGGCCACTGCCCGGGCCGTCCTGCTCACGCCAGCGCTCACGCACCTGTGGCCGGTAACGGTCGAAGTGTGCGTGGCATTCGGCCACGTCGCCGAGCGTGCCTTCGGCCAGCAGTGCCTGCAGGGTGAGGAAATCCGCATCGAAGCGCCGGTTCTGGAATACCGTAGCGATGCGTCCGGCGTCGCGCGCGGCCGCCAGCACCGTTTCCGCTTCAGCCACATCCAACGCGAACGGCTTGTCGACCAGCACGTGTTTGCCAGCGGCCAGTGCGGCGACTGCCAGCGGCGCATGCTGTTCGTTCGGTGTGGCGATCACCACCGCATCCACTGCTGGATCGTCGAACACCTCCTGCGGCGTGGTACGCACGTGCACGTCGCTGAACGCGCGCAGCAGGCTGTCGCGTTGCGAACTGACGATGCTGTGCAGCACCAGGCCGGGCGTGTGCTGGATCAGCGGCGCATGGAAGACGCGGCCGGCGAGGCCGTAGCCGATCAGGGCCAATTGCAGGTCGGGGCGCATGGCAGGGCTCCGGCAGTGGGAAGGGCAGGGTAAACGACGGGTGCTGGCACTCCAAAACTGAACCGTTGCCGTTGGAAAGGGTTCGATTCACGGCGGCATGACCGCAACGCCACGCCTGCTCTACGGCGGCTTGTCCAGACTGGCAGCACATCCCGAAGGAGTACGACACGATGAGCAATACCACCCGCACGCTGATTGCTTCCGCCCTGACGCTGGGCCTGGCGCTGTCCTCCTCGGCCGCATTCGCCAAGGACCCGGCCGCGAAGAGCCCGCCGACCAGCACCCATCCGGCGACCCATGCCGATCGCCACGACTCCAACGAGCCGGTAACCGATACCTGGATCACCACCAAGGTGAAGGCCGATCTGCTGGCCAGCAGCAACGTTCCGGGCACTGAAATCAAGGTGGAAACCGTGAATGGCGTAGTCAGCCTGAGCGGTGCCGTGGCCACCCAGGCCGAGAAGGACAAGGCGGTCACCACAGCCAAGGGCATCAAGGGCGTGACCCGCGTCGATGCCGCTGCATTGAAGGTCAGCGCTGCTGCCAAGCGCTGACCCCGGCGGGCGCCCCGGCATGGGGCGCCCTCTACAGTGGGGTTTCTGTAACCCGTTCAGCCAACCCGTCTGGAAACCCCAGACTTGTGACCGCCTGCGCTATATTGCCGGTTCCGCCGCAGCCGGGCTCGTCCCGGACGACGCTCCGCGGCCGTGCTGACGAGGAACTATGGCGCTGGTTTTCAGTGACGACATCTGGGACCGTTGGCGGTTGCCGGCCCTGGCGCTGGCCGCTGCCGCGATCATCGTGGTGCCGTGGTTGACCCTGCGCAAACTGCAGCAGGACAACGAACAAGCGATGGCCTGGGTCAACCATACCCAGGCCGTCGGCGTGGCCCTGCAACAGCTGCAGGCCGACGTACGCGATGTCGAGTCGGCGGCGCTGACGCTGTCCAAGGGGGTGGATGCGCCGGGACTGCGCGAGCGCATGGCCAAGGCCAACGACATTCCCGGACGCCTGGCAGAACTGGGCCGGATGACCCGCGACAATCCTGACCAGCTGATCCGCATCGGCCGTATCGAGTCGATGCTGGAAGGCCGTATGGCGCTTGCCCGCGAACTGGCAAAGTCCGAGCCCAACAGTGATCAGCGCGAGCTGGTGCAGGATCTGAGCACGCGCTATCCGATCCGTGGCCTGGTAGAAGAACTGCAGGCCAGCGAGCAGAAGCTGCTGACGCTGCGGGCCGAGCAGGCTGCGCGGCAGCGCAAGCAGACCGAGCTGGTGTCGTGGACGTCGCTGGTGGTCCAGCTGGCGCTGCTCGGCCTGGTGTTGTGGCTGCTGCAGCGGCAGATCGGCCGTCGCCTGCACGCCGAACGACAATCGCTGCGCTCGGCCGCGCGCGCGGCCTCGGTGCTGCAGACCGTGCGCGAACCGATCGTGCTGCTTGATCGTGACCTGCGCGTCCAGTTGCACAATCCGGCCTTCGCCGAGCTGTATGGATTGCAGGACGAACGTGCCGATGGCCTGCTGCTGGAATCCGTCGGTGATGGTGCATGGAAGGACGCGGTGGTGCGCCAGCGCTTGTCCGACGTGCTGTCGCGCGGTCGCGAACTGTGGGATTTCGAGCACGAGCAGCGCACCGCCGATGGCATGGCGCGCTACATGCTGCTCAACGCGCGGCGCATGCCGCTGCCCGACACCGACGACGAAGTGGTGCTGCTGACCGTCAGCGACGTCACCATGCAACGTGCGGTCCAGCTGCGCGTGGAGGAACTGAACCGCCAGCTGGAAGGCAAGGTCGCGCAGGTGTCCGAGGTGAACCGCGAGCTGGAGGCCTTCAGCTACTCGGTCTCGCACGACCTGCGCGCACCGCTGCGTCACGTCGCCGGTTTCTCCGACAAGCTGTCGCGCCACCTCGGCGACGCCGCCGACGACAAGAGCCGCCACTACCTGGAAGTGATCTCCAGTTCGGCGCGGCGCATGGCAGCCCTGATCGACGACCTGCTGGTCTACTCGCGGCTGGGTCGCGTGGCGATGCGCCAGCAGGCGGTGGACATGCAGTCGCTGGTGGCCGATACCCGTGCCATGCTCGATTCCAACCTCCAGGCCGAGGCCGAAAGCACTGGCCACGCGCACCAGGTGGAGTGGAGCATCGCGCCGCTGCCGATCGTGGTGGGTGACGAGAACATGATCCGCCAGGTCTGGCTGAACCTGCTCGGCAACGCGGTGAAATACTCGGGCAACCGCGAACCGGCGAAGATCCGCGTGGACTACCATCCGCAGCCTGACGGCGGTCATCAGTTCACGGTCAGCGACAATGGTGCAGGCTTTGACATGGCCTACGCCGGCAAGCTGTTTGGAGTCTTCCAGCGCCTGCACAAGGCCAGCGACTACCCGGGTACCGGCATCGGCCTTGCCAGCGTGCGCCGCGTGCTTACCCGTCATGGCGGCCGTATCTGGGCCGAGGCCGAACCGGACGTCGGCGCCACCTTCCACTTCTACCTGCCTCCCGCGATCGATGCGGACAAACAAGGGCCTTCTGCATGACCACTCTGCGCACCATTCTTCTCGCCGAAGACAGCCCGGCTGATGCCGAAATGGCGATCGACGCCCTAGAAGAGGCGCGTCTGGCCAATCCCATCGTGCACGTCGAAGACGGCGTGGAAGTGATGGATTACCTGTTGCGTCGTGGTGCCTTCGCCAACCGCGAGGAAGGCCTGCCGGCGGTGCTGCTGCTGGACATCAAGATGCCGCGCATGGATGGCCTGGAAGTGCTGCGGCAGATCCGCGAGCACGAAGAGCTCAAGCGCCTGCCGGTGGTGATCCTGTCGTCCTCGCGTGAGGAAAGCGACCTGGCCCGCAGCTGGGACATGGGTGTCAATGCCTACGTGGTCAAGCCGGTGGACGTAGACCAGTTCTTCGGCGCGGTGCAGACCCTGGGCAAGTTCTGGGCGTTGATCAACCAGGCACCGGAACTCGAGTGAGCCCATGCCCCTGACCGGTCCCGCCCTGGGGGCGCTGCGCATCCTGCTGGTGGAGGACTCACCGGAAGATGCCGAGCTGATGTCCGAACAGATGCTCGATGCGGGCCTGGAGGCCCGTTTCGAGCGCGTCGAAAGCGAGGCCGAACTGCGCCAGGCGCTGGTCGCTTTCCAGCCGGACATCGTGCTGTCCGATCTGAGCATGCCGGGGTTCTCCGGTGACGACGCGCTGCGCATCGTGCGCGAGACCTCACCGGAAGTGCCCTTCATCTTCGTCTCCGGCACCATGGGTGAGGAGAACGCGGTGGCGGCGCTGCAGAAGGGCGCCAATGACTACATCATCAAGCACCTGCCGGCGCGCCTGCCGTCGGCGGTGGCGCGTGCGATCCGCGATGCACGAAGCGCCATAGAGCGCGCACGGGTGGAAACCGAACTGATGCGTGCGCAGCGCCTGGAAAGCCTGTCGTTGCTTGCCGCCGGCCTCAGCCACGACCTGCGCAACATCCTGCAGCCGCTGCTGATCATGCCGGACCTGCTGAAGGCGCGTACCGAAGATCCGCAGCTGCACCATCTGGCCGATGTCATCGCCGAGTGCGGCCGCCGCGGCCATGAGATGGCCGAATCGATGCTGTCGTTCGTGCGCGGCTCGCGCAAGCCGAGCGAGCGCATCGAGATCAATGGCCTGTTCGATGCAGTGGCGCTGCTGTTGCGCAGCAACGTGCCCGATGCGGTGCGGCTGGAGCTGCAGGTGCAGGACGAGGGCCTGGTGGTCGACGCCAACTACACCGAACTGCAGCAGGTGATGTTGAACCTGGCGCTCAACGCGATCCAGGCGATGCCGAACGGGGGCCGCCTGAGCCTCACTGCCAGCCACGCCGGTCAGCGCGATGGCGTGGACTGGATGCACATCCGGGTCGCCGACGAAGGGATCGGTATGGATGCGGACACGCTATCGCATCTGTTCAATCCGTTCTTCACCACCAAGGCCGACGGCACCGGCCTGGGCCTGATCTCCTGCAAGCGAATTGTTGAAGGCGCCGGCGGCAGCATCCACGTCAGCAGCCAGCCGGGGCAGGGCACCTGCTTCGAGCTGCGTTTGCCAATGCACGACGTCATCGATGGCAGTGAGCCGATCGAACAGCTGGTGGCACTGGGCAGCGGCCAGTCGATCCTGGTGGTCGATGGTGAGGCCACGCGCCTGTCGCTGCTTGGCAATGCGCTGTCCAGCCAGGGTTACCAGCTGCAGCTGGCGTCCGACGGCCCGGCCGCACTGCGCTGGATGCAGCAGGAGGCGTTGCCGGCACTGGTGATCGCCGACGCCGGCTCCAAGCTGCTGCCGGCCAGCCAGTTGCTGGGCGAGATGGCAGCACTGGGCTATCGCGGCCCGGCGCTGGTGTTGGAAGACGCAACGGTGGAGGTAGCAGCCGATGCATTCCCCGCCGGCGTGGAAGTGCACGTGCTGCGCAAGCCGCTGCAGATGCAGCAGGTGTTCCGCGCGGTGGCCGAAGCGCTGGGCTGATGCCGCGGTAGGTGGGGGGGGGGCGGGGGGGGGGGGGGGGGCCGGCGGGGGGGGGGGGGGGGGGGGGCGCGCCCCCCCCCCCCCCCCCCACTACCGGTCCAGGGTTTCCCACGGGAAGCGCGGCAGGGCATCCACCGCCTGTTCCAGCCGCCGCGACCAGTTCTGGTGAATATCGGCATACAACGCCGAATCCGCGCCCAGCCGCAGTTGCTGGCCAATGCGCAATTCGCCGTCGCGCAGCAGCGCCAGATCGATCGGCAGGCCCACCGACAGGTTGGAACGGATGGTGGAGTCCAGCGAGACGATCGCCGTGCGCGCGGCATCCTCCAGGCGCGTGGCCGGGCTGAGGATGCGGTCGAGGATCGGCTTGCCGTACTTGGACTCACCGATCTGCAGGTAGGGCGTCTCCGGAGAGGCGGCGATGGCGTTGCCGAGCGGATAGATCATGTACAGCCCGGGCCGCTCGCCGGCGATCTGACCGCCGAAGATCAGCGTGGCCTGGGTATTGACCCCGTCATGGCCATGTTCGCTGTGGCTGCTGTGCACCTGGCTGTCCACCAGCAGTTGGCCGACGTACTCGGCGGCTTCGAACAGATGGGTCATGTCGCGCAGATTGGGCGAGCGCCGTTCGCCGGCATCGCGCCCCAGGCGCGACACCAGCAACTGGGTGGTGGCCAGGTTGCCAGCCGCCATCAGTACGTAGGCTGCCTGGCCGGGGTACTCGAACACGTGCAGCTTGCGGTGCACGCGCACATCGTCCAGCGAGGCATTGGTCCGGGTGTCGGCAGCGAAGACCAGGCCCTCGTCCACCTCGATTCCAACGCAATAGGTCATGTCGGTGCCCTATCATGTGCGTCCCGGATTGTAGGCAGGCCGCCGTGACGACGGCATGTCCACGCCCCCCCAAGTGCCGTCACCTGAACGCATGACCACCGTGCTCCTGAGCCTGGGCAGCAACGTCCAGCCCCGCCGCTACCTCCACGCCGCGGTGACGGCCCTGCGCGAGCGCTTCGGCGCGCTGCAGGTATCGCCGACCTACCGTACCGCCGCGGTCGGTTTCGATGGCCCGGCCTTCCTCAACAATGCGGTGGCGATCGAGACCGATCTGCCGCTGCAGGAACTGGACGACTGGCTGCATGCGCTGGAAGACGCGCACGGCCGCGACCGCAGCGGGCCGCGTTTCTCCGACCGGACCCTGGACATCGACGTGGTGTTCTACGGCGACCTGGTGGTGGAAGGCCCCGGCCACCTGCGCATTCCGCGCCCGGAGCTGAAGCATGCCTTCGTGCTGAAGCCGCTGGCCGACATCGCGCCGGGCTTCATCGACCCGGTCAGCGGGTTGGACCTGGCCACGCTGTGGCGCGCGCACAAACAGTTTGGCGAGGCGTTCGAGGTGGTGGACCTGGAATGATGGAGGTTGCCGGCCAGCGGCCGGCACTACCGGTAGTGCCGGCCGCTGGCCGGCAACGCCTCAACTTTCCGAAAGGCCA
>NZ_JBJNRH010000010.1:153724-177355 GCF_045809185.1 Nocardiopsis yanglingensis | reverse complement strand
TTGGTGGGGGGGGCCGCCCCCCCGGCCGCCCACCCCCGGGTCGCCCGGCCGGGGGCCCGGCAACGCCTCAACTGACCGTACGCCCACCATCCACACGCAGGGTATGGCCGGTGACGAAGCTGGCTTCGGCCACCAGCCAGTAGACCGCCTCGGCGATCTCCTCGACGGTGCCGATCCGTGCCAGCGGTGTACGCGCCAGCAGCGCCTCGCGGGCGAAATCGTCCTTGCCCTGTTCCGGCCACAGGATCGCGCCGGGCGCCACCGCATTGACCCGCACCTTCGGCGCCAGCTCCAGCGCCAGCGAGCGGGTGGCCATCTCCAGCGCGGCCTTGGCCATGGTGTATGCGATGTGGTCGCGCATCGGGTCGGTGCCGTGCAGGTCGGTCAGGTTGACGATGCAGCCCTGCTGGCGGCGCAGGTAGGGTGCCGCCGCCTGTGACAGCAGCAGCGGCGCGCGCGCGTTGACCGCGTACAACTCGTCCATTGCCTCGGCGGTGACCTGGCCAAGCGGGGTGGGGAAGAAGTTGGAGGCGTTGTTGACCAGCGCGTCCAGTCGCCCGAAGTGGGTAACGGCCTGTTCCACCAGGTCGGCCAGGGCGTCGGCGTCACGCAGGTCGGCCTGCAGGGCCAGCACGCTGCCCGGGCGCACGTTGTCGAAATCGAACGCGGCCTGCTGCAGCTCGGCACTGGAGGTGTTGGCGTGCAGCACCACCGACCAGCCGCAGGCGTGGAACTGGCGGGCGATGGCCGCACCGATCCGGCGCGCGCTGCCGGTGATCAGGACCACGGGGTGGGTGTCGCTCATCGAGGGTCCTCCAAGGCTCGGCTATCCTGTGCACCATTGTCACCGCATTCGAAGACGCCATGCAGCCCACCTTCCCCCTGCCCGAAGCCGATGCCCTGGCCCACAGCGACCAGCTGGCCGCCGCCCTGCGCGCCGAAATCCTTGCGCAGGGCGGGGCAATGCCGTTCTCCCGCTTCATGGAGCTGTGCCTGTACACCCCCGGCTGGGGCTATTACAGCGCCGGCGCCAGCAAATTCGGCGGCAGTGGCGACTTCACCACCGCGCCCGAGCTCGGCAGCCTGTTTGCCGGCAGCGTGGCCAATGCGCTGGCGCCGGTGTTCGCCCAGCTGGGTGCGCAGGCGCGGATGCTGGAACTGGGCGGTGGTACCGGCGCCTTCGCCGAAGCCGTGCTGCTGCGCCTGGCCGAGCTCGACGCACTGCCGTCGCGGTACGCCATCCTCGAACCCAGCGCCGACCTGCGCGAGCGCCAGCAGCAGCGCCTGCAGCAGAACCTGCCGGCCGAGCTGGCCGCGCGTGTGGACTGGGTCGACCGCCCGTTCGAAGAGGACTGGGAGGGCGTGGTGTTTGCCAACGAGGTGATCGACGCACTGCCGACGCCGCGCTTCCTGATCCGGGATGGCGAGGTCTATGAGGAGACCGTCGAGCTGGATGCCGAAGGCAACTTCATCCGAGGCGCGCAGCCGGCCGACATCCTGCTCAACGGCGCGGTGCGCCATATCGAGCGTTACCTGGAAAAGCCCTTCGCCGAAGGCTACCGCTCCGAAGTTCTGCCGCAGCTGCCGTACTGGCTGCAGGCGGTGGCCGGCGGCCTGCAGCGCGGCGCGATGCTGTTCGTCGATTACGGCTACAACCGCGGCGAGTTCTACCAGCACGACCGTGACGATGGCACCGTGCGTGCGTTCTACCGCCACCACGTGCACAACGACGTGCACCGCTGGCCGGGCCTGCAGGACATCACCGCGTCGGTGGATTTCACCGCGATGGCCGAGGCCGGCATGCACGGCGGTTTCGAGCTGGCCGGCTACTGCAGCCAGGCCAGTTTCCTGCTCGGCAACGGGCTGGACCAGGTGCTGCTGCTGGCCGAGGAACGCACCGACGAGGTCGGCCGCATCCAGCTGCGCGACCAGGTGAAGAAGCTGACCCTGCCGACCGAGATGGGCGAGCGCTTCCAGGCCATCGGCCTGCAGCGTGGTGTCGACTTCGAACCGGCCTTCGAGCTGGGCGACCTGAGCTGGCGTCTGTGAGCCACGCGTTGCCGGTGATCAAGCCGCTGCGTCGGCCGCGGTTGTGGACCGTACTGTGGGCGACGGCGGTGCTGCTGGTGATCGTGGTCTGCCTGATTCCGCCGCCGCCGATTCCGCTGCCGGAAAACAGCGACAAGGGCGAGCACTTTCTTGCTTACTTCATTCTGGCGGGCAGTGCGGTACAGCTGTTCCGGCGCGGACGTCCGCTGCTGTGGGTCGGTGTAGGCCTGGTGCTGATGGGTATCGGCATCGAGTTCGCGCAGGGCGCGCTGACCAGCAACCGCATCGCCGACCCGATGGATGCGCTGGCCAACACGATCGGCGTGCTGGCCGGCATGGCTACGGCACTGACCCCGCTGCGTGACCTGCTGCTGCGCTGGCGCGGGTAAAGGCGTGCCAACCAAGGTTGGCACCCACCCGTAGATCCACGCCATGCGTGGATGAGCTGCCCGAGGTGCCGACCAAGGTCGGCACCCACCAGGACAGACCTGCCGTCATTTCCCCAGCGTGACCTCATCCAGCACCCACATCGCCGGGCGCGTATCGCCGGTGAAGTTGATGCACAGGTCACCGGTGCCCTGTGTACCCTTCGGCAGCGCTGCACGCAGCGTCACGAAGCCATCGGCATCGGGCTTGGCCGGCAGGGGCACTTCGGCCAGCACCTTGCCGCTGCAGTCGCCGCGACGCACCTGCATCTCGCCGTGCGCACGCTTGGCCTTCTCGTAGCGACGCTTGGGTTCGTCATGGGCCAGCTGGAAGTAGTACGGAATACGGCCCGCGCGGACTTCCACGCTACCGATGTCGTCCAGCTGTGCCTGTGGCCAGCGCCAGCACGGCTGGAAGATGTCCACATTGAACACCGCACGCGTTCCCTCGCGCGGGCCATCGTCTTCCAGGCGCAGCACCAGCCCCTTCTTGCCTACGCAGCTGAGCAGTTCATCACTGCGGCGGCTGAGCAGCGATTGCGCAGTGAAGTCCGCGACCGTCGGCTTCGCAGCCAGCATCTGGCCCTGGTAGAACGCGGCGGCCTGCACGGTGGCGGGCAGTTGCGCCGTCAGCGGCTGCTGGTACAGCGGCGACTGCGCGGTCACCGGCTGGCCATCGGTGCTGTAACGCACTTCATAGCCCAGCGGATTGGCCAGCGACACGGTCACGGTGTTCTTCGCGCGATCATCGGTGTAGTCCACGCCCACTTCGAACGGGGTCTGCGCGTAGGCCAGGCCCCAGGCACGGTAGCGCTGCAGCTGCGCCGGCAGGCGTGCGAGGAAATCGCGGAAGTCGCGATGTTCCGGCGTGCTCCAGCCTGTCTCGGCCACGGCGGCCAGGCGCGGGAACAGGTTGTGCTGCAGGCGTGCATAGCTGCGCGTGTGTTCGGTGAACATGTTGGCCTGCAGGCCGAGGATGTGCCCGCGCTTGTCGGCGGCCAGTTCGGCCGGCACCGGCTCGAAGTTGTAGAGCTTGCCAAGGTTGACCTGGGTCGGGCGGCCGGGCGGTTCGTTCGGTGAGGCCGTCTGCAGGTAGTCCAGGTACAGGTAGCCGACCGGCGACATGATCACGTCATGCCCGGCGCTGGCCGCAGCGAGGCCACCTTCGGTGCCCTGCCACGACATCACCGTGGCCTGCGGCGGCAGGCCCCCTTCGAGGATTTCATCCCAGCCGATCAGGCGCCGGTCGTGTTCCTCCAGGAACGTCTCCAGGCGCTTGATGATATGGCTCTGCATGGCCATCTCATCCTTGATGCCCAGTGCACGCATGCGCTGCTGCACCTGCCTGGAGGCTTCCCACTGGTCCTTCACCGCCTCGTCGCCACCCACGTGCACGTACCTGGCCGGGAACAGTTCGATCACTTCCTCCAGCACGTTCTCGAGGAAGGTGACGGTGCTGTCTTCCACGTTGAACAGGTTCGGGAATACGCCCCATTCGCTGATCGGCTTCAGCGGGGTGTTGATCGAACCCAGTTCCGGGTACGCGGCAATCGCAGCGGTGGCATGGCCGGGCACGTCGATTTCAGGAATGACCTGGATATGCAGCGCAGCGGCATAGGCGATCACCTCGCGGATCTGCGCCTGCGTGTAGAAGCCGCAGTACGGGTGCTCCTGGCCGCTGACCGGATCGACGCCACCGTCGCCGGCCGGCAGGCGGCAGCTGCCCACTTCGGTCAGCTTCGGGTAGCGCTTGATCTCCATGCGCCAGCCCTGGTCATCGGTGAGGTGCCAATGGAAGGTATTGAGCTTGTGCGCAGCCATTGCGTCGAGCACACGCTTGATCTCGTCCAGGCTCTGGAAATGCCGTGCCGAGTCGAGCATGAAACCGCGCCAGCTGAAGCGCGGCGCATCCTGGATCTGCACCGCTGGCAGCACGCCGTTGCTGCCGCCGGTGGCGAGCTGGGCGAGCGTGGTCGCGCCATAGAACAGGCCGGTTTCGTTGCCGGCCTGCACCAGCACGCCCTGCGCGGTGCTTTCCAGCGTGTAGCCTTCGCCGCTGTCGCGGAAGGTCGGGACGATCTCAAACCGGATGCCGCCGCTCCTGGATGCGGCGTTGCCCTTGGCCAGTGCCAGTCGCGGGCCACCGCTGCGGGCCAGCAGATCGGAGAACTGGGTGGCGACCCGCTGTGCGGCCTCGCCTTCTGCGCGCAGCACGGTATCGGCGCGCACGGTGATGCCGCTGCCCTGGCCGGGCTGCACCGTGGCCGGGGCGGGAATCAGCATCAGGCTGCCGGCGCGCAGCTGCGGGCCGGGTGCTTCAGCGGTCGGCGTGGGATCGGCGGCGAGTGCCGGCAGTGCCGGCAACAGGGCGAGCAGGCTGCCCAGCAGCACTGCGCTGCGCATCCGGGCGCGGGAAGGCTTGACCATCGGGACGACTCCTTGGAACGGTGCGATGAACGCTATACATGAAAAACGCCGGGCCCGGAATGACCCAGGCCCGGCGTGCGTGCACGACTCGGCGATGTTGCCGCCGCTGGATCAGTACTTGAAGCGGAAGTTGAGGTAGTACTGGCGACCGTTGCTGTAGAACGAGGTCGGAATGGCCGCGGTCTGGTAGTACTTGTAGGTCGGGTTGTTGAGGTTCAGCGCATCGAAGCTGACGCTCAGCCAGTCGGTGGCCTTGTAGCTCAGCGACGCCGACAGGGTGCCGAAGTCATCCTGGTAATACGGGTTGGCACCGGACAGGCCGATCAGGAACGACGAGCGGCGGGTGTAGCTGAGGCGGGCACCGAAGGTGTCGTTCTCGAAGTAGGCACCCACGTTGTAGGTGTTCTTCGAGGTGCCCAGCAGGTTGTCGGTGCCGTCGGCCCAGGTGTGCGAGGTGCTGCCATCGGCGTAGGTGTAGTTGGCGTTGACGCCGAAGTACTCGCCGATCGGCTGCTCATACGCCACTTCGAAGCCGCGCACCTTGCCGTCGGCATTCTTCGGACGCGAGATGTTGTACTCCTCGAGGCGGTTGGTCAGCTCGCTGAACAGCATCTGCTTCTCGGTGCTGAAGGCCACATAGTCCTTCAGGCGCATCGAGTACGCACCCACCGACAGCATGCCGCGCGGCATGAAGTACCACTCCAGGTTGGCGTCGAAATTGGTCGACACCACCGGCTTCAGCTTCGGGTTGCCGCCGCCACCGGTGCGGTTCAGGTCCGAACCGTAGGAGGACGCGCCCAGTGCCGAGAAGTCCGGCAGGGTCTGGGTCTGCGAGGCTGCCAGGCGCAGCACCAGGTCGTCGCGCAGGTCGTACTTGAAGTTGGCGCTCGGCAGCACGCGGTTGTGCTTGTTCTCGAAGGCTTCGCGGGTCCAGGCACCGAACAGGCTCTTCACATCCGGCACGGTCGAGCCGATGGCGGCCGCGTAGGTGTCGATGTCCTGCTTGATGTTGACATAGCGCAGGCCGACGTTGCCGCTCCAGCGATCACCGCTGAAGTTGCCCTGCACGTAGGCGGCGAAGTTCTTCTCGGACACCTTCCACTCGGCGCCGTAGTTGTGGCGGCCGGTCGGGCCGTCATTGCCGGCCAGCCAGGTGGAGTTGTTGGTCACCGCATCCTTCAGTGCACCCGGGGTGAAGTACCACAGGTCGCGCGGGAAGCTGCCACCGATGCCGTTGGCGAAGCCGCCCGGGAAGTTGGCGGTCGCACCGTTCTTCAGCGCATCCCAGATCGCGCCCGGGGTTGCGCCTTCCGGCGACTTGGCCTCGCGCTTGTGGTCACCGAAGCGGGCACCGAAGTCGATCGAGTTCAGCACGCCGGCGTCGGCGAAGTACTGGTTGAAATCGAGGGTGGCCCACTTTTCCTTGTCGATCGCGGTGACCTGCTGGTTGCCCCAGGTGCCGAAGTCGGTCACGCCGCTCGGGCCGATGTTGCCACCGACGTTCCAGTCGATCGGCGAGCCGTTGCCGTGCGTCGCCCAGGTCGCACCACCACCGCGGGCAAGGTTGACCTCGGCGATGTACTGGCGCGGCGTTTCGCCGGTGCCCTTGGTGCTGCCGGCCTGGAACTTCATGCCCAGGCTGTCGTTGATCTGCCAGTCGGCGTCGAAGGTGATGTAGTTGGTCTTGGCCTTCGACTCGCGGTAGATCATGTCGTATACCGCGTAATCGCGGTCGGCCTGGCCGGCGAAGGTAGCGTTGGACAGCACGCCATCCTTGACGACGTAGCCCGGATTCGGCGCCTGGCCCGGAATCAGGACCTTGTTGCCGTTGGCGTCTTCAACCTCGCGGTCGTTGAGGATGCGGCCGCCCCACAGCATGAAATTGCGGTTGTAGTTGTTCGCCTTCAGTTCCGAGCTGAAGCCTTCCAGGCCCAGGGTCAGGTTGTCCATCGGCTTGAACTGCAGCGAGATCAGGCCGCCCTTGCGCTCGCGGGTCTGTTCGAACAGCGTCGAACCGAGCAGGCCCGGGGCATAGACGCCGGCCAGGTCCGGGTTGGACTTGGCAACGGTGCCGTTCGGGTCGATCTGGAAGAAGCCACCCGGAATTTCCTGTGCTTCGCGACGCAGCTCGCGCTTCTGGCTGAAGGCCTGCACCATCACGCCGAAGGTGTTCTCGTCGTTCTTGTAGTTGAACAGGGCCGACAGCTGCGGGTCATTCGATTTGGCCTGGTCCGAACGCACCATGCCGATCGAGCCTTCCGCGGTGAGCTGCTTGGAGAACTCCAGCGGCTTGCGGGTGAGGATGTTGACGGTACCGGTGGTGCCGCCGTCCTGCAGCTTGGCCTGCGAGGACTTGTTCACTTCCACCGAGCGCACCAGCTCCGACGGCAGCAGCGAGTAGCTGACGCTGCGGCCGACGTTGTTGCCCTGGCTGAGCACGAACCAGTCGGCCGAGCCGACGGTGTGGCCGTTGATCAGGGTCTGGGTCAGGCTCGGGCTGGTGCCGCGCAGGCTGACACGGTCGGCTTCGTCGAAGCCGCCTTCGTCGGCGCTGGACGAGCTGATGTTCACACCCGGCAGGCGCTGCAGGGTGTCGGCGACGTTGTGCGCGGGCAGCTTGCCCACGTCTTCGGCGGTGACCACTTCCACGCGCGCATTGGCTTCGCGCTTGGTGTCCAGCGATTTTTCCATCGAACCACGGATGCCGGTGACCTGCACGGTATCCAGGTCGGTGGCGGTCTGGGGGGCCTGCTGCGCGTGCGCACTGAAGGCGATGCAGCTGACGATGGCGGCCGAAAGCAGGGTCTTGCGGGTGTTCATGATGTCTCTCCTCATCACTCGATTGGATGCCGGCGGCGGTGTTCGATTACGGTTGCAAAGACATGCGCGGGGCGGCGGCGAAGTCCCGTGCGTTGGCGTGCCACGTACTGCGTGCTGCGATTGCGTTGAAGCCTGTTGCGGTGTCAGGCGGCCGACTGCTGCTGCAGGTACCAGCTGGCAGCGCCGACCACGCCCAGCTGGCCGTGCTCGACGACCTTCACCGGGATGCGTGCCAGCGCTTCGCCCATCGGTCCCTTCTGCAGGTAGCGTTCGACGAAAGTGCTGGCGTGCAGGTATTCACGGATCTGCGGCAGGATGCCGCCGGCCAGGTAGACGCCACCGTGGGCGCCGTAGAACAGCGCCATGTCGCCGATGGTGCTGCCGAGCAGGCCGCAGAACACATCCAGCGCCTGGCGCGCATGTGCATCGCTGTCGGCCATGGCAGCGGCGGTGACCGCATCGGGGCTGGCCAGCGTCGGTGCCTGCCCCTGCAGTGCACACACTGCGCGGTACAGGTTCATCAGGCCGGGGCCGGAGATCGCATGCTCGATCGACACGTGCGCGCGGTCGCGCTGCATGTGGCGGACGATGGCCATTTCCAGTTCGGTGCTGGCGGCCAGTGTCGGTTGCCCGGCTTCGGTCGGGAGTACCACCGGGCCGTGCGCGGTGGGGATCCACAGCGCGGCGCCGAGGCCGGTACCGGGGCCGACCACCAGGGTCGGGCCGCGGGCGGCGGTGTCCGGCCCGCACAGGTGCAGCACGCCGCTGGCGTCCACCTGCGCAGCGGCATAGGCCACGGCTTCGAAGTCGTTGACGATGTAGACCCGCTGCAGGCCGACGTCGGCTTCCACCTGGCGCGCCGACAGCGGCCACGGCAGGTTGGCGGTGATCACTGTGCCGTCCTCGCGGGCGTAGCCGGCGCTGGCGACCACGCAATGCGTGGGCCGCGGGCCTTCGCCAAGAAAGTCGGACAGGATCGCGCTGAGGCCGGCATGGTCGGCATTGCGGTACTTGCGGTACTCCAGCACCTGCACCGGGTGGGCGGCATCACCGCTGGCCTGGACCCGGGCCACGCGCACATGGGTGCCACCGACGTCGGCGGCCAGGAACGAGGGCGCGACTCGGGACAGGACATGGGCCGGGGCGGGGTGGCTGGCGGTCACGCGGGCTCCTGCTGCAGGTGGGCCGGCCCCGGGATCGGGGGCGGCGATTGGGGCGGAGTCTGTAACCCCGCTGACAACGATGTCAACGAGTTCGTGACACTTTCGTTGCTGCAACGCAACGAATGCGACATGCAGTAAACGTTTACATGGCGTGAGTGCGAGTTTCACGTTGGAACCGTTGCTGCACATAGGCCAAGGCCTCCGGCGCATTCAGCACGATGTGTTGCGATCGGGTTGCGCAGTGCAGCACGAGGTTGACAGGGCTGCGCGTGGAAGTTGACAAACCGCGGCTGTCCATCGAAAGAATGTGACAACGTTGTTCCCAGCCACTCTCCGACGCCGCGTTCTGCGGCCGTCGCCGCAGGAGCCCTCCTGATGTCCGCCGTCCCCGCTGCAAGCGCGCGCCCGAACGTGGCCACCTCCATCGCCATCGTTGGCGTGTTGTTCTTCCTGATCGGCTTCTTCACCTGGCTCAACGGCCCGCTGATCACCTTCGTCAAGTTGGCCTTCGAACTCAGCGAGGTCGGCGCCTTCCTGGTGCTGATGGTGTTCTACCTGTCCTATTTCTTCCTGGCCCTGCCGGCGTCGTGGATCCTGCGCCGCACCGGCATGAAGAAGGGCCTGAGCCTGAGCCTGCTGGTGATGGCCGGTGGTGCCGCGTTGTTCGGCGAGTTCGCCACCCAGCGCTGGTATCCCGGTGCGCTCGGCGGCCTGTTCGTGATCGGCAGCGGCCTGGCCCTGCTGCAGACCGCGATCAACCCGTACATCTCCATCCTCGGCCCGATCGAGACAGCCGCGCGGCGCATCGCGCTGATGGGCATCTGCAACAAGATCGCCGGCATGTTGGCGCCGGTGTTGATCGGCACCGTGGTGCTGCATGGCATCGGTGACCTGTCGGCCACGGTGGCCGCCGCCGATGAAGCCACCAAGGCGCAGTTGTTGAACGAATTCGCCGCCAAGATCCATGCACCGTACCTGGCCATGGCCGGCCTGCTGGTGCTGCTGGCGGTGGCCGTGCTGTTCTCGCCGCTGCCGGAAATCAAGTCGTCCGAAGCCAACGCCACGCCGGTGGCTGCCGGTGCCGCCGAGCGCCGCAGCATCTTCCAGTTCCCGCACCTGTGGCTGGGCGTGCTGTGCCTGTTCGTCTACGTGGGCGTTGAGGTGATGGCCGGTGATGCGATCGGTACCTACGGCCATGGTTTCGACCTGCCGCTGGACCAGACCAAGATGTTCACCTCGCTCACCCTGGGCGCGATGCTGGTCGGCTACGTGGTCGGCCTGCTGCTGATCCCCAAGGTGGTTTCGCAGTCGCGCTACCTGACCATTTCGGCGGTGCTGGGCGTGGTGTTCTGCCTGGGTGCCTGGGCCACCCACGGCTACGTGTCGGTGGCCTTCGTAGCCCTGCTGGGCTTCGCCAATGCCATGATGTGGCCGGCGATCTTCCCGCTGGCGATCCGCGGCCTGGGCCGCTTCACCGAGACCGGCTCGGCCCTGCTGGTGATGGGCATCGCCGGCGGCGCGATCATTCCGCAGCTGTTCGCCGTGCTCAAGCAGCACATCGACTTCCAGCTGGTGTTCGTACTGCTGATGGTGCCGTGCTACCTGTACATCCTGTTCTACTCGGTGGTCGGCCACCGCGCCGGCCTGCCGCAGGACAAGGCCTGATCGGCGATGATGGACGGCAGCCAACCCCAGGGAAAACCCATGCGCAGAGCGACCATCAAGGACGTTGCGGAGAAGGCCAAGGTCTCGCTGAAGACGGTCTCGCGGGTGATCAACAACGAGCCCTCGGTGATGCAGGCCACCCGTGCGCGGGTGCTGCGTGCCATCGCTGAACTCGATTACGAGCCCGATCCGTCGGCGCGTAACCTGCGCAGCGGCACCACCTTCGTGATCGGGCTGGTCTACGACAACCCGAACCCGTACCACATCATCGGTGTGCAGAACGGCGTGCTCGCTGCCTGCCGCGAGACCGGCTTCGGCCTGCAGATCCATCCCTGCGATTCCAGCTCGCCGCTGCTGGCTGATGAACTGGCCGACTGGGTGCAGCGTTCGCGCCTGGCCGGGCTGGTGCTGACCGCGCCGATGTCCGAGCGCCGCGACCTGATCCAGGCGTTGACCGCGCGCGGCATCAAGCTGGTGCGCATCATCGCCGCCACCGAAGACCCGGCCGACGGCGCCTGCGTGTTCGTGGACGACCGTGAGGCCGCCTATGAGATCACCGAGCACCTGATCCAGCTGGGTCACCAGCGCATCGGCTTCCTCTGGGGCGGCATCTCGCACCGTTCCTCGGGCGAGCGCTACGCCGGTTACGAAGCCGCGCTGAAGGACTACGGCATGACCGTGGACAAGCACCTCGTGGTGCAGGGCGACTACACCTTCGACGATGGTTTCCGTGGCGCGCGCCGCCTGCTGGCGCTGCGCGAGCCGCCCACCGCCATCTTCGGTTCCAACGACGAAATCGCCGCCGGTGTGCTGGCCGCCGCGAAGTCGGCCGGCATGAACGTGCCGTACGACCTGTCCATCGCCGGTTTCGAGGACAGCCCGTTCTCGCGCCAGTCGTGGCCGCCGCTGACCACCGCCAAGCAGGCCACCGAAGACATCGCCCGCCATGCCGCGCGCCTGCTGATCGCGCAGCTGCGCAGCGACGCCTATGACGATGCGCCCGCGCCGCTGCACAACCAGGGCTTCGTGCCGCAGCTGGTGGTGCGCGGTTCGACCGCGCCGATGCGCCCGGCCGGCGCACGCCCCCTTCCTTCCGATCCTGCCTGAGCCTGCCATGTCGCTGTCAGACCCCACGTCCACCCTGATGTTCGCCGAGGCCGCGGAAGCGGCCGACGTGGTCGCGCGCCAGTTCTCGCGCAACCATGCCACCATGGAAACCCTGGCCGCCAGCCTGCGCGCCGCGCCGCCGCCGTTCGTGGTCACCTGCGCACGCGGCAGCTCCGACCATGCCGCCACCTATGGCAAGTACCTGCTGGAAACACAGCTGGGCCTGGTGGTGGCCTCGGCCTCGCCGTCGGTGGGGTCGGTCTATGCCGCACCGCTGCAGCTTCGCGGTGCACTGTTCATCGTCATTTCGCAGTCGGGCAAGAGCCCGGACCTGCTGCGCAACGCCGAGGCCGCCAAGGCGGCCGGCGCGCGCGTGATCGCGCTGGTCAATGTCGAGGATTCGCCGTTGGCGCAGCTGGCCGATACGGTCATTCCGCTGCATGCCGGTGCCGAAAAGAGCGTGGCGGCGACCAAGAGTTACCTGGCGTCGCTGGCCGCACTGCTGCAGCTGGCCGCGTACTGGAAGCAGGACAGCAGCCTGCGCGCCGCGCTGGATCTGCTGCCGGATGCGATGCGCGAGGCCTGGCAGTGCGACTGGACGCCGGTGACCGAGGGCCTGGTCGAGGCGACCAATCTGTTCGTGCTGGGGCGCGGCCTGGGGCTCGGCGCAGCGCAGGAAGCCGCGCTGAAATTCAAGGAAACCTGCAGCCTGCATGCCGAGGCCTACAGCTCGGCCGAGGTCAAGCACGGCCCGATGGCGCTGGTCGATCGCGGCTTCCCGGTGCTGGCCTTTGCCCAGCCCGACGAAACCGGCGCCGGCACTCGTGCGGTGGTCGAAGAATTTACTTCGCGTGGCGCGCAGGTGTGGATGGCCGGTGCCGGTGGCAACCTGCCGGTGGCCGCCGCGCCGCACCCGCTGTGCGCACCGCTGCTGACCGTGCAGAGTTTCTACCGCGCGATCAACGCGCTGGCGCTGCGCCGTGGCTTCAACCCGGACCTGCCGCCGCACCTGAACAAGGTTACGGAGACGGTGTGATGGCAACGGTGCTGCGCAATGCCCGCATCCTCGCCGGCGATGAATTCCGCGACGATCTGGCGGTGGTGATCGAGGACGGTCGCATCAGCGCGCTGCTGCCTGATGCTGCGCCGCAGCTCGGCCAAGCTGCCGAGCAGGTGGACCTGGGCGGTGGCTGGCTGCTGCCCGGTTTCATCGATGTGCAGGTCAACGGTGGCGGCGGTGCGCTGTTCAACAACACGCCGGACGTGGCGGCACTGCGCACCATCGCGCAGGCGCACCGTCGTTTCGGTACCACCGCGATGCTGCCAACGCTGATCAGTGATGATGTGGGCGTGATGCGCGAGGCCATCGGTGCGCTGCGCGAGGCAATCGCACAGGGGGTGCCGGGCGTGATCGGCATCCATCTGGAAGGCCCGTACATCGCGCCGGCGCGCAAGGGCACGCACGATGCCAGCAAGTTCCGCGTGCCCGACGAAGCAGAAATCGCACTGGCCGCATCGCTGGACAACGGTGTGACCCTGCTGACGCTGGCACCGGAACGCGTGCCGCTGGAAACCATTCGTGCGTTGGTCGAGCGCGGTGTGATTGTTGCCGCTGGGCACACCGCAGGTACCTACGAAGAGATCCGTGCCGGCCTGGATGCCGGCGTGCGTGGCTTCACCCACCTGTACAACGCGATGTCGCCGCTGCAGGGCCGTGAGCCCGGCGCGGTAGGCGCAGCGTTGGAAGACCGCGACAGCTGGATCGGCATCATTGTCGATGGCGTGCACGTGCACCCGGCCAGCCTGCGCGTGGCGCTGGCGGCCAAGCCGCGCGGCCGTCTGCTGCTGGTGACCGATGCGATGCCGCCGGTGGGTGCCGATGATCCCAGCTACGTGCTGTATGGCGAAACCATCACCGCCATCGATGGCGTGGTGCGCAATGCTGCCGGTTCGCTGGCCGGTTCGGCGCTGGACATGGCCACCGCCGTGCGCAACACCGTGCAGCTGCTCGGCCAGCCGCTGGCCGAAGCGGCGCGGATGGCCTCGACCTATCCGGCACAGTTCCTCAATGTCGACGACCGCTTGGGCCATATCGCCGAGGGTTACCAGGCCGACCTGGTCCTGCTGGATGACGCCCTGCAGGTGCGTGGCACCTGGATTGCCGGACAATACGAGGCCGCCTGATGAACAGTACGCCGCCGCGCCGTCTGGGCTCGATCGATGCCCTGCGCGGCATCACCGTGGCGGCAATGCTGCTGGTCAACAACCCGGGTGACTGGAGCGCGGTGTTCGCACCGCTGCGCCATTCGGAATGGCATGGCTGCACACCGACCGACCTGGTGTTCCCGTTCTTCCTGTTCCTGGTCGGCGTGTCGATGGCCTTCAGCGTGGCACCGCGTGCGCGGGATGCTGCGGCGCGACCGGCATTGGTGCGCGGCGTACTGGAGCGCGCGCTGCGCATCCTGGTGGCCGGTGCGCTGCTGCACCTGCTGATCTGGTGGGCGCTGCATACCCATCACTTCCGCATCTGGGGCGTACTGCAACGGATCGCGGTGTGCGCAGCTTTGGTAGGTGTACTGGCGGTGTATGCGCGGCCGCGCGTGCAGGCCGGCGTGCTGGTTACGCTGCTGGTGGGCTATACCGTGCTGCTGCTGGGCATCGGTGATCTGGCGCCATGGACCAACCCGGCCAGCCGCCTGGATACCACGCTGTTCGCGCCATGGATCTACCAATGGCACGCCGATACCGGGCTGGGCCATGACCCGGAAGGATTACTGAGCACGCTGGGTGCGCTGGCCAGTACCGTGCTCGGTCTGTTGGCCGGAGGCCTGCTGCGCAGCGGACGTACTGCGGCGCTGGCGGGACTGGGTACGGTGACTGCCGTGCTGGGTCTGTTGCTGGCCGTGGTGCTGCCGTTGAACAAGCAGCTGTGGACGCCCAGCTACGTGCTGTGGACCGGCGGCCTGGCGGCGCTGGCGCTGTGGCTGGGCCACGTGTTGATCGACCAGAAGGGCTGGCCGGCGCTGGGCCGGCGCTTCGGGGTCAACGCGATCACCGCGTACCTGGGTGCATCGGTGATGTCGGTGGTACTGATGGCGACCGGCGCCTGGGGCTGGATCTGGCACCAGCTGGCCACCGCGATGCCGCAGGCGCTCGAGCTGGCATCGATGCTGCAGGCGCTGGCGTTCGTCGCGCTGTGGTGGGGCGTGGCATGGTGGCTGGACCGGCGGAAGATCTATCTGAAGATCTGACCCCCGGCGGCGCGCCACATCCACGCATGGCGTGGATCTACCGGGCGAGAGGTGAACGCGATGCAGGCGGAATGATCAGTAGATCCACGCCATGCGTGGATGCTCTCCGCGTAGCGTGCGATCGCCTTGATGAACGGTTTCAGCCACGTAGAGGCGAGGTGATGCTCGATCAAGTTCGCATCTGAACTGTGATGGCTGGCGCGCAATTTCACCTGTCGGAACCGTTCACCACACGGCAGACTGCCTGCGCAGTACCGCATATCCGCAGTTCCTGATCCCCTGTCCAGGAGTGCTGTATGTCCCGTGCCGTCCCGCGCGCAGTGCGCATGCGCCGCCTCACTGTTTCCGTACTGCAGGCCCTGGCTGTCCCGTCCATCATGCTGCTGGGTGCCAGCGCCGCCTGGGCGGGCTGTGACAATGCCACCCCGACCGCAGGCCAGACGGTCACCTGCGATGCCAACGCGCCGAATCCGCAGACCCTTCCCGTCACCGCCACTGGTGCGGCCGGTATCACCGTCAATGTTGCCAGCACGGCACAACTGCAGCAGAGCGGTGGTGGCAGTGCGATTTCGCTGGTCGGGGCCGGCGGGCACCTGCTGTCCAACCTCGGCACGATCAGTTCGGTGGGGGGCGTGGCGGTCCAGCTTGGCGGTGGCAGCCGCGTCGAAAATGCCGGCAGCATCAGCACCGGCAACAACACCGCGCTGCAGTTCGTTGGCGCTGGTGACAGCGTGCTGGTCAACAGCGGAACGATCAGCGGGCGCACCGGCGTGCAGTTCGGTGCCGGCAACGATCGCCTCGAGATGCAGGCCGGCAGCATCACCGGCGGTGTCCTGCAGGGCGACGGCAACGACGTGCTGCTGCTGAGCAATGGCACCATCGACAGCGTCGACCAGGGCACTGGTGATGATCAGATGACGGTCAACGGTGGCACCGTCACTGGCCTGGTGGCGCAGGGCAGCGGCCGCGACGATTTCGTCATGAGTGGCGGAACGATCGGCGCGCTGCAGCAGGGCGACAACATCGATACCTTCCGCATGAGCGGCGGTCGCATCGTCGGCGCGTTCGAGGATGGCGACCAGGCCTGGATGACCGGTGGCCGCATCGGCCGGGTCAACATGAAGCTGGACAAGAACCTGTGGGACCAGTCCGGCGGCACGGTGGACGGCAACGTGGTGACCGGCTTCGACACCGACACCATCATCATCTCGGGTACGGCCTACATCGGCGGCAACATCAGCGTCAGCGGCGGCAATGACAGCGTGACCATCACCGACGGCACCGTACGTGGCCAGGTGCTGCTCAGTACCGGCAACGACACCTTCAACTGGAACGGCGGCGGCATCGTCTACGGCGCGATCGACATGGGCCCGGACAACGATGTGGCCAACCTCAGCAACCTCAACCAGGGCAACCTCGGCGCGGTACCGTTGTTCGATGGTGGCAGTGGCATCGACCAGCTCAACCTCAGCAACGTCAAGACCGCAGGCGTGGGGCGCTTCCAGAACTGGGAAGCGATCAGCCTGGCCAACAGCACCGAGCTGAGCTTCGACGGCGATCTGGTGCTGGGCGACAGTGCCAGCGGCACCGGTTCACTCACCGTGGATGACACCAGTACGGTCTATGCAGGCAGTGGCGGTCATGCCATCCGTCCGTTCAACAGTGGTGCACTGGTGGAGATGGTCAATGCAGGACGCATCGACCTGACCGGTAGCGGCGCCGGGGATGTGTTCACTGTCCGCGGCAACTATCGCGGTGACGGCGGTGGTCTGTACCTGCGCACCGTGCTGGGTGCGGACAATTCCACCAGCGACCGACTGGTGATCGATGGCGGCACCGCAACCGGCACCACCGGCATCGGCGTGCTCAATGCCGGCGGCAGCGGCGCCGCCACGCTGGCCGATGGCATCCTGGTGGTGCAGGCCTTGAATGGTGGCCGCACCGCGCCGGGCGCGTTTTCGCTGTTCGCACCGGTCGCGGCCGGTGCCTACGAGTACTTCCTGTTCAAGGGCGGTGTCAGTGCCGGTACCGGCGAGAACTGGTACCTGCGTTCGACGCTGGTGGCCGGGCCGACGCCAGCACCCAACGGCGGCGGCACCGCCACACCACCACCACTGACACCGCCGGTGGCACCACCGCCGCCGATCACCCCGGCGCCGCCGCCGCCGCCCGAAGGCGCCACCGATCCGGACCTGACTGCGGGCGAGACCGCGCCGCCACCGCCGCCACCGGAACCCGCCCCGGTGGCGCCGCCCAGCGACCCGGCCGTGCCGGACGTCCCGGTGGCCGGCGGTGCATTGCCCGGTACTGGCGCGCCGCCGACACCGGGTGCGCGTCCCGCCGAGGGCGCGGTGGTGCCGCTGTACCGCGTGGAGACTGCGACCTATGCGGTGTTGCCTCCGTTGCTGCGTGAGGCTTCGCTGGCCAGCCTGGGTACTTTCCACGAGCGCCAGGGCGAGCAGCGCCTGCTGTACAGCCAGGGCGCATTCCGTACCGCCTGGGGCCGTCTGGTGGGGCAGAGCAGCGAGATCCACTGGAAGGGCGATGCGCAGCCGGGCTTCGATGGCGATGTGATGGGCCTGCAGGCCGGTCTGGATGTGTGGGCCGCAGCGTCTGACAATCATCGCAACCAGATCGGTGTATTCGTCGGCCGCACCCGCGCGCAGGGCAAGACCACTGGTCTGGCTCTGGGGTGGGAAAACGTGCAGGTCGGCCAGAACCGTCTGGATGACAAGCACGTGGGCCTGTACTGGACGTTCACCGACAGCAGCGGCGGCTATATCGATGCGGTGGCGATGCAGAGCCGTTACGACGGCCGCGTGCGTTCCTCGCGTGGGCTCGGCTTCGGCCTGAGTGGTGACGGTACCAGCGCGTCGGTGGAAGCCGGAAAGCCGCTGCTGCACTTCGGGCAATCCGCATGGTGGCTGGAGCCGCAGGTGCAGGTGATCTGGCAGCGCACCTCGCTAGATGATCGTCGCGACGAGGTGTCGAGCGTGCGCTTCGACAACGACAATGCCTGGACCGGCCGCATCGGCCTGCGCCTGGCCGGCGACTACCAGCTGGCCGACAACGGCTGGCAGCCGTACTTCAAGCTCAACTACTGGCATGGCCGTTCCGGCGAGGATCGCATCCGCTTCGACGACGACGTGATCGTCAATTCGCAGCGTTCGCGTGCACTGGAAGCCGGCGTAGGTGTGGTCGGGCGCTTCAACCGCACCATCAGCGCCTACGCTGTGGCCGACTACACGCGCGAATTGGGTGGCGACCGCAACGAGAAGCGCCGCATCATCGAAGGCAACATCGGCCTGCGCGCGGATTGGTGACAAGCGCAGGCCTGGGTAGGTGCCGACCTTGGTCGGCACAGATCCAACGGCGCGATGAACGAGATCTGGTAGGTGTCGACCTTGGTCGACACAAATCCATCACCGTCACGACCCCGCGCATGCACCCGGCGCCACCAACCCACCCGCATGTTCGGCCAGCACCACCACCGCATGCAGCAACCCTTCCTCCACCTGCGGCGGGCACTGCGCCGCCGCATCGTCCATCTCGCGTGCCGACTGTGCGGCCAGCAACACCCCCCCACACGCAGACAACGCCGCCAGACAGCGCGTGGCCTCGGCCAGTTCCCGACCGCGCGCCTCGCTGAGTTGCCGCTCGCGCCACGGCTGCCCATCGGCCGCTTGGTTGTGCGCAATACCACGCAACCGCGCGAAGAATGCCGATGGCGGCGCCTGTTCGTGGACTTCGGCGAGCGCATCTTCCAACGCTTCGGCGGCGGTAGTGGACAGCTGCAGGCCGGGCAATGCTGCGCCGAGCAGTGCCTGCAGGCGTGGATAGGTGGGGTAGGGCGTGTTCATGGCGGCAACCTCACAGGGCAAGGCCACCTGCGGGGTGCAAGGTGGCGGGCGGTGCGGGTTGGCGTGCCGGTGAAGCTCTTCACGAGGAATGACGCCGGCGGATCCGGGGATCCCCACGCACCGCCCGCCGCAGAACGACGGACGGTGCATTGTTCGGGCCAGCAACGACGTTGCAAGCCCGCTCGTGAAAAGCTTCATTCAGGACGCCAATCCCGGCCAGCGCAGGAAGCGCCGACGGGACCACCTTGGCGCGTTGTACGCCGCGATGACATGGGCAAAGTTGCAATGTTGCGATCGCAGTGAGCGTGTCTGCCTGCAATCTGCGGAGCAGGCAAATACGACAGTTCGCGCATGGCGAAAGCGATCATGCCCCGGTTATGCTGCGGGCCTGACTCAACGACAAGGAAACGTCGCATGCAGGTTCGCAAGGGAGTGCGCCGCATCGGCGCGCTGATGCTCGCAATGCTGGCGACCAACGCCATGGCCAATTCCCCGACTGCGGTCGAGGTGCCTTCTGCGCAGGCTCAAGCGGAGATCCTCAACCTGCTTGAACGGCAGGCGCTGTATCGCGACCGGGTGGACTGGCCCGCCACCCGCGTACGCCTGCAATCGGCGCAGGGCGAACCCGCGCAACGGCTGGCCGTTCTGCGCGAAGCCATTGCGCTCAGCACCGGCCACCATGGTGCGTGGACCACGACCCAGCGTCAGCGCGAATCCCTTGCGCGTGCCCAACGGGCCGGCGCCGCCGCCGTGGACCGGGCCAAGGCCGCTGATGCAGTGGATGCGCGTATCGGCTGGGTGGTCATCGAGGGCTATGCTTCCACGCCCGGCGCGACGCCGCAGGAAAAATTCCGTCAGGACGTCCAGCGTGCCGCGCGCTGGCAGCAGGTCATCCGCAGCAAGGACGACGGCGCGCGCTGTGGCTGGATCGTCGACCTGCGGGACAACGGCGGTGGCGCCATGTGGCCGATGCTGCTGGGCATGGCCCCGCTGCTGCGCACCTCGGTGGTGAACAACGAGGACGTGGGCTCGTTCGAAACCGCGCACGGGCCGCAGCGCTGGACGTTGACGGCGACCGCTGTGCAGCTGGCAGGCAAGCCATTGCTGGATTTCGGCCAGTCCGGTTATGTGCTGCGGCAGCCTGGCGCGCCGGTGGCGGTGCTGTTCGGGCCCCGCACCGGCAGTTCGGGCGAGGCCTCGGTGCTGGCGTGGCGTGGCCGCCCGCAGGCGCGAAGTTTCGGCCAGCCGACCGCAGGTGTCTCCACCGGCAATGTCGTGCACACGCTTGCCGATGGCAGTCGCCTGCTGCTGACCACCAGCGTGATGCACGACCGCAATGATCGTGGCGACGGGTTGAAGATCGAGCCTGACCAGCGCGTCGAGGGGGAGGTCGCCACCGTGGCCGCGGCCCAAGCCTGGCTGCTGGCCCAGCCCGCCTGCCAGGGCCACTGAGCCATGATCCTGATCGGCCAACAGGAAAGGGTGGTGATCGTCGGCCCCACCGAAGCGCATCACTGCCTGCGCTGCCAGACGGAAACCGAGTTCGCCCCGCAGCTGCGCTACACGATGGCGCGCATCGATCTGCTGTTCGGCTTCACCTACCAGCGCCGCTACGAGCTGGCCTGCACCCGCTGCGAGCACGGTTGGCTGCTGGATACCGACACCATGGACCAGCAGCTGGGCGGGGTGCCGATCCCGTGGCGGCATCGCTTCGGCCTGCCGCTGATGCTGGTGGTGGTGGTCGGTCTGGCCGCGCTGGGCTGGCTGTGGCGGCATGGATACATCGGCCGCTGATGAAGGTGAAACTGTTGCTTATATCCCATTTTGGGACTAGGATGTGTCAATGAAAGTGGTTGCTTTGGCGACGCTGAAACGATTCTGGGAACGCCACCCTGATTCGGAAGCAGCGCTGAGGTCCTGGTACGACGAAGTCAGGCACGCCGTATGGGACACGCCGCACGATGTACGCCAACGTTATGCAAGCGCCAGTTTCGTGGCGAACAGTCGAGTGGTGTTCAACATAAAGGGCAGCAGCTACCGGCTTATCGTCGCTGTGGGTTACAGGTTTCAAGTGGTCTACATCAAGTTCGTTGGCACCCACGCCGAGTACGACCGGATCGACGCCGACACTGTGGAGCTTCTATGAACATCCAGCCCATCCGTACGGAAATCGACTACGAAAACGCTCTGCGCGAGATTTCGGCCTATGTGGACAACGAGCCGGAGCCGGGGAGCGAGGATGGCGATCGATTCGAAATTCTCGTAACGCTGGTTGAAGCCTACGAAGCGAAGCACTACCCGATCGAACCGCCAGATCCCATCGATGCAATCCGCTTCCGCATGGAGCAGGGCGGTCTGACCGTGAAGGATCTGGTGCCGTCCATCGGCCAGCTCAACCGTGTCTACGAGGTGTTGAATCGCAAGCGCGGTCTGACTCTGGAAATGATCCGGAAGCTTCACCGCAACCTGGGCATTCCCGCGGAAAGTCTCATCGGCCGCTGAAGCCCCGCGTGTCCCTGCCGATGCGCTGCCGTGCCTCACCCCCGGCCTGCTAAAGTCTGCCCTGCAATCACGTACCGGAACCGACCATGGACCACGACACCCCGTTCGAACCCCTCAACGACCTCGAGGTACGCCTGCTGCAGGCCCAGGACGGCACGCTGACCGCAGCGCAGTTCCTCGATGGCCTGCTGACCTCGACGGCGTTCGTGCTGCTGGACAAGGCCATTGGCGAAGACGGCGCCTGGGACGAGAGCATCTCGCCGCTGGTGCTGACCAGCGAGAGCGGCGAGCCGATGTTCGCTGTGTTCACCGCCCCCGAGCGCGCTGGCCTGTGGCACGAGCAGCTGCCGCAGTTTGCCCATGCCATGCCGATCGCGGTGCACGCGCTGCTGGCCGGTATCGGCGACGGCGTCGGCCTGGTGCTGAACCCGGGCCTGGACGTGGGCATGGAGATGATTCCCGATGCCGTGGCCCAGTTGAAGCAGCGTGCGGCGGCGATTACCCGCGGCATGGCGCACTGATCCAGGGATTGTCTGGGTGCCGGCCAGCGGCCGGCACTACCCATAGCAGTGCGCGCGCGGCCGGTACGGCCGCTGCGGATCAGCGGGCGGCGGCGATGGCTTTCACCCGCGCCTTGGCCAGTGCTTCACCGATGGCCGGGCCCTTCAGATGGGTGGTATCCAGATCGCGTGCCTGCACTGACAGCGCCGCCCGGTGCAGGCGCTTCAGCGTTTCGCCCTGCGGATAGTCGGCATCCTCGAAACCGAGCCGGCCGCGCTTGTCGGCCTCGCAGCACAGCGCGATGCGCGCCACGCGTTCCGGCCGGCGCAATGCATCGCAGCGGCCCAGCAGTTCCAGCACGGTGGCATCGCGCAGTTCGTCGATGCGGTGCACGTTCAAGTGCTCGCGGCAGACCGCTTCGGCCAGTTGCTGGTGCTCGGTGGGAATCTTCAACCGCGCGCACAATGCCTTCAGCGGTTTGATGCCGCGCTGCTCGTGCATGATGTGGCGTGGCCATTCCTCCGGCGGGGTCAGGCCCTTGCCGAGGTCGTGGGTGAGCGCAGCGAAGCCGACCAGGTCATCACCCGGTGCCAGTTTCGCGGCCATGTCGCTGACCATTTCCTGGTGGATGCCGGTGTCGACTTCCGGATGGAATTCGGCACGCTGCGGCACGCCATACAGCGCTTCCAGCTCGGGCAGGATCGGGCCCAGCGCCTGCGCATCGTGCAGCGTGCGCAGGAAGGCGGAGGGCCGTTCACTGACCAGCGCCTTGCGCAGTTCCTGCCAGACGCGTTCCGGCACCAGCGCATCCAGCTCGCCACTGGCGGCGACCTCGCGCATCAGCGCCATGGTCTCTTCGGCGACGGTGAAGCCCAGTGGCGCGAAGCGCGCCATGAAGCGCGCCGCGCGCAGCACGCGCAGCGGGTCTTCCACGAACGCAGGGCCGACGTGGCGCAGCACGCGCTGCTCAAGATCGCGAACGCCACCGTAAGGATCGACCAGCGTGCCGGTCTCCTCATCGCAGGCGATCGCGTTGATGGTGAAGTCGCGGCGCTGCAGGTCCTCTTCCAGCGTCACCGCCGGATCGGCATCGACCACGAAGCCGCGATAGCCATGGCCGGATTTGCGCTCGGTGCGCGCCAGCGCGTATTCCTCGCCGGTCTTCGGGTGCAGGAACACCGGGAAATCACGGCCGACCGCGGTGTAGCCCTGCGCCTCCATCTGCGCGGGCGTGGCCCCGACCACCACCCAGTCACGGTCGCCGGCAGGGCGCTGCAGCAGGCGGTCGCGTACGGCGCCGCCGACAAGATAGATCTTCATGGGGGGATGATCGCATGCCCGGCGCAGATGCACTGGTAGTGGCGGGGGCGGGGCGGCCCCCCCCCCCCCCCCCCCCCCACCCCCCCCCCCCCCCCCCCCACCCCCCCCCCCGCGCTTATGCATTGGTGGGGCGGGCCGGGGGCGGCCAACCGCAGTCACCCCGAAGCTGCCGGCCAGCGGCCGGCACTACCGACGCAGAGGCATCACGGCAAACCGCGCCACTCCGGTACGAACAGGCCGGCCAGGAACCACAGCCCGTAGACGATCCACAGGCAGAGGAAGTACAGCTTGATCTGCGCTTCGTCCCACAGGCTGCCCCAGCTGTCGACGAAGGCCAGCGACTTCCAGCCTTCCATCCAGGCCGCGCCACCCCAGCGCAGCACCCAGGTGGCGAACAGGCTCCAGGCGGCGAACATCCCGATCCAGGCCAGCAGGCTCATCGCTTTCCCCTCCCCGGGAAATGGATGCCGGGTAGTGCCGGGCGCGGGGCCGCCCCCCACGGGTAAAGGCCCCAACCCCGCCCCGGCCCGCACCCCCCCCA
>NZ_JBJNRH010000010.1:0-153714 GCF_045809185.1 Nocardiopsis yanglingensis | reverse complement strand
GGGGGGGCCGGCCCGGGGGCGGACCCCGTTGGCTTCGCGCCCGCCCCGGCCCCCCCCCCCCCACGACCGCATTGCGATCAATCGCCGCCCTGGTCAGCGTTGGCGGCGCAGCTGAAGCTTTTGCGCTTGTCCACCAGGCGACCCATCAGGCGGTCGCTCAGCGGCAGCGCATCGCCGTTGAGGCGCCAGTCGTAGATCACGCTGAAGGCCAGCACGCGCGCCACGTACTCGCGGGTTTCCTTGTAGCTGATGGTCTCGATCCACAGGTCCGGATCAAAGCCCGGGCGCTGGCCCTGCCAGCGCGCGGTCGGGGTCGGGCCGGCGTTGTAGGCGGCGATGGTCACGTACGGCAGGCCGTCGTACTTGTTCATCAGCTGGCGCAGGTAGGCGGTACCGATGGCGATGTTGGTGTCCGGGTCGTACAGGCTGTCGGCACCGCCGTAGCCGGTCAGGCCGATCGACTTGGCCACGCCGGCACCGGTGGCCGGCAGCACCTGCATCAGGCCCATGGCGTTGGCAGGCGAGCGCGCGCGCGGGGTGAAGGTGCTCTCGGCGCGGATCTCCGCGGCCACCCAGGCCGGATCGATCGCGTTGCGTGCCGATTCGCGGCGGATGGTGGCGTCGTGGTGCAGCGGGAAACGCAGGTCGTACAGGCGCTGTTCCTGCGGCTGCTTGCCGAGCGCGAACACGGCACGGTCGAACCAGCCGTTGTCCTGCGCGACGCGTACCGCCAGGCGGCGCTGGGTGTCATCGAAGCGCGACAGCGCGCTGTTCCATTCGGCCACGGCCCAGCCGGCGCGGTCGATCTGGTACAGCGCCATCGCGCGCTGGATGGCGGGGTCGCGCGCGACCGCTGCCTGCGCCTGCGCGCTGTCGTTCGGCTTCCACGGGCACAGCGTGTAGCCCTGCTGCAGCTTGTCGGCGGCCAGGAAACCGTGGAAGGTGGGTGCGCGCGCGGCCTCGCGGAACAGCGGCTGCGCCTGCTGGGCCTGGCCGGTCTTCTCCAGCATGCGGCCTTCGAAGTAGCGCCAGCGTGGGTCGCTGCGCTGCTTGCTGCCCATCTTGCGGATCGCGGTCAGCGCCGCCGGCCAGTCACCGCGCGACATCGCTTCGCGCACGCGCCATTCGTGCAGGCGCTCGTCATACGCCGATTCGGGTACCGCGTTGAGGCGGCGCGCCGAATCCGGAAGGTAGGACGCTACCGTCCACAATGCGATCTGGTACAGCACCTGGCCCTGCTGGTCGGCACTCAGGCCCAGTGCCTGCGCGTACTGCGGCAGCTGCTGTTCGGTGGCGCCGGGATCGGCCTTGGCCAGCTTGGCCAGGCCATCGGTGGCGATGCGCCGGCTACGCTCGTTGCGCGGCCAGTTCAACGCGCTGGCATTGGGCTTGTCGACAAAGGCGGCGTAATTGTTCGCCAGTGCCAGGTCGGTGGCAGGCAGGCCACGTGCGGCGCTGCGCATCACAGCGGGTTGCTGGGCGTCGGCGGCAGCGTCAATGCGTTCCCAGCGCAGGGCGTCGCTCAGACCACCCTGTGCCTGCAGCACGGCGAAAACGGCATCACAGCCGTCCGGCAGCGACTTGCCGTTCTTGCGCCACAGATCCTGCGCTTCACTGATCCACTGCGGATCGACCTTGCCGGTCACCTGGCGCGCGGTCAGCTGCGCACAGCGCAGGCCGGCATTGTCGGTGGGAACCCAGTTGGCGAGCAGGGTGGGCCAGTCCTGGCGGCGTGCGACCGAGGGCAGCCACACGCTGCGGAAGGTGTTGGCCACGGCCTGGCCGTCATAGCGCTTGAGGAAGGCCTGTGCCTGCGCGGTATCGACGGTGTCGATGTTGCGGCGCAGGTTGGCGTACTCCAGCCAGCCATAGGCCGGATGTCGGCTGAGCGAAGCGGCCTGGCCGGGATCGAACTGGCCGCGTTCGGCGGCCGCGATCGCAGCCTTCAGCTGCGCGTTCTGGGCGTCGAGGGACTGTGCATTGGCGCAGCCGATCAGCAGCGTGGTGGCCAAGGGCAGCAGGGACAGGGCAGTTGAAGTGCGTCGGGTCATGGCGCTGAGCATAGCGGGCGTTGGCTGAATTCAGTTTCGCATCGTATGCACGCCGCGGATGGAATGGGCAGGCGATGGATCTTGCCGGGGCGAGGAGGTGCATGCAGGGTGAGGCAGAAGCGACAACCCTGGGGCGTATCGCAATCGTGCGATGATTCCGGCACAGCACGGCCCGCCCGATGTGGGCCGCTGTTTCCGCGAAGGAGCGTGGTATGCGCTATGCGTCTTTGCACGGCCGTGCGCTGATGTCCGGCATCAATCTGGCGCCGCTGGTGGATGTGCTGCTGGTGTTGCTGGCGCTGGTGGTCACCACCTTGCCGATGGCGCAGACGACGGCGGTGCGGCCGTTCGAACAGCGCACGGTGTGTCCGCCGGGGCCCGGGCACGGGTTGCCGGCATCGATCGCGCTGCGCCTCGATGAGACCGGCGGCATCTATTGGAATGACCGGCCATTGGACGACCCTGCACTGCAGCGCGCCCTTGCCCAGCTCCAGCAATTGCCACCGGCGCTCCAGCCCTCGCTGCACCTGACCACCGCCGACCGAACCGAGTACGGCGACATGGCGCGGGTGCTGCTCGCCATCGAGGGGCATGGCCTTCGCGTCACGGCGCAGGCTTTCTAGCGGTGGCCCCCCGAAAGAGCGCTTGATGACCGCTGGGAAATCTCGGCGTGTGCTGTCGTGCCCGGCATTAAATCGTCCGCTTCGAACAGTACCGTCCGGTCTTTAATTGCACTCATCTGACGCAATCGCCCGCCATTTGCGTCAATTCCGCGTGAAAGAGTGTCGATCATCACGCCGCGACTTTTACCACTTGTTTACAAAGGAGACGCTGCCGCCATGCAGGGGGGAGCGCGGCAGTCCATGTCCCGACATTCCTTTGGAGAGAGAGCGAATGATTCACCTGCATCACCGCCCGTTGGCGGTTGCCGTTGCGCTGTGCGTGACGGCCCTGGCACCGTTGGGTGCCGCTGCACAATCCACCACCAACCTGGATGCGGTGGAAGTCACTGGCACCCGCATCAAGCGCGCTGAAGTCGAAGGCCAGGTGCCGATCCAGACGCTGACCCGCGGTGACATCGAGCGCACCGGCCTGACCTCGATCGGCGAGGTCCTTCAGCAGCTCACCGGGTCCGGTTCCGCGCTCAACGCCAAGTTCAACTCGTCCGGCAACTTCGGCTTCCCGCCTGACGGCAGTGGCGTGGGTGCCGGTTCCGCGCAGGTCGATCTGCGCCATCTGGGGGCCAAGCGCGTGCTGGTGCTGGTCGATGGCATCCGCTGGGTCAATGAGTCGTCTGCCTCCGGTGTGGGCTCGGCGACCGACCTCAACACCATTCCGCTGGCCATCGTCGAACGCATTGAAGTGCTGGAAGATGGCGCGTCGTCGCTGTATGGCTCCGACGCGATTGCCGGCGTGGTCAACATCATCACCCGCCGTGATTTCGATGGCGGCCAGGTGACCCTGAACTACGGCGAGTACAGCAAGGGCGATGGTACGCAGAAGGGCGTGGACCTGGCCTGGGGCAAGAGTGGCGACCGCTACAGCCTGTTCCTGGGCGCGAGCTGGACCAAGCAGGATCCGGTGTTTGCCAAGGACCGCGAACAGTCGCGCTTCCCGATTCCGGGCACCGGCCTGGCCTTCGGCAGTGGTGGCATTCCGCAGGGCCGCTTCATGTTCACCGATCCGAACACCGGTGCGGTGCAGAACATCGTGCCCAATACCGGTGTGAGCAACCCGCGTTACGACGGCAGTGCCGGCTGCACGCGCACCGATGACTATCACTGCTTCACCAGTGCTGATCGGTTCAATTTCGCCGAATACAACATGGTGCTGACACCCTCGGAGCGTAAGGGCCTGTTCGGCCAGTTCCGCTTCGACATCACCGACAACGTGCAGTGGTACGTCAAGGCACTGGGCAACCGCCGCGAGTCGACCAACCAGGCCGGTCCGGAGCCGCTGTTCTTCGGTCCCGATGGCGCCACCGGTAATCCGTTGGCCGACAATATCACCGTGTCCGCGCTCAATCCATACAACCCGTTCGGTTTCGATCTGGTGTCCTCGGGCAACATGAGCCTGATCGGCCGCCGTCCGGTGGAGGGCGGTGCGCGCGTGTTCGAGCAGAAGGTGGACACCACGTACTTCGCCACCGGGCTGGTCGGCGACTTCCATGCCGCCGACCGCAGCTGGTACTGGGACGTGAACGGCATGTACAGCAAGAACAAGGCCGAACAGACCAACTATGGCAGCTACAACATCTACAACGTCAACATGGCACTGGGCGATCCTGCCATCTGCGCTGCCACGCCGGGATGCGTGCCGCTGAACATCTTCGGTGGCGTGGGCTCGATCACGCCGGACATGCTGAAGTGGATCCAGCCGGTGGTGCGTGACCGCAGCCAGAACGAGCTGAGCCTGTTCACCGCCAACCTCTCCAGCGAGCTGTTCACGCTGCCGGCCGGCCCGGTGTCGTTCGCCACCGGTGTCGAACACCGCAGGTACAAGGGCTCCTACCAGCCCGATCCGTTGACGGTGGCGGGCCACTACAACGGCGTGCCGTCGCAGCCGACCTCGGGCTCCTATGACGTCAACGAAGCCTACCTGGAGCTGAGCGTACCGATCTTCGCCGACTCTTCGTTCGGCAAGAAACTGGACCTGAGCCTGGCCGGCCGCTATTCGGACTACTCCACCTTTGGTGGTGAATTCACGCCCAAGTACGGCCTGCGCTGGCAGGTAACCGATGACTTCGTGCTGCGTACGACCTATGCCGAAGGCTTCCGCGCACCGTCGATCGGTGAGCTGTACGGTTCGGCGGCGCGTGCCGACCTGCAGCTGTTCGATCCGTGCTCGGTGGGCCTGGGCGGTACGCCGCCGCGTGGGAGCGCCGCCAACTGTGCTGCGCTGGGCGTGCCGGTGGGGTTCCAGCAGGCCAACTCGCAGATCTCGGTGACCACTGGCGGCAACCGCGAGCTTGATCCGGAACGCTCGCGCAGCTTCAGCGCCGGCTTCGTGTGGAGCCCGTGGTTCGGCAACAATGCGTCGTGGTCGGAGCGCTTCGACGTGGAAGTGACCTTCTACCGCCACGCCATCGATGGTGCGATCCAGGCGATCAACGCGCAGACCCAGCTGGACCTGTGCGTGGATACGCTCGATCCGATCTACTGCGACGGCATCACCCGTGCCAGCACCGGCGCAGTGAGCAGCTTCAACAACCGCCTGACCAACCTGGGGTCGATCAAGACCGATGGCTGGGACGTGGATCTGTTCTGGACGCTGCCGCAGACCTCCATCGGCCAGTTCAAGCTGGGCTGGAAGAACACCTTCGTCGGCCGTTACGAGGCCACTGGCGCGGCTGGCCAGAAGCAGCCGCAGAAGCCGGGCGTGGAAGTGGCTGACAGTTCGATTCCGGAATGGACCAGCAACGCCAGCATCGGCTGGACGATGGACAGCTGGAGTGCCAACTGGACCGTGCGGCACATCTCCGAGCTGACCGAAAACTGCGGTGATGCCGCCGCCTTCCCGGTGTGCAGCAACCAGGCCGCTGGCACCAACACACTGTCGGCCACCACCTTCCACGACATGCAGGTGGGCTACAAGATCGACTGGATGAAGGGGCTGCAGCTGACCGCTGGCCTGAACAACGTGTTCGACAAGGATCCGCCGATCTGCCTGTCGTGCTCGTTGAATGGCTACGACGCCTCGACCTACGACATCCCGCGTGGCCGTTACTGGTACCTGCGCGCGGACCTGCGGTTCTGATGTAAGAGCGGCGCCGGGCTCAGCCCGGCGCCGCCTTGTTGGTGTAGAGCCGAGCCCACGCTCGGCTGATTCTCTGAGCCGAGCATGGGCTCGGCTCTACAGGTGCGGGGCGATCATGCCCCGCGCCTGATCAGAACGCCCAGGTGAACGTCAGCGAGCCATTGCGGCCATCGCCGTAGGCACCGTAGCCGGTGATCTGCGAGTAGTACTTCTTGTCCAGCAGGTTGTTGAGATTGGCCTGCACGCTGAACTCCGGCGAGATGCGGTAGCGCACGAAGGCGCTGACCAGCGCATAGCCTTCCTGTTCGAAGCGACCAACTACCGGCGCGGCGTAATAGATACGGTTCTGCCAGTTGGCGCCGCCACCGACGGTCAATTCCTGCAGCGACTGCGGGGTGTAGCTGGTGAACAGCTTCAGCGCGGTCTGCGGCAGGTTGGTGTTGATGTCGGCGCCGTTGATGTCCTTGGCCACGTAGCGCGATGCACCGAAGGTCGCGTTCCAGCCCGGGGCCAGTTCGCCGTTCACTTCGAACTCGAAGCCGCGGCTGACGGTGCCGCGCGCAGCGATCGAGGCGAACTCGCCCGGGCGGCCGATGATCGGTTCGCTGGTGACCTGGGCGACGTTGTCCTGCTCGATGCGGAACACCGCCAGCGAGGCGTTCAGACGATTGTCGAACCAGGCGCCCTTGACGCCCACCTCGTAGCTCTTGCCGTCCACCGGGTCGAGATAACGGTCGTTGCGGTCGCGCGCGGTCTGCGGCTGGAAGATCTCGGTGTAGCTGGCGTACGCGGAGTAGGTGTCGTTGATGTCATACACCAGGCCGGCGTACGGGGTGGTCACCTTGTGTTCGCGGTCGTCGTTCTCGCCTTCGCTCTTCCAGTTGGTGTAGCGGGCACCGAGGATCAGTTTCAGCGGATCGGCCAGCGACAGGCGTGCGGCGGCATAGCCGGCCTTCTGGGTGATGGTGCCCTGGCTGGCAAGCGCCAGCGGGTTCCAGTTCGGCTGGGCGATGTTGCCGGTCCAGTCGAGATAGGAGCTGAAGGGATTCCAGCCGGTGCCGGGGCCACCCATCTGGAAGTCACCGTAGTTGGCGAACTCGCGCTTGTTGTAGCTCAGGCCAGCCATGAACTGGTGCTCGCGGCCGAACAGCTGGAACGGCCCGTCGATGTAGCCATCAATGCCATCTACCTTGCGCTCGGTGTTGTAGAAGCCGGCCATCGGCGTGACGCCAGCACCGGTATTCTTGTCGAACGCGGTGTAGGACGGATAGAACAGCTTGTCGTCGGCCTTGGTGCGATCGTGGGTGGCACCGATCTTGAACTTCCAGCCATTGCTGAAGGCATGCTGCAGGGTGGCGAACGCACGCTTGCTGGTGGTGTCCCAGTAGGTCCAGTCCGGCGACGGATTGAACGAGGTCGGGTAGTTGGTCGGGCTACCGTCGGCGTACCACATCGGGAAGCCGCCCCAGGTCGCGCCGTTGGCGCGCTTCTGCTGGTAGTCGTAGCCCACGCTCAGCTGGGTGTCCGGGGTCAGGTCGGCATCGATGACGGCGTAGCCCAGCGTCTTGCGCTGGTTGTAGCGGTCCATCTGGCCATCGGTGTCCAGGTAGCTGCCGATCACGCGGCCGCGCACGCTGCCGCTGGCGTTGAGTGCGCTGCCCACATCCACCGTGGTGCGCGTGCGGCCCCAACTGCCGACGTTCACCGAGACGCTGCCAGTCAGCTCGGCGTTGTCGGCATGCTTGCGCACCAGATTCACCGAGGCCGACGGATTGCCGGCGCCGCTGAGCAGGCCGGTGGCACCGCGCACCACTTCCACACGGTCGTACAGGGCCAGATCCAGGCCGGAATCACCGTAGCTCCAGTTCTGCACCATCTGGGTCGGTAGGCCATCGAACTGGTAGGCATCGATGTAGAAGCCGCGCGCGTAGAACTCGGTGCGCTCGCTGTCGGACTGGGTGCTGGTCACGCCGGTGGTGTTGGCCAGCACGTCGATGATGTCGTCCAGCTTCTGATCTTCGATGCGCTGGTGGCTGATGATGCTGACCGACTGTGGGATCTCGCGCGGCGCCAGGTCGAAGCGGGTACCGGCCGAGGTGCGGCGCACCGAATAGCCTTCGGCACGTTCGCCCTTCACTACCACCTTGTCCAGCGTGGTCGGGTCGGCGGCAGTGTCGGCGAAGGCGGCCGGGGCCACGGCACAGAGAACAGCAAGCACGGCAACGGACAGCCGCTGCGGCTGCGGGGTACGGAAGGCGGGACGAGTCATGGGGGTTCCTGGACGAGCACGCGCGTTCGGCCGGCATCCAGGAGGCGAGGCGCTACGGGTAGGGGAAGGGCGGGCAGGCCGTCCTGGCACCACCGGAAACGAAAGAAATGGTAATACGAACTATTCCTATTTACAAATCATGAACGAGGAAGGCAGTCGAGCGTGCTTGATGCCACGAAATGGGTCAGCGCAGCAGGGGCAGTGGATCGCGTGCGCCGTAGGCGCCGTAGATGCCCCAGTGCAGGTGCGGCGGCGTGCCCTTGGCGTTGCCGCTATCGCCAACGTGACCGAGAAGGTCTCCTGCCTGGACCACCTGGCCCCGTGACAGGCCGGCGGCCCAGTCCTCCAGATGCGCGTAGTAGTAGCGTTCGCGTCCGGGCCCGATGACCCACACCTGGCGGCCGCCGAGCCCGCGCTCGCTGACATCCGCGATGACGCCGGCAGTGACGCTGCGCACTGGCGTGCCGCGCTTGGCGAAGATGTCGATGCCGGCGTGGGAGCGGTCACGGCCGCGCGGCGCACCGAAGGTATCGGCGATCTGGCGTGGCCGCACGCCGTCCACCGGCACCGGCAGTTGCGTGGCCGGCGGCATACGAGAGAGTGTCCACAGCAGCTTCGGTGCAGTGGCCCAGGGACTGTTCCACAGCGTCATCGCGGCGACGATGGCGATGGCCAGCCACAGGCCGCGCAGCAGCCAGCGGCGCAGGCGGTGGGCAGGAGAGGGGAGTGTACTCATGGTTTCCGACTGTAGCGTCGAGCCATGCTCGATGGCTGTCGCTTTGCGGTCAAAAGGCAGTCGAGCATGGCTCGACGCTACAGAACCGGTGCCAGCGGGACCTCGAAACTCCGCTTCAGCGTGCCCAGTGCCACCGAGGTGCGGAAGCGCTCGATGTTGTCATCGCCACCGAACAGGCGCTCGGTGATCGCCTCGTACTCTTCCATCGACGCCGCCGAAAGCAGCAGCAGGAAATCGCCGTCGCCGGTGATGGAGTAGCACTGCTGCACGGCCGGGTCGTCCTGCACGCGGCGCTTGAACGGTGCCACGCGCTCGCGCTGCTCGCTGACCACGCGCACCTCGACGATGATGGTCAGCGGCCGGCCGATCTTTGCGGCATCGACCACTGCCACATTGGCCGCGATCACGCCGCTGTCCTGCAGCCGCTTGATGCGGCGCTGCACGGCCGGGGTGGACAGGTGCACGGCCTCGGCGATTTCGCGCTGCGGCAGGGTATTGTCCCGCTGCAGCAGGTCGAGGATGGCACGGTCGAAACTGTCGAGCACAGGGGCGGTGGCCATGGCGAGCAGAAGTTGCACGAACGGGCTGTCAATTGAGCCAAGTGCTCGGCGCCGGCGCAATAGACTTTGCCCATGCAGACCTCACGACTTGCGCCGATGTTGCCGGCGCTGGCGGTGCTCGGCTCGGTCACCTCGCTGGCCATCGGCACCTCCTACGCAAAACACCTGTTCCCGCTGATCGGCGCCCAGGGCACCAGCGCACTGCGCGTGGGCTTCTCGGCGCTGTTGCTGCTGCTGTTCTGGCGGCCATGGCGCTGGAAGACCAGCCGCGTGGATGCGATCACCATCCTGCGCTACGGGCTCACCCTGGGCCTGATGAACCTGCTGTTCTACATGGCCCTGCGCACGATTCCCTTCGGCATCGCGGTGGCCATCGAGTTCACCGGGCCGCTGACGGTGGCGATGCTGTCATCACGACGACCGATCGACTTCCTGTGGGTGGGCTGCGCGGCGGTAGGGCTGCTGTTGCTGCTGCCGATCGGCGGCGGCCCGGCGCTGGATCCGGCCGGCGTGCTGTATGCGATGGGCGCAGCGGCGTGCTGGGGCCTGTACATCGTGTTCGGCAAGCGTGCCGGCCACCTGCACGCCGGCCATTCGGTGTCGCTGGGGCTGCTGGCGGCCTCGCTGGTGGTGGTGCCGGTGGGCGTGGTGCATGCCGGTGCCGCGCTGCTCGATCCGAAGATTCTGGCGGCCGGCCTGCTGGTGGCGCTGGTGTCCAGTGCGATCCCGATGTCGCTGGAGATGATGGCGCTCAAGCGCCTGCCGAAGGAGACCTTCGGCATCCTGATCAGCATGGAGCCGGCGGTGGCCGCGCTGTGGGCGATGCTGCTGCTGCACGAGCACCTGCATGGATTGCAGTGGCTGGCGATCGGCTGCACGGTGCTGGCCTCGGTGGGTAGCACGATGACCGCGCGAAGGCTGAAGGTACCGGTGGCGCAGGCCGGGTAGCGCCGGGCCATGCCCGGCGGAGAGCGTGCGGACCAACGGTCCGCACCCACCAGAGCGGCTGTCCGCACCTACCTGGGCGGCGGTTCAGCGCAGGGCGTTGGCCGGGACGTCGATCTGCATCGCCAGCGCGAGGTGATCGGAGAACGCGGCCGGTACGGCTTCCACGGTACGGGTCTGCAGGCCACTGCTGACCAGGATGTGGTCGATGGCGCGGTCGGGGCGCCAGCTGGGGAAGGTCGGCACGATGCAGCCCGGGGGCTGCAGCCGGGTCTTCTGGTACAGCACCTGCATTTCCGGGCGCTCGGCCAGGCAGTTGAAGTCACCCATCAACACAGCGTTCGGGTGATCGGACAGCAGCTCGGCGATGAAGCCCAGCTGTGACATCCGCGAGCCCGCACCGAGTGACAGATGCGCCACCGCCACCGCCAGGCCGTCGGCGCCGTCGCCGAACTTGGCCAGCAGCACGCCGCGCCCGCCGATGCGACCGGGCAGGGCGTGGTCCTGCACTTCCACCGGTTCCAGCTTGCTCAGCAGGCCGTTGGCGCTGGACGCGACCCCGCCCATGCGCCGGTTCGGCTGGTGGCTCCAGTAGTTGAAGCCGGCACGCTGGGCCAGGTAGTGGGTCTGGTTGGTGAAGCCCGAGCGCAGGCTGCCCGGATCGGCCTCCTGCAGGCCGACGATGTCATGTTCGCGCGCCAGGGTGGCGATCGCGTCCAGGCTGCTGCGCTTGCGACCCGCCGGCAGCGCATGTGACCAGCTGCGGGTCACATAGTCGCTGTAGCGGCGGGTACTTGAGCCGGCCTGGATGTTGGCCGTCAGCAAGCGCAGGGTCCGTGTACGGGGGGAATTCACGGCCGGGAAACGCTTCTCTTGGATCAGTGAGCCTGGGCCGCACCGCGTTCGCGGGCGATCAGGTGGTCGGCGATGCGCAGCATGTCCGGGAAGCTCTTGCCCTTCACCAGGTACTTGCCGTTGACGATGATCGACGGGGTGCCGCTGATCTGGCTGCGCTGGGCGAACTGCTTGGCCGAGTTGGTCTTGGCATTCACCGCGAAGCTGCCCATGGTGGCGGCGAACTGCTTCGGATCCACGCCGTAGGCACCGTAGAACTTGGCAATGTCGTCCACCGAATCACGGCCACGCTCGCCCTTCAGGGTCTTCTGCGAGTGGATGGCGGCGTACAGCGCTTCGTGGGTCTTCTCCTGCACGCCCAGGGTCTGCGCGGCGTAGAAGGCACGGGCGTAGTCATCCCAGGTGCCGCCGAACATGGCCGGCACGTAGACGAAGTTCACATCGCTCGGCAGGCCGGCCTTCCACGGGCCGACCAGCGGCTGGAATGCGGCGCAGGCCGGGCAGACATAGCCGAAGATCTCGGTCACTTCGATCTTGCCGGCGGCCGGCTGGAACGGCTGGCCGTTCGGGATCACCTGGTAGTCGGCACCTTCCACCGGGGCCGGGCCGGTCAGTGCGGCGGTGGTCGGGGCCGGTGCCGCGGCCGGTGCGGCTTCAGCCGGGGCCTTGTCGCCTTCGGCAGCGGCCGGGGCAGCGCCCTCGGCGCCAGCGGCAGGCGCAGCCGGTTCGGTGGTGGCCGGCGCGGCCGCCGGTTCGGCCGGAGCCGCGGAGGTGTTGGCGGTGCCATCGTCGGCCTTGCAGGCGGCCAGGATCGGCAGCAGCGCTGCGAGTGCGAGGGCGTAACGGATCTTCATGGAAACGTCTCCAGCATCTGGAAAGGTGGGGCCGGCGCCAGGCGCCGGCCAGAGGGAAATGATGACATGCGGCGGCGACAGCGCCGTGTCGGTGGTGGGCGTTGGTTCAGCGGCCGCGGGCGGCGCGGGCCTGGGCGATCAGCGCCGAGGCGATGCGCAGCTGGTCGTCGAAGCTGTTGCCACGCACCAGGTACTGGCCGTTGATGATGATGGCCGGGGTGCCCGGAATCTTGGTGCGCTGGGCGAACGCGCGGGCGGCATCGACCTTCTTCTGCACGGCATCGCCGCGCAGGGCCTGCAGATAACGGTCCGGGGTCACGCCGTAGGCCTTGTAGAAGGTGGCGAGCTCATCGGCCGAGACGTTCTGCATCGGCAGCGAGCCGTCCTCGTGCAGGGCCTTGAACACGGCCGCGTGGCTGCGCTTGGCCACGCCGACTTCGTCGGCGGCGTAGTAGGCCAGCGCCCAGGCGTCCCAGGCACCGCCGAAGGCCGCCGGAACCGGGGTGAAGCGCACGTCGGCCGGCAGCTTGGCCGCCCAGGCTTCCAGTTGCGGTTCGAAATGGGCGCAGTGCGGGCAGGTGTAGCCAAAGACCTCGACCACCTCGATCTTGCCGGCCAGCGGCTGGAACGGGCCCGGCTGGGCGATGCGCTCGTAGTCTTTGCCCTCGACCAGCGGGGCATTGGCAGGGGTTGCGGCGCAGGCTACCAGCGGCAGCAGCACCAGCACGGACAACAGCAGGCGGGAAATCAACCTCATCGACACGCATCTCCGTTGAAAAAAGCAACGCCGGCGCGGTCGCCGGCGTGAAGGAAACATACCGCAGGCGAGGGCCGCGGTGGCGGCCCGGGCCGACCAGCGGTGGTCAGGGCGCGGCAGCCGGTTGTACCGGCGTGGTCGCCACGGCCACGTCGTCGGCCTTGTTGTGCAGGCCCTGCAGGTAGCTCGACAGCGCCTGCACCTCCTGCTCGCTGAGCTTCTGCGCGACCGTGGCCATGATCTGGAAGTGCGCCTTGTCGGTCTCGTGGGTCTGGCCGGCCTGGTACTCCTGCAGGCGGCGCGCGACATAGCTGGCGTGCTGCCCACCGAGGTGCGGATAGGCCGGGCCAGGATTGCCGGCACCGCTGGGGCCGTGGCAGGCCATGCAGGCCGGCAGGCCACGCTTGGCATCGCCGCCGCGGTACAGCTGCTGGCCGATCTCGTAGAACTTCATGCCCTTGTAGGGGCCGTCGGTGACTGCCGTGTCATCGGCGATGCCGGCAGTGGCCTTCTGTGTGGCGAAGAACGCGCCGATGTCGCGCATGTCCTGCGGGGTGAGGTTCTGCACGAACGGCACCATCGCCACCGCCGCGCCGGAACTGCGCTGGCCGTTGGCGATCAGGGCCATCTGCTGGGCCACGTAGCGCTCGCTCTGGCCGGCGATGGACGGGTACATCTCCACCGTGGAGTTGCCGTCGGCGCCATGGCAGGCCGCGCAGGCCGAGGCCTTGGTCTGGCCGGCCTTGGCATCGCCCCAGTGGGTCTTGCTGAAATCCACCTCCAGCGAGGCGGTGTTGATCGGCCCGTTGTCGGGCAGCGGGGTCAACGTGGTCTGCGCGAACGCAGCAGCGGCAACGACTACAGCAGTGGCAAGGGCGGATACGGCAAGAACGCGAGCGTGGCGCATGCTAAAGCTCCGTATGGACCGGGCCGGGCGGTGGCCGCCGGCATCGCCCGGATTATCAACGCCGTTTCCGCACACGGTCAACGCAGCAGTGCAGCAAAATGCCCGCAAAGGCTGTCGGCACGGGCGCGCGGCGCCGCAACATGCGATCCTAGGCACATGTCATTGCTCATCGAACGCGCCCGTTACCACCTTTCGGCCCATAACGTGCGGCAGCTGCCGCCCGACGAAGGGGCCGAAGTGGCCTTCGCCGGCCGCTCCAACGCCGGCAAGTCCAGTGCGCTCAACGCGCTGACCCGCCAGAACGCCCTGGCCCGTGTCTCCAAGACGCCCGGCCGCACCCAGCAGCTGGTGTTCTTCCAGGTCACCCCGGAAGCGCATCTGGTCGACCTGCCCGGTTACGGCTACGCCAAGGTGCCGCTGGACCTGCAGGCGCACTGGCAGGCCTTCATCGACAGGTATTTCCGCACCCGCGAGGCCCTGAAGGGCCTGGTGGTGGTGATGGACATCCGCCATCCGCTGAAGGACTACGACCGGCAGATGCTGTCCTATGCCGTGCAGCGTGGCCTGCCGGCGCACGCGCTGCTGACCAAGGCCGACAAGCTCAGCCGCAGCCAGCAGATGCAGTCCCTGCAGAAGGTGCGCAAGGAGCTGCAGTCGGCTTACGGCGACAGCGTCAGCGTGCAGGTGTTCTCCGGCGAAGACCGTACCGGCGTGGACGAAGCCCGCGGCGTGATCGGCGGCTGGCTGGGGCTGGAATAAGGCATTACCGGTCGCCCGGCTGGCAGCCGGGCGCCACCGATCGACTTCCTGGTAGTGCCGGCCGCTGGCCGGCAACCTCACCGACCGTGGTCGGCACCTCATTTCAACGGCGAATACTCCGTCGGCACCCACGCATAGGCCTTGCCCTCGCCACGCACATGGCCCAGACCGGGGAACGGCAGGTGCGCACCGGCCACCCACCAACCGTTGGCGGTGGCCTGCTGCAGCAGGCCGCGACGGCTGGCGATGGCGGCTTTGCGGTCCGAATCGGCCTCGAAGGCCGCCTCCGGGTGCGCGAACTGCACCGCGTGGAAGTGCAGCACATCGCCCCACACCAGCAATGACTGGCCCTGGCTGTCGAACCGGTAGGAGACATGGCCAGGCGTATGGCCATGGGTGTCCATCGCCACCGCGCCACCGGGCAGGGCATCGCCGGGGCTGAAGGTGCGCAGGCGGCCGCTGGCCTGATAGGGCGCTACCGCGTTGCGCGCCAGCGGGAAGGCAAAGCGCACGCCCTTCGGCGCGGTGGCCTCGCTGGCCGGGTTGAGCCAGTAGTCGGCATCGGCCTTGGACAGCCACACCGTGGCATTCGGGTAGGCCGGCTTGCCCTGCGCGTCGAGCACCCCGCACAGATGGTCCGGATGGGCGTGGGTCAGCAGCACCTCGTCCACCTCGGCCGGGTCCACGCCGGAGGCGCGCAGGTTGCCCAGCACCTGGCCCAGGCCGGGGCCGAAGCACTGCGCGGTACCGGTATCGACCAGGGTCAGGTGGTTGCCCTGACGCACCAGGAAGGCATTGATCGCGGTCTGCAGGCCTTTCTTGTCTTCGGGTACGTAGCGGCCATCGAGCAGGCGGCTGACCAGCGAGGGCGCAACGTCGACCACTTCCTGCCGGCCCAGCGCGACCACGCCGTCGAACAGGGCGGTGACCTGCAGAGCGCCGATGCGCTGGTGGTAGACACCGGGCACCTGTTGGGTGGGGGCGGGCGAGGTGGCCTCGGCCAGTGCGGCCAGGGGCAGGGAGGACAGGGCCAGCAGCAGGGTGGAGCGCAGCGGCAGGTGACGCAGGGTCATGGCGGTTCTCGGTGGATGACGGGTGGTTCCGTTGCCGCATAGCGTGCCGTGGCCGGCATGCGCACGGCGCTCAAAGCAGTGCGCGGAATGCTCAGGGGGTGTTGCTTGCAGGGCTTGCAGCCCTGCACCCGCAGAATCAACGTCAACATCAACGTCAAGAGCCGAGTTTCCTGTGGGGAGGCGGGGTGGGTCCGGTTGCGGGAGACGCCGTAAACCCGTCCATGGGGGCTTGGCCGCGGCATCCATGCCGCGGACACTCCCGCAACCGGACCCACCCCGCCTTCGACAGATTCCTGCGATCTGTTGGGAATGCCCTTGGGGTCAGATCCGTTTTCCGCAGGAAAACGGATCTGACCCCAGAAATTCATTCGATCTCTGACAGACGTGTCGACCAAGGTCGACACCTACCAACAGCCGAGTGAACCTGTCGAAGGTGGGGCGGTGTCGGAGTGCGGGGTGTCAGCCGCATGGATGCGGCTGCCAAGCCTACAGGGACGTACTTGCGGCGTCCCCGCACTCCGACACCGCCCCGCCATCCCACGGAATGCACGCTGTTGCTGTTGCTTCGGCTCTTGCTGTTGCCTCGGCGGGTGCAGGGCGCAGCCCTGCCGAACCCCCTCAAATGTCTGTAGGAGCCAGTCCGTACTGCTCGGCGAAGCGCTTGCTGAAACTGGCCGCAGACCGGTAGCCCGCGCGTGCGGCCACGGTCTTCAATGGCAGGTCGGTGGTGTAGAGCAGCTGCATGCCATGCGCCAGCCGGGCCTCGGTGAGCAACTGGCGCAGACTGGTGTCCTCGGCGGCGAGTCGACGGCGCAGGGTCGCACCGCTCAGCGCGAACTGTTCTTCCACATCGCGCGACTGCCAGTCGCGTGCCGGTTCGGCGGCGATGCGGTCGCGGATCTGTTCGCCCAGGCTCGGCGCCTGCGGCAGCAGCAGGTTGCCGTGGCCCTGCCGGCACAGGGTCAGCACCAGCGAGGCCAGAGCCAATCGTGCCTCGCTGTAACGCCCGTCCTGCAGCGATTGCCGCCACTGGCGCAGCACTGTGTCATGGTCGATCAACGGCAACCGCGCCATCGCCTGGCCGGGTGCGGGAAGTTCCTCGCTCCACAGCGTGCGTGCGGCTGCCAGCACTTCAGCACACAGCGGCACGATGGCGCTGAGGTAACGGCCGCTGCGTGGGTCGGGGGTGTTGACCACATCGATGCGGCAGCGCTGGGTCAGCAGCAGGATGTCGCCGGGGATGAACTCCAGCGACTGGTGTGCGGTGCGCACCTGCTTGCGGCCTTCCAGCAGGATCGCGAACTGCGGCTGCGGAATCTCGACCGAGCTGGCGCCATGCTCGCGACGTGCGGTGATGCAGGCATAGCCTTCGGCGCGCTCGCACCCGGCCAGGCTGGCCATCTCGGCCAGCAGTGCGGTGGCCGGGGGCAGCATGCCGGTCACGAGACGTGGGCACCGAGCAGGCGACCGACGCCGGCGGCCGCGGCCATCGCCAACGCGCCCCAGAACATCACCCGGATCGCGCCGCGTACCGGCGGTGCGCCGCCGGCCCGGGCCGCCATCGCGCCGGTCAGGCACAGACCGAGCAGGGTGCTGGCCGTGGTCATCATCGCGACCTTGTCCACCGGCGCGAGCAGGGCGGTCAGCACCGGCAGTGCCGCGCCGCAGGTGAACGCCCCGGCCGAGGCCAGCGCCGCCTGCAGCGGGCGCGCGCGCAGGGTATCGGTGATGCCCAGCTCGTCGCGTGCGTGGGCGCCCAGCGCATCGTGGGCGGTGAGCTGTTCGGCCACCTGCCGCGCCAGTGCCGGCTCCAGGCCGCGGTGGCGGTAGATCGCGGCCAGCTCTTCCAGTTCGCTGTGCGGATCTTCGTGCAGTTCGCGCTTTTCCATCGCCAGGTCGGCGTCTTCGGTGTCGGCTTGGGTCTGCACCGAGACATACTCGCCGGCGGCCATCGACATCGCGCCGGCCACGGTGCCAGCCACGCCGGTGGCCAGGATGGTCGCGGCGGAGGCGCCGCTGGCGGCCACGCCGACCACCAGCCCTGCCACTGAGACGATGCCATCGTTGGCGCCCAGCACGGCGGCACGTAGCCAGCCGACACGCTCGGAGCGGTGCAGTTCGGGGTGTCGTGAATGGCGGCTCATGCCCTGAGTGTACGAGGGTCAAGAGGGCGTCGGTAGGATGCTGAAACCCGTCTCCGTCGCATGACGCAACGGGTCGCCACGCTATAGTGCGCCCTTGCGATGGAAGGCTCCGAGCCCCACATCCCCCGCCACCGTCCAGCGAGCATTCCCCTTGTCGAGCCCCAGCCACGTCGCCGATACACCCATTACCGACCGCTCGCAGCTGGTGGAGGTGATCGCCTCCGGCGAGAAGCCCCGCGCGCAGTGGCGCATCGGCACCGAGCACGAGAAGTTCGGGTTCCGCCTGGATGATCTGCGCCCGCCGACCTTCGAGGGCGAGCGCGGCATCGAGGCCCTGCTCAACGGCCTGGTCCGCTTCGGCTGGGAGCCGGTGCAGGAAAACGGCAACACGATCGCCCTGCTGCGCGATGGCGCCTCGGTGACGCTGGAACCGGCCGGTCAGTTGGAACTGTCCGGAGCGGCGCTGGAGACCATCCACCAGACCTGCGTGGAGACTGGCACCCACCTCAATGAAGTGGCCCAGGTGGCCGGCGAACTGCAGCTGGGTTTCCTCGGCATGGGCTTCCAGCCGAAGTGGAAGCGCGATGAGATGCCGTGGATGCCGAAGGGCCGCTACAAGATCATGCGCGCGTACATGCCCACGGTCGGCTCGCTCGGCCTGGACATGATGACCCGCACCTGCACGGTGCAGGTGAACCTGGACTACGCCACCGAAGCGGACATGGTGAAGAAGTTCCGCGTGTCGCTGGCGCTGCAGCCGATCGCCACCGCGCTGTTCGCTGATTCGCCGTTCACCGAAGGCAAGCCGAATGGCTACCTGAGCTACCGCTCGCACATCTGGACCGATACCGATGCTGACCGCACCGGCATGCTCGACTTCGTGTTCGAGGATGGCTTCGGTTACGAGCGCTATGTCGACTACCTGCTCGACGTGCCGATGTATTTCTCCTACCGCGATGGCATCTACCACGACGCCAGCGGGCAGAGCTTCCGCGATTTCATGCAGGCCAGGCTGCCGGTGCTGCCGGGTGCGTTGCCGACGCTGCGCGACTGGTCGGACCACATGACCACCGCCTTCCCGGAAGTGCGTTTGAAAAAGTACCTGGAAATGCGCGGCGCCGATGGTGGCCCGTGGAGCCGCCTGTGTGCGCTGCCGGCGTTCTGGGTGGGCCTGCTGTACGACGACACCGCGCTGGATGCCGCCTGGGACCTGGTGCGTGATTTCACCCTGGCCGAGCGCCATGCACTGCGCGACGGCGTGCCGAAGCATGCGATGAACCTGCCGTTCCGTAATGGCAGCGTGCGCGACCTCGCCCGCGAAGCAGTGAAGATTTCCGTCGGAGGCCTCAAGCGCCGCGCGGCGCGCAATGCCGACGGCCAGGACGAGAGCAAGTTCCTGGACGTGCTGCAGGAGATCGTCGAGTCCGGCCTGACCCCGGCCGAGCGCAAGCTGGCGCTGTTCCATGGCCGCTGGCATGGCGACGTCGATCCGGTGTTCCGCGAGTTCGCGTATTGATTCGATTGCGGTAGCGCCGGGCCATGCCCGGCGTCGATGTCAGCCCGGCTTGCCATCCCGCCGTGGGCTCAGGTAGATCCAGCCCAGACGCACCACCCATGGTGCAAGCGCCAGCAACCAGCCGATGGCGGCGGCGAAATGCCACGCATAGGCGTCGGGCATCAGTTCGGCGGCGATGCGCATGATCGCCACTGCCTGCAGCGCGACGAACGCAAACCAGGCCACGGCCGGCATCACCAGCGGTCGCCCGGAATGGCCTTGGGTGACCCGGGTCACCATCGCCACCAGCAGGCTGCCGAACAGGCCCACGGCGAGTGCATGCAACGGCGCGCGGCCGAGCAGCTGCGGATGGCCCAGCAGTTGACCCACATCCTGCAGCAGATACAACGCGAAGCTGATCGGCAGCCACGCCAGCGCCAGGAACAGGGCCGCGAGCAGGCCCGGCATCGGCCCGCGTGGCCACCAGTGCCATAGCGCCTGCAGCGACAGCATCAGCAGCGGCGCATCGGCCAGCCACAGCAGGTTGTCGATCTGCAACGCGCTCAACAGCAGGCGCAGCATCAGCAGTGCCCACATCGCGGCCAACCAGCGCAGCGGTCGCCACGGCACGTAGCCGTCCACCACGTTGTTGGCGAAGAACGGGATCATCCGGTGCGCGACGGTGAGGTAGACCGGTAGCAGCAGGCCGAAGGTGCCGAGTGCCACAGTGACCGGCATCAGCGTAGCGTGGCCGCGCACCACCGCCATGAACAGCAGCAGCCCCAGCCAGCCCAGCAGCAGTGCGGCATAGCAGGCGCGCGCATGCCAGTTGCGGTTGGGACCGGCGGCCTTGAGCACGCGTCCCAGCACGATCAGTCCGGCGCTCCAGCCGGCCAGTGCCAGCAGCAGGCCGGGCCACAGCCCGGGTCTCCACCCGCAGGCGGCGGCAATCAACAGCGCCTGCCCGCCGAACAGGCCGATGCCGACCGGCGCATAGCGGCTGCGCGGCAGCTCGGGCTGGCTCATCCAGCGCGGGAACACGGTGAGCAGGAAGCCGAAGATGAAACTGGGCAGCACCAGGTACTGCATCAGCAGCGCGTGCAGCCAGGCCGGAGGCAGCGGCGATGGCTGCGGCGTCCACAGTCCGCGCAGAGCTCCCAGCCACAACGTCCACCAGAGCATCGCCAGCAGCAGGTTGCCGGCGCCGAAGAAGAACAACAGCCGGTGCGGCGCACGCATCAGCATTGCAGGGGAGGGCAGGCGGGCCATGCGGGGAGTCTGCGCCCGGCTGGTGGCCGGGTCCTTGATCTTCGTCATGCCCAAGGAGGGAGGCAACCGCTTCGCTCGCCGGGCATGGCCCGGCGGACGGGCCGTGCAACGCAAACAAGAAACCCCGGCAATGCCGGGGTTCTTCGTTCACCGCTGCCGATCGATCAGGCGGCGTTCTTCATCGTCGCCATGTCGATCACGAAGCGGTAGCGCACATCGTTCTTCGCCATGCGTTCCCAGGCTTCGTTGACGTTCTTGATATCGATCATCTCGACGTCGCTGACGATGCCGTGCTCGGCACAGAAGTCCATCATTTCCTGGGTTTCGGCCATGCCGCCGATCGCCGAGCCGGTCAGGTGCTTGCGGCCGAAGATCACGCTGCCGCCGGTCAGCGGCGGGTCCAGTTCGGTCAGCACGCCGACCAGACACATGGTGGCCTCGCGCTTGAGCAGGCCCATGTACGGGTTGGTGTCATGGCCGACCGGGATGGTGTTGAGCAGGAAGTCGAAGCTGCCCGCATGCGCCTTCATCTGCGCGGCATCGCGCGAGACCAGCACTTCATCGGCGCCCAGGCGCTTGGCATCGGCACCCTTTTCCGGCGTGGTGGTGATCATCACCACGTGCGCGCCGAGCGCCTTGGCGAACTTCACGCCCATGTGGCCGAGGCCTCCGAGGCCGATCACGCCGACCTTCTGGCCCGGGCCGACCTTCCAGTGGCGCAGCGGCGACCAGGTGGTGATGCCGGCGCACAGCAGCGGCGCGGCCGCCTTCAGGTCGAGGGTCTCGGACACCTTCACCACGAAGCGCTGCTCGACCACCACGTGGTCGGAATAGCCGCCGTAGGTCGGCGCACCGCTTTCGCGTTCACGGCCGTTGTAGGTCCAGGTCGCGCCTTCGGCGCAGTACTGCTCCAGGTCGTGCTCGCAGGCGTCGCAGTGGCGGCACGAGTCGACCATGCAGCCGACGCCTGCGTGGTCGCCGACCTTGAAGCGGGTGACGTTGCTGCCGACCTCGGTGACGCGGCCGATGATCTCGTGGCCCGGCACCATCGGGTAGATCGAGCCACCCCAGTCGTCGCGGGCCTGGTGCAGGTCGGAGTGGCAGATGCCGCTGTAGAGGATCTCGATGCGCACATCGTCCGGGCCGACCGCGCGGCGTTCGAACTCATACGGGATCAGCGGGTCGGTATGTGAATGGGCGGCGTAACCACGGGCGAGGGACATGGGGAATCCTTGGCAGGGTTTGTCGAAAGGCGTTTTACAATACGCCCCGTACCCAGCGGCAAGAAGCCCGGATATCGGCATGATTCATCAAGTGAAACTGCACAATCATGGCCACTGACAACCTCTCCCACCTGGCCGCGTTCGCGGCGGTTGCCCGCCACCGCAGCTTCCGCCGCGCCGGCGCCGAGCTGGCGCTGTCGACCTCGGCGGTGAGCTATGCGATCCGCGCCCTGGAAGAACGCCTGGGCGTAGGCCTGTTCCATCGCACCACCCGCAGCGTGGCACTGACCGAGGCCGGGCAGCGCCTGCTCGAGCGCCTGCAACCGGCACTGGGGCAGGTGCACGACGCGCTGGAGGAAATGAACCAGTTCCGCGCCGTCCCGGCCGGCCTGCTGCGCATCAACGCCACCCGCGCGGCGGTGTCGACCCAGCTGGGGCCGCGGCTGGCGCGCTTCCTGCGCGCCCATCCGGACGTGCGGGTGGAACTGACCGAGAACGACGGCCTGGTCGACATCGTCGCCGAGGGTTACGACGCCGGCGTGCGCCTGCATGAGTTCGTGCCCGAGGACATGGTGGCGGTGCCGATGGGGCCACCGCTGCGCGGGCTGATTGTCGGCTCGCCGGACTACCTGCGGCGGCACCCGGCGCCACAGCATCCGCGCGATCTCGCTGCACACGAATGCATCCGCTTCCGCTTCGCCAGCGGGCATCTGTACAAATGGCAGTTCGAGCGCGGTGTGCAGGCGCTGGAGATTGACGTGCCCGGACGGCTGACGCTGGGCGAACAGGGCACCGTGGTTGGCGCGGTGCTCGATGGCATCGGCCTGGCCTACGTGCTGGAAGATACCGCGCGGCCGTACATCGAATCGGGGCAGATGGTGGCGGTGCTGGAAGACTGGAGCGAACCGTTCGCCGGCTTCGCGCTGTATTACCCGAAGCAGCGACAGATGCCCGGTGCGCTGCGCGCGTTCGTGGATATGCTGCGCGAGTGAGTTGCTGCAGGAGTGCCGACCAACGGTCGGCACTCACCTGGGGCAGGCCATTGCCGACCAACGGATCGGGATCGGCCGGTAGATCCACGCCATGCGTGGATGGAGCAACCTTACGCCCCCTGCAGCACCGGCCCCAACAACACCACGCACTCACGTAGATGTACCTCTACTGGCGCATCCTCGGCTACCACGCCGATCACGCGTTCGCGCAGCGGTTCGGCCACGGCCATCGCCAACACCAGCCGCGCCATGCGCGCCGGGTCTCCCTCGCGCAGCAGCCCACGCTGCTGCTGCCGCGCCAGCCAGTCGGCCAGCAGCGCACGGCCGCGTTCGATGCCGTTGTCCAGATAGGCCTGCAGCAGCGCGTCCTTGCCGGGAAAGTCGGTGGCCAACAGGCGGAATACCTGCACCGCCTGCGCCGACAGCGCCTGCGCACATACCGCTTGCAGGATGTCCTGCAACAGTGGCACGACCTCTTCGGCATCGCGCGCATCACGCTGCAGCTGCGGCGCGAAGCCGTCGGTCCACTCGCGCACTGCCAACCCGACCAGTTCCTCACGGTTGCTGGCGTGGCGGTACACAGTCTTCTTCGCAACCCCGGCATGTGCTGCCACCGCTTCGATGGTGGTGGCCTCGTAACCCTGTGCCAGAAGCAGTTCCAGCGTGGCCTGCAGCACGGCGTGGCGGACTTCGGCTTCCGGTCGCGCCGGGCGGCCGCGGCGGCGGGTTGGCGTTGTGGGCTCGGGCAGGGTGGTGCTGTTCATTGCGACCATCTTACCGCATTTGGTTAATTGCGAAACGTTGAGCGTTTCCGTATTGTCAGACCTCCCAAACCCGCAGGAAACCCCCGATGGATACCGCTGTGAACGCCCGCGCCTGGCTGGACCACCACGATCTGCTGGACCCGGCGCCGATGCACCTGGAAACCGGCATCCAGCGCCGCGAAGACGGCACCCTGCTGGTGGCGGTGCGCACCGATCTGCACGGCTGCAAGGGCCGCATGCTGGACTGGTGGTTCACCTTCTTCGAGACCACCCAGCACATCCGCTGGTGGCATCCGGTCGACCATGTCGAGCATCGCGGCTGGGACGCGGCCTGGCAGCGCGGGCGCAGCTACCACGGCGCCAGCATCCATGCGGTGGAATCGCTCGCTGACATTCCGCCGGTGGCGGCGCGCCTGAAGTTCCATGACCCGCGCACGTTGCTGGTGCCCGAGCGCCTGCAGGTGGCACAGGATGCAGGCGATGTATCGGCGGTGATCGCCGCGCGCATCGGCTTCGGCGACCACGTGCGCCTGGATGCAAACGGTGATCCCTGCGACGGGCAGATGCTGCACGTGGCGCGAGATACGCCGTTTGGCTGTGTGCTGCGCAGCCGCTTCGTGCTCGGCCTGGACAGCACCGATCCGCACCGCGATGCCGGCGATGCGGTCGGCCTGGGCCTGCTCAGGCACTGCTACACGGAGTTCAGTTTCCTCTCGCGCCTGCTGCCGTCGCTGTACTACGGCGAGCGCGCCAACGGCGAAGCGGTGCCGTTGCCGTGGTGAACGGCGCAACGGTCATTCGACCAGCGCGTCGTAGCCTTCGCCACTGAACTGGATCAGGCAGAAGCCGTGGCCGAACGGATCGGCCAGCACGGCGATGCGTCCCCAGCGACGCTCGCGCACCGGCTGTTCGAGCGTCGCCCCGGCCGCAATCGCACGTGCCAGTGCGGCCTCGATGTCATCCACCACCCAGTCCAGGTGCAGCGGCGTCCAGTGACGCTCGTAGTCGCGTACGTCGCCATCCTCGGTGGCGGCGCTGCCGGCCTCGTTCTGCAGCAGGTACAACGGCGTTGGCCCGCCGAGCAGTTCCACGGCCTCCGGCCCGAGACGGCGGCCGATCCGCAGGCCGAAGGCTTCGATGTAGAAGGCCTCAGCGGCAGCAAGATCGGGTACGTCGAGGTTGACGATGAACGAAGTGGTGACGGAGTTCATGGGGACTTTCGTCATGTTGTTGGGCACGGATGGACGTTCTAGGATCGAACTGTAGTTCAGGATCGGAGTGCCCCCGTCGTTGCGACCGGTGGCCTCGTTGCCAGGGAGAATTCCATGCGGGATCTGGAAGTGGAAGCGCGCGTACGCACGCTTGAGCAACGGGCAGGCCGATGGGGCTGGCTGCTGGTGGCAACGCCCGTCCTGTTGGTATCGATCGTGCTGGCCGGTCGCGGTGTTGCCAGCCCGGAGGCCGGCATCGTTCCCGAGATTCGCACCCAACGCCTGATCGTGCTTGATCAGGAAGGACGCAAGCGGGTGGAGATCGGTGAGGACGCGCCGGACCTGGACATCAAGCGCAACGCCCGGGTGGCGGGGTTGATCATCTTCGATGGCAATGAACAGGAGCGTGGAGGCATGGTCACGGCCGACGATGGCAGTGCCACGGTTGCCCTGGATGCGCCGCGCGGCGTTGGCTATCGCGTGTCAGATCGGGCTGGAATGAAAGTGGGAGCGGACGGTTCGGCGCTTATCGGTGTCCTGTCCAACGCCGGGGGTTTTGCCGCCAGGCTGGTCGCGCAGGGCGCGGAAGGACAGCTGGAGCTGAGCCGCATGGAGTCCGCCGAAGGCGGCGCATCCACCCGTGTGATCCACGTGGACGCTGATGGCAAGTGACGGAGCAACAACCACAGACTCAAACAGGGAGCGCAACATGCATGAACAGGATATAGCCCTACGCTTGGAACGCCTGGAACACCGGCTGCGCCGCAGGAATCTGCTTGCTGCCTCGATGTTCGCGCTGGGCGCATCGTTGGCCCTGATCGGGACCAGCGTGGCCACGCCCGATGCCAGCGTGGTGCCGGAGATCCGTACCTACAAGCTGACCGTGCTCGACAGTGAAGGGCGCACGCGCGTGCAGATTGCCGAGGATGCCAGTGACATTGCCCGCAACTCACGCGCAACGGGCATGACCATCTACGATGCGAAGGGCGATGAGCGCGGTGGCATCGGCACCATGGCCAACGGCAGCGCGGTAATGGCCTTGGATGCGCCGGTTGGCGTGGGATACAAGGTTCGCGATCGGGCGGGCATGAGAGTCGCGCCCGATGGCACTGCCGTGATCACAGCACTGTCCAACGAGGGCAGCTTTGCCGCCAGCCTGGTGGCGCAGGGCAACCAGGGGCGGCTTGAGCTGAGTCGCAAGGACTCGGCCAGGGGCGAGATCAGCACCCGTGTGCTGACCTTTGATTCGGACTCGACCAAGGTAGAGAAGGCGCCGTGATGTGTACGGTGGCGAAGGGTGCGTCGCATCCACGCATGCTGTGGATCTATGGCGCGCGCGGGTAGTCGAGATAGCCTGCTTCGCCACCACCGTAATAGGTGGTGCGGTCGGGCGTGGCCAGCGCGACGTCGTGCTGCAGGCGCTCGACCAGATCCGGGTTGGCGATGAACGGCTGGCCGAATGCGGCCAGGTCGATGGTGCCGGCCTCGACCAGCTGCAGGGCACGCGCGCGGGTCATGCCGCCGGCCAGGATCACGGTGCCACCGTAGGCCTGCTTGAACTGCCGCAGGAAGGCCTCGCCCAGCACTGACTGCCCCGCCTGCAGGTTGTCATTGAGGTGCACATAGGCCAGCCCGCGCTTGCCCAGTTCCTTGGCCAGGTACAGGTAGGTGGCTTCGTTGTCGGGGTAGAACGGCATGTCGAAGGTGAGGTTGTTCGGTGCCAGGCGCACGCCGATGCGGTGGGCGCCGATGCGCTGGGCCATCGCGTCGACGGTTTCCAGGATCAATCGCGCACGGTTCGGCAATGAGCCGCCATAGCGGTCTTCGCGCTGGTTGATGAGCGGGTTGAGGAACTGCTCGAACAGGTAACCGTTGGCGGCATGCAGCTCGATACCGTCGAAGCCGGCAGCAATGGCGTTGTCCGCCCCGCGTACGAAGTCGTCGATGATGCCGGGCATCTCCGCGGTCTGCAGTGCACGTGCCGGAGTGGGATCGGCATGGCCACGGCTGCCATCGGCCAGGTACACGAACGAGGTGTTCTTCGGCGCGCTGGCGACCGGGCGCGTACCCGCGCTGACCGGTTGCCCACCCTCAGGCTGCAGCGAGGCATGCGACATGCGGCCCACATGCCAGAGCTGGGCGAAGATCGTGCCCTGCGCGGCATGCACGGCCTCGGTGACGAGCTTCCAGCCCGCCACCTGTTCGTCGGACCAGATGCCCGGCACGTCGATGTAGCCCTGGCCCTGCGGCGAGACCGGCGTGCCTTCGCTGATGATCAGGCCGGCGCTGGCGCGTTGCCGGTAGTACCGCGCGGTGAGCGCGTTGGCGATCGAGCCGGGATTGCGGGCGCGGGTCATCGGCGCCATCGCGATGCGGTTGCGCAGGGCGGTGCCTGCCAGGTCGAAGGGGTGGAACAGGGCGGCGGTCATGTCGGTCATCTCGGTGCGGGGGAGAGGCGCCAGCGGCGCGATGTACACAGGATGGAGTTGACATACGGGCGCATAAAGCGCTTCGATCTCCCTTCGTGCGGGACTATTTGTCCCCAATGTGGGGTGAGATGATGCTGCCGCTGGAATCCTTGAATGGCCTGGTGACGTTCGTCACGACCGCACGCTCGGGCAGCTTCACCGAGGCGGCAGACGCGCTGGGCATCTCGCGCTCGGCGGTGGGCAAGGCCATCGCCCGGCTGGAAACGCGACTGGGTGTGCGCCTGTTCCATCGCACTACACGGCGCATCGCACTGACCACCGATGGCGAGGCGTACTACGCGTCGTGTGCGGCCGCGCTGGAAGAAATCTCCGCTGCAGAGGCCTGCCTGGGGTCGGCCGGCCTGCCCAGTGGGCGGCTGCGCATCGACATGCCATCCTCGTTCGGGCGGCTGGTGGTGCTGCCGGTGCTGTTGCGCCTGTGCCGGCAGTACCCGGACCTGCAGCTGACGATGACCTTCACCGATCACTTCGTCGATCCCGTCGAGGAAGGCATCGACCTGCTGATCCGTTTCGGTGGGCTGCACCAGGCAGAGCATCTGGTTGCGCGGCGGCTGGGCCGCCAACGCCTGGTCACCTGCGCATCGCCGGAGTACCTGCAGGCGCACGGTGTGCCGGCTACCGTCGAGGAACTGGCGCAGCACCGCAGCATCGTCGGTTTCCGTCATGGCCAGCCGGTCTGGTGGCGGATCGGCAGCGAGGATGACGAAGGGACATTCATCCCGAATGCGCCGTATCAGCTCAATGACGGCGACGCGGTGATTGAAGCGGCCATTGCCGGTCTCGGTATCTGCCAGATGCCGGAGTCGCTGGTACGTCGTCATCTGCAATCCGGTGCGCTGCAATCGGTGCTGGATGCGCACATGCAACGGCACATCGACATCCACGCGCTGTGGCCGCCGACGCGTCATCTGCGGCCGAAGGTGCGCTACGTGGTGGATGAACTGACGCGGTTGGCGGGCGAGGGATTGTTCGATTGAGCCGACCGGGATTGAGTCCGTGGCTTCGGCTTGTATACTATCCCCCAGTATAGTTCCGAGTGGCCCCGCCATGCCGCACTCCCCCGAAGAGAAGAAGAAGGTCCTGGCCCGCGTGCGCCGCATCCGTGGCCAGTGCGATGCGTTGGACCGCGCGCTGGAAGCCGGTGCCGACTGCGGGCCGGTGTTGCAGCAGATCGCCGCCATCCGTGGCGCGGTCAACGGCCTGATGTCCGAGGTGATGGAGGCCCATCTGCGCGAGGAGTTCGGCCAACCCGCGGCCTCCGACGAACAACGCGCCGAACGCGTGCGCGACATGAGCGCGTTGATCCGCTCGTACCTGAAATAAACGACGGCGCAACATTGCGCCGCCCATCCTGTTACCGCCTGTCTTTGGAGAAGCCACCATGAAGTCCCGTGCCGCCGTCGCCTTTGGTCCCGGCCAGCCGCTGCAGATCGTCGAGATCGACGTCGCCCCGCCGAAGGCCGGCGAAGTGCTGGTCAAGATCACCCACACCGGTGTCTGCCACACCGATGCGTTCACCCTGTCCGGCGACGATCCGGAAGGCCTGTTCCCGGTGGTGCTGGGCCATGAAGGCGCCGGCATCGTGGTGGAGGTGGGCGAGGGCGTGACCAGCGTCAAGCCGGGCGACCACGTGATTCCGCTGTACACCGCCGAGTGCGGCGAGTGCCTGTTCTGCAAGAGCGGCAAGACCAACCTGTGCGTGTCGGTGCGTGCCACCCAGGGCAAGGGCGTGATGCCCGACGGCACCAGCCGCTTCAGCTACAACGGCGAGCCGCTGTACCACTACATGGGCTGCTCGACCTTCAGCGAGTACACCGTGGTGGCCGAAGTCTCGCTGGCGAAGATCAATCCGGAAGCCAACCCGGAGCACGTGTGCCTGCTTGGCTGCGGTGTCACCACCGGCATCGGCGCGGTGCACAATACCGCCAAGGTGCAGGAAGGCGACAGCGTGGCCGTGTTCGGCCTGGGCGGCATCGGCCTGGCGGTGATCCAGGGCGCGCGCCAGGCCAAGGCCGGCCGCATCATCGCGGTGGATACGAATCCGTCCAAGTTCGAGCTGGCCCGCGAATTCGGCGCCACCGACTGCATCAACCCGAAGGACTTCGACAAGCCGATCCAGCAGGTCATCGTCGAGATGACCACCTGGGGCGTGGACCACAGCTTCGAGTGCATCGGCAACGTCAACGTGATGCGCGCGGCGCTGGAATGCGCGCACCGTGGCTGGGGCCAGAGCGTGGTGATCGGCGTGGCCGGTTCGGGCCAGGAGATCTCCACCCGTCCGTTCCAGCTGGTGACCGGCCGCAAGTGGATGGGCACCGCCTTCGGTGGTGTGAAGGGCCGCAGCCAGCTGCCGGGCATGGTGGAAGACGCGATGAAGGGCGATATCGAACTTGCGCCGTTCGTCACCCACACCATGGACCTGGACAAGATCAACGAAGCCTTCGACCTGATGCATGAAGGCAAGTCGATCCGTTCGGTGGTCCACTACTGAGCCACGCCGGGCGGCAGGCTGCTGTGCCTGCCGCCCCTCGGGAGGAACCCATGGAACGCATTGAACACCGGGCCTGTTTCGGCGGCTGGCAGGACATCTACCGCCATCATTCCACTACGCTGGGCTGCGACATGCAGTTCGCCGTGTACCTGCCGCCGCAGGCGGAAACTCAGAAGCTGCCGGTGCTGTACTGGCTGAGCGGCCTGACCTGCACCGAGCAGAACTTCATCACCAAGGCCGGCGCACAGCGCTACGCCGCCGAACACGGTGTGATCATCGTCGCGCCTGATAGCAGCCCGCGCGGTGATGACGTGGCCGATGCCGAAGGCTACGACCTGGGCAAGGGGGCAGGGTTCTACCTCAACGCCACCCGTGCACCGTGGGCGAAGCACTACCGCATGCACGACTATGCGGCGCAGGAACTGCCGGCGCTGATCGAGGCGAACTTCGCGGTGACCGATGCGCGCGCGATCAGTGGCCACTCGATGGGCGGCCATGGCGCGCTGGTGATCGCCCTGCGCAATCCGGGGCGCTATCGCAGCGTGTCGGCGTTCTCGCCGATCGTCGCGCCCAGCCACGTGCCGTGGGGGCAGAAGGCCTTCCATGCCTATCTGGGTGACAACCCGGCCGACTGGGCGCAATGGGATGCCTGCGAGCTGATCGCCGTGGCCGATGAGCGCCTGCCGCTGCTGGTTGACCAGGGTGAGGCGGACGAGTTCCTGCAGACCCAGCTGCAGCCGCAGCGCCTGCAGCAGGCCTGCGACGCGGCCAGCCACCCGTTGACCCTGCGCCTGCGGCCGGGCTACGACCACAGCTACTACTTCATCGCCAGCTTTATTGGCGAGCACATCGCCCACCACGCCCGCGCCCTGCACGGCTGACGCACCCGAAAAAAGGGGACGGAGGGGATTAAGTCGCTTTTGCCGCCGTGCCGCAAACGACTTAATCCCCTCCGTCCCCTTTTTTTACGTGGCCGTGGCGGGGGCGGGGCTATCGTGTGCGCATACGGCCTTGCGGATCGGGGGAAGCATGCCGGTAGTAGTGCTGGCGCTGCTGTATGTGCTGTGCCATGGCCTGGTGCTGACCCTGTGGCCGGGCCCCGCCGGGGGCGGGTCGTTCGTGTTCCTGACCGGTGCACCGTTGCTGGCTGCGGGCGCCTGCCTGTGGCGGGCGCGCCGCGACCGGGCGGCCCTGGGCTGGCGCGCCACCGCGCTGGCGCTGCTGCTGTGGGCGGGCGGCATGGCCTCCAACATGGTCGACGCGCTGGGGGCTGGCCGCGCCGATATCACCCCGCAGGCAAGCCTGTTCCTGTACGTCCTGTACGGCGTGCCGCTGGTGTTCATCCTCGCCCGCGCGCGCCGCGAGCGAATGAGCATCAGCCTGATCGATGCGGCGATGGCGGCGCTGCTGGGCGTGCTGTTCTTCGTGCATACGCAATCGTTCGCCGCCCGGATCGACATCGATGATTCGGCGATGGCCAGCATGCAGCGCATGTTCGATATCCAGAATCTGTGCATCGCCGGGTTCGCGGTGGTGCGCTGGCTGGCCGTTGATGTGCCCGAGCGGCGCAGCTTCTTCCGCGCGTTGGCGCTTTACGCGCTGGCTTACCTGCTGGTGGCGTACTACATCAACCATTACACCTCGGAAGATTCCTTTGGCGCCTACAACGATCTGCTGATCGATCTGCCGTTCCTGTTGCTGGCGCTGCTGGCACTGAGCCACACGCCGCTGCCGGCTGCCCTGCCGCATCCGCGGCTGGCACGCACGGTGCAGGCGGCCGGGCCGATGATCCTGCCATTGCTGCTGCTGGTGGTCGGTACCCTGGTGGTCGACCATGCACGGCCACTGGCGGTCAGTGGGTTCGTGGTGGCCACGCTGGGTTTCGGCGTGCGCAGCATCCTGCTGCAGGTGGACCTGATGGAACGGCAGGCATCGCTGGATCAGCTGGCACGGCAGGATGGCCTGACCGGCGTGGCCAACCGGAGAGAGTTCGATGCACTGCTGCTGGCGGAATGGAACCGGGCGCGCCGAAGCGGCAGCGAGCTGGGCCTGCTGTTGCTGGACATCGACCACTTCAAGGTCTTCAACGACCGCCACGGACATCCGGCTGGGGACCGCTGCCTGCAGGCCGTGGCCACGGTACTGAAGATCAGCGCCGGCCGCGCCGGTGACAGCGTTGCCCGTTACGGCGGCGAGGAGTTTGCGGTGATCGTGCCCGGAAGCCCACTGTCGGGCGTGCTGGCGCTCGCCGAACGCCTGCGAGAGGCGGTGGCGGCGCTGCCACTGCCGGAAGGGTCGGTCAGTGTCAGCATCGGCGTGGCCTACCTGCACCCGCCGGCTCTGGCCAGCGCCGATCAGTTGCTGGCGGATGCCGATGCAGGGCTGTATGCCGCCAAGCGGGCCGGTCGCAACCAGGTGATCCTGCATGCGCATTTGCTCGATGACGAAGGCAGTGCGCACGGCAGGATGGATTGCTGAGCGTGCCAGGTGCCCGGTCCCTCTGCGTGATTGCGCACGGGCGGCGCGGCCGGGTCAGCGCTGCCGCAACCAGCCAGTGGGATCGAGCAGCCTCAGTCCGACCGGTGACAACGAGCGCTGCCGCAACGGCAGGTTTGCGGCCTGCACGGCCATCGCACAGCGCGCCAGCTGCCGGCGCAACGGTGCCAGTGTGTCGTCTTCGCGCGGGCGTGCATGCCGCCACTGGGCAATGCGCAGCAGACAGACCAGCAGGTCCAGTTCGCTGGCGGCAATGAAGGGAGAGCCGGCGGGCAGCAGATCGATGGGAGCAGCGGGCGCGGCCAGCAATGGCAGCAGGGCGACGAACGCATCGCGGCCCTCGCGGTCCAGACCCAGGTGGCTCAAGCCGGCCAGCCCTTCGGGCTGCAGCATAGGGTCACGCAGCTGGCGTATCGCCGCCAGCAGCGCCTGCTCGCCACGGCCGAACTGGCGGCCGAAGGCACGGTAACTGACCCGGGTGGGAAACAACGGGGAACGGGAGGCCATGGCAGCTAGGGTTGTGGATCGCGGGTTTCCACCAGCACCGGACAGGGCGCGTGGTCGATGGTCCATTGCCCGATCGAGGGTTCGAACAGGCGTTCCAGGCGGGACAGGTGGCGGTGGCCGATCACGATCAGGTCGCACTTCAGGCGCCGGGCCTGCTCGCTGATCACTTCGCCCGGGTCGCCGGAGGGAATCTGCGCGATGGCGTCGACGCCGCGCTCGCGCAGCTCGGCCAGGGCTTCGGCCAGCACCGCTTCGGCCCGCGAGCGCTGGCGGGCGGCTTCCGGGTACTCGATGCGGTCGGCGTCGCTGGCATCGGCGGCCAGCGCGAATTCGGGGTCGAGCACGCACAGCAGGTGCAGGCGGCTGCGCGGGCCTGCGATGGCGGCGGCCAGGTCCAGCACGCGTGCGTGCTGGGGGCCGCCGTCCAGGGCGACCAGCAGGGTAGTGAACATGGATGTCTCCTTGGCAGGCCGGGGATGGTCGCCGATGTCACCGCGCGCACCCATGCCGTGCGCGGCAGTCAATGAATGCGTATAACGCAATCCACGAAGGTTACACGTGTCGTAGAGTCATCTGATTTACTGGAGACTGTCATGCCCCTGCCGGACCTGAACCTGTTGCTGGCACTGGACGTGCTGATTGACGAATGCAGCGTGGCCGCCGCCGCGCGTCGGATGAACCTGAGCGCGCCGGCGATGAGCCGCACCCTGGGCCGGATCCGCGTGGCGCTGGGCGACCCGGTGCTGGTGCGCGCAGGTCGCGGGTTGGCACCGACACCGCGGGCCCTGCAGCTGCGCGAGCAGGTGCGCGACGTCATCGAACAGGCCCACCGTGTTTTCCATGCGGGCCGCGAGATCGACGTGGGTACCCTGGAGCGCACCTTCAACGTGCGTGCCAACGATGTCTTCATCGGTGGCTTTGGCGGTCGCCTGCGCGAGATATTCCGCCAGCAGGCACCGCGCGCGGTGCTGCGCTTCGTGCCCGAGGGCGATACCGATGACGATGCGATGGCGCAGGGCCGGATCGATCTGTACATCAGCACCGCCGGCAAGCACGCACCCGACACCAAGGTGCAGAACCTGTTCAGTACCTCGTTCATGGGGGCTGCACGCGAGGACCATCCGTTGTTCGATGGCGAGATCAGTGCCGAGCGCTTTGCCGCCTGCGACCACATTGCGGTGTCGCGCCGCGGCCTGCCACGCGGCCCGATCGATGACGACCTGGCCACGCTCGGCCTGCAGCGGCGGGTGGCACTGATCAGCCCGACCTTCCACGGTGCGATCTTCGCGGCGGCCGAATCGGATCTGATCCTGCCGCAGATGCCGAGCGTGATGCTGGAGCGGATCGTCAGCATGCGCCTGCCGCTGCGCCTGTTCCCGCTGCCGATCCCGGTGCGCACCGCCGCCATCGTGCAGGCCTGGCACCCGCGGCTGGACAACGATGCTGCGCACCAGTGGCTGCGCCGCTCGATCAAGACCATGTGCGAAAGCGTCGAGGGCATCCGCCGCTGAGGTTCCGGGCGTGCGCCCAACGCACGCCTGCGATGCTGGCAACGCCATTTTTTGCACGCTACCGGCTCCCTAGACTGCGCTCCCCGGAGTTTCACTGAGCGCATTCCAATGACCCCCAACATGCCGTGCCCTGCACGGATCGGTGCCCGGCGATGAGTACGCCGGCCGCCGCTGTCCCGGCTGCTGCAGCGCCCCGTCCTGCCGCCGCCCCCGGGCTCGACCGCCGCGTTCTGGTCGGCCTGTGTGGCGTGCTGCTGGCGGTGCTGGTGTCGGGCTTCAACGAGAACATCACCAAGGTCGCCCTGGCCGACATCCGCGGTGCGATGGGTTTCAGCGTCGACGATGGCAGCTGGATCGTCGCCCTCTACAGCGCGATGTCGGTCAGCGCGATGGCCTTCGCACCGTGGTGTGCCGCCACCTTCTCGCTGCGCCGCTTCGCGCTGGCGATGATCGGTGGCTTCATGGTGCTGGGCGTGCTCTGCCCGCTTGCCCCGAACCTGCAGGTATTCCTGCTGCTGCGCGCGCTGCAGGGCCTGTGTGGAGGTGCGCTGCCGCCGCTGCTGATGAGCGTGGCCCTGCGCTTCCTGCCGCCCGGCATCAAGCTGTATGGCCTGGCGGGCTACGCGCTGACCGCCACCTTCGGCCCGAGCATGGGCACGCCGCTGGCCGCGTTCTGGGTCGAGCAGGTGGGCTGGCACTGGGCGTTCTGGCAGATCGTGCCGTACTGCCTGGCCGCCATGGCGATGGTCAGCTGGGGCCTGCCACAGGACCCGCTGCGGCTGGATCGCTTCGCCCAGTTCGATACGGTCGGCTTGCTGCTCGGCCTGCCGGCGCTGGTGCTGCTGGTGCTGGGCCTGGTGCAGGGCCCGCGCCTGAACTGGTTCGACTCGCCGATGATCACGCTGATGATCGGTGGCGGTGCCGGCCTGATGGTGCTGTTCATGATCAATGAATGGTTCCACCCGCTGCCATTCTTCAAGCTGCAGCTGCTGGCCAACCGCAACCTCAGCTACTCGCTGGTGACGTTGGGCGGTGTGTTGTTCGTGCTGCTGGCGGTGATCTCGATCCCCTCCGGTTTCCTGGCCAGCGTGCAGGGCTACCGGCCGCTGCAGACCGCACCGATGCTGCTGTGGGTGGCGTTGCCGCAGGTGATCGCGCTGCCGCTGGTGGCGGCGCTGCTGAACATCCGTGCAGTGGATTGCCGCTGGGTGCAGGCCACTGGCCTGGCGATGCTGGCCCTGGCCTGCTGGCTGGGCTCGCACCTGGATGTGGCCTGGATCCGCGACAACTTCCTGTGGGTGCAGCTGCTGCAGGTGTTCGCCCAGCCGATGGCGGTGCTGCCGCTGCTGATGCTGGCCACCGGCGGCCTGGCGCCCCAGGACGGGCCGTTTGCCTCGGCGTGGTTCAACACGGTCAAGGGCTTCGCTGCCGTGCTTGCCAGCGGCGTGCTGGATGCCGTCGCCCAGGGGCGCCGTCATTTCCATTCCACCGTGCTGGTTGACCGCCTGGGCGAGCAACCGTGGCTGGCCGAGGGCCCGCAGCTGGGCGCGCGCCTGCATGCACAGGTACAGGCGCTGACCTCGGCCGATCTGTACTGGGTGGTCGCGCTGGTGGCGCTGGCCTTCATTCCGCTCATTGCCTGGATGCCCACCCGCATCCATCCGCCACGTGCCGTGGCCTGAACCTTTCGCAGGAACCCCCTCATGACGATCAATCGAACCACTCTCAATACCGGCCTGGGCCTGGGCGTGCTGGCCCTGGCCATCGGCGCCTGGCTGCTGCTGCGCGACGGCGGCCACCAGACCACCAACAATGCCTACGTCGTGGCCGACTACACGCTGGTTGCGCCGAAGATTCCCGGCTTTGTCAGTGCCGTGGAAGTTGAGGACAACCAGTCGGTGAAGGCTGGCGACGTGCTTGCCCGCATCGACGACCGTGACTACCAGGTGGCACTGCAGGCAGCGCGTGCCGACCTTGCCAATGCCCGCGCACAGCTGGCCAACGCGCAGGCCGCACTGGCCCAGCAGGATTCGCTGATCGAGCAGGCCAGGGCCAGTGTCGATGTCAGCCGTTCCGAACTGACCCTGGCCAGTGCCGACCAGCAGCGCTACCGCGAACTGGCTCGTGACGGCGCCGGAACCGTGCAGAACGCGCAGCAGGCGCAGTCGAAGCAGGCCGTAGCCAGTGCCCATCTGCAGCAGGGCCAGGCTGCACTGTCGACCGCGCGCCAGCGCACCGACATCCTCAGTGCTGGCGTGCAGGCCGCGCAGGCGGCGGTGCAGCGTGCGGAAGCGGCGCAGGCACGCGCCGAACTGGATCTGTCGCATACCGTGCTGCGCGCGCCGATCGACGGCATGGTTGGTCGCCGCGCCGTGCGCGTGGGTGCCTACCTGACCCCGGGTACGCCGGTGGCTGCGGTGGTGCCGTTGAAGCGCGCCTTCGTGGTCGCCAACTTCCAGGAAACGCAGATGACCCGCATGCAGGCCGGCCAGCAGGTCGAACTGAAGGTGGACGTGTTCCCGGGCAAGCCGCTGCGCGGGCACATCGACAGCATCGCACCGGCCACCGGCGTCACCTTCGCCGCCGTCGCACCGGAAAACGCCACCGGCAACTTCACCAAGGTGGTGCAGCGCATTCCGGTGAAGATCGTGCTGGAACCCGGCCAGCCGCTGCTGGACCAGCTGCGTGCAGGCATGTCGGTGGAAGCCAGCGTTGACCTGGGCAGCCGTGCGCGCGCGCAGAGCGTGCAGCACCGTCCGGGCCACAAGAGCGGGGAGGGCGCATGAGCGCAGTCACCCTGTTCCGTACCCTTGTTGCGGCCACCCTGTGCACGGCCCTGGCTGCCTGCACGGCGGGTCCGGACTTCGTACGCCCGCAGGCGGAACTGCCCAGCCAGTGGCAGGGTGAGGCGGTCGCCGGCAACGCCATCGACCAGGACGCGGCCTGGTGGGCCGGCTTCGACGATCCACTGCTGGGGCAGCTTGCCGGCCAGGTGCTCGCGGCCAACCTGGACCTGCAGCTGGCCGCCAACCGCGTGCAGCAGAGCCGCGCCGCACGTGGCATCACCGCCGCCGATCGCCTGCCCAACGTCAGCGCGAGCGCCAGTGGCGTGCGCGCACGCAACAGCGAGGTGGGCCTGAATGATCCGTCCGGCAACGGCGGCCGTGATGACTACGGGCTCTTCCAGGCCGGCATCGGGCTGAGCTGGGAGCTGGACCTGTGGGGGCGTGTGCGCCGCCAGGTGGAAGCGGCCGACGCACGCGTACAGATGGCCGAGGAGGATGCACATGCGGTGCGCATCGCGCTGCTGGCGGAAACCGCGCGTGATTACCTGCAGCTGCGTGCGACGCGGCAGCTGCTGGCGATCACCGAGGACAACCTCAGCATCGCCCTCGACATGAAGCGCCTGACCGAGGCACGCCAGCAGCAGGGCGTGGCCAGCACGCTGCAGGTGTCCAGCGCGTCCGCGCAGGTGGCATCGCTGCAGGCCCGCATCGCGCCGCTGCGGCATCGCGAATCGCAGCTGCGCAATGCGCTGGCGTTCCTGCTGGCGCAGCCGCCGCAGGCGCTGGACGCGCAGCTGCAGGATGCACGCCATGACTGGCCGGCGTTGCCGGCCGTAGCGGTGGGTCTGCCTAGCGAACTGGCCGAGCGTCGCCCGGACATCCGTCGCGCCGAAGCGGCACTGCATGCGGCAACGGCCGGCATCGGCGTGGCCAAGGCCAGCTTCCTGCCGCGTATCACCTTGAATGGCGACGCGGGCTTCCAGGCCAAGCAGCTCGATGACCTGGATGGGTGGAACGCGCACCGTTTCAGCATCGGGCCGTCGATCAGCGTGCCGATCTTCCAGGGCGGGCGGCTGAAGGCCAATCTCGCGCTGAGCCGGCTGCAGCAGCAACAGTCGTCGCTGCAGTTCCGCCGCACCGTGCTGCAGGCCTGGCATGAAGTGGACGACGCCATCGATGGCTACAGTGCCGAGCAGCAGCGCACGGTACAGCTGCAGGTGGCGGTGGATGAGAGCGAGACCGCACTGGGTGCGGCGCGCCGGCAGTACCAGGCTGGTGTGGTCGACATGCTGGATGTGCTGACCACCCAGCGCATCGCGCTGGACAACCAGGCCGCGCTGGCCAACAGCCAGGCCACCGCCGCGATCGCACGGGTGGAGCTGTACCGCGCGCTGGGTGGTGGCTGGTAGGGAAATGGAAACGCCGGGCCATGCCCGGCGGTTCGTCGGTCGTTGCCAACCTTGGTTGGCAGCTTTTTTCGGAAGCGCCAACCAAGGTTGGCAACTACCAGAGCATGGCCTTGGGCGGTGGCTGGTAGTGCCGGCCGCTGGCCGGCACCTTCATGGATTCTGCGGTTGCCGGCCAGCGGCCGGGGGGGGGCGGGGCTCCATCTTTTGGTTGGGTGGGTGGCCCGCCCCGCGGCCGCCACTACCCGGAGTTCGGTGGTTGCCAACCAAGGTTGGCAACTACCAGATCCAAGCCTCAACGCACGTCGCGCAGTTCCCAATGGTGGCCGGCCAGCAGGCGCAGGCGCTGCTTGAACACGTCACTGTCGATGCGGGTGGTGGCCACCAGGTTGATGCGCAGGTCCTTCTGCTCGCCGGTCACGGTGGCATCCGGGTCGGTCACGCCCCACTGCGGTTCCACCGCATCCGGGTCGGGCTGCTTGGCCTTCCAGCGCTCGAACAGTGTGCCGCTGCGCAGAGCGTCCTGCAGCTCTTCGGCGAAACCGGCGGCGCCCTGCGAATGGAAGGACAGGTCAGGGTCATTGCCACGGGCCTTGGACGGGTCGGGCAGGCTGATGTGGTACTGCGCAGGCATGGAGTTCTCCTTGAAGTGCGGCAAGACTGGCACAACCGCGGTGGAATCGATGTGCAGATCCGCGCCGCGATGGGGCCTCACTCGAACCGATGCGGCCCATCGGCGAAGCCCACGGTGACCGCGCCCTTGCCGACGTTGACCATGCCGGTCAGGCTCATCACCGATTCGTATACGATCACGCCATGGGTGGCGCAGACTTCTTTCAGCTGTGCGTAGCCGGGCAGGGTGCGCAGCTCGTCCAGTTCACCGCCGTAGCTGACGCACACCGTCGGTGTCATCAGCCCGGCACGCACGCGCTGGCCGACCACCGCGAACAGCTTCTGCACGGCGTTGTCGAAGCCCTTGATCTTGGCCACCGGCCCGGTCTCGCCGCGGTAGCCATGCAGCACCGGCTTGATGTCCAGTGCGCTGCCCAGCGCTGCACTGAGCAGGCCGACACTGCGGTCGCCCTTGTGCCGCGCACGTGCGCGCATGTAGTACAGGTCGCGGGTAACCATATAGCCATGCACGTTGCCGGCCAGTTCCTCCAATCGTTCGCGGATCTGCTGCACGCTGGCATTGCTGTCGCGCAGGCGTACCGCTTCCACCGCCGTCACCGCCTGGGCAGCGAACAGGTTCTGGGTGTCGAGCACGCGCAGCGCGAACGGCGAGTTGTAGCCCGCTGCCTGACGCACCGGCTTGTAGTCGTTGAGGATGGCGAAGCTGGCCTGCAGCGCGTTGTCGTGGATCGGGCTGCGGGTCTTGGTGATGGTCATGCAGAACACGTGGTCGTAATCGATCACCAGCTGCTGCAGGAACAGGTCGCGAATCTGGTTGACGCTGAAGGGGATGGTCTCCGCTTCAGCCCCGTGTTCGGCCACATGCGCGTGCAGGAAACTCAGGGTGGCCTGCTCATCGCGATGATCGGCCAGCACGGCTTCGCCGATCCGTACGGTGATCGGCAGCAGCACGATATTGTGCTCGGCAATGAAGTCCTGCGGCAGGTCGCAGGCCGAGTCGACGACGATTCCGATGCGCATCCGCGGCTCCCCCTCCAGGGCGGTTGTAGGTTCGGAAACGTGAAATCTATCTCAAATCCTGGCGTGGCGCGCGAGGGAAACGCGCCACGCCCTGTTCAGCGGCTGCGCTGAACCGCCACCGGCAGGCTGGCCAGGCGCTGCCATTCGGGTTGCTGCAGCAGGCCCGGATCGGCCAGCACCGCGGCCATCAGCGGGTGCGCATCGTTGCCCCAGAACAGTTCCCCGTCGATGGCCAGGGTCGGTACACCGAACACGCCGGCACTGATCGCGGCCTCGGTGTTGCGCCGCAGCTGCTCCTTCACCGCCGGGGCGGAGATGGCGGTCTCGACATCCTCGATGCCCAGTTGCGCAGCCGGTTCGCGCAGCGCCTCGGCGCTGTCGGCGGCATTGCCGTCGCGCCAGATCCAGTTGAACAGCACGTCCACCGCCTGTGTGCTGGCGCCGGCGGCCAGGCACAGGCGCAGGGCAGACAACGGGTTGAACGGATGGCCCGGCGGGAACCGTAGCGGCGTGCCTTCGGCCTGCGCGGTCCACAGCAGCTGGCGGTAGATGAAGCGGCGCTTGGCCGGAATCTCGGCCGGCCCGAGGTTGCCCAGATGATGCAGTACCGCACCGAAGGCGATCGGCACGGTCTGGATCTGCGTGAACTGCGGCAGCTGTTTCAGCTTCTGCCAGTGCAGGTAGGAATAGGGCGAGATGAAGTCGAAATACCAGCGCAGCGTGGCCATTGGCGGCTCCTTGTAAGCAGTCAGGGATGCGCGTTGCGCTGCAGATAGCGGTCGCGCAGTTCGGTCTGGCGCGAGCGCATCGGCATCGCACGGCCGCCCAGCCAGACCTGTTCGGCGTAGTGCGCCACGTCCAGCGGGTCACCCTCCCACAGCACCAGGTCGGCACGTTTGCCGGGCTCGATACTGCCGATCTGGTCGGCCACGCCGAAGGCCTGCGCCGGCACCCGGGTCAGGCCGGCCAGGCCGTCGGCCCAGGGCAGGCCATTGGCCACGGCATTGCCCGCCAGCTGGCGCATCTTGCGTGCGTTGTGCGAGGCGTCGCCACGCTGCACGAACGAGACCGCCACGCCGGAACGTTGCAGGCGTGCCGCGTTTTCCAGGGTGGCGCCGATCTGGTCGAAGCTGGCCGGCAGGTTGGCCAGTACATCGACGAACACCGGTATCTGGGCGGCGGCCAGCTCTGGCGCCACCTGCCAGGCTTCGCTGGCACCGGCGATGGCGATCTTCACTTTCTCGCGGGCGGCCCAGCGCAGCAACTGGCGGATGTCCGATGCGCGGTCCACCTCCACCACGATGCGGCCCTGGCCGGCCAGGTAGCGATTGAGCGTGCGGCGCCCGGCCGGGGTCAGCAGCGCATGCGGCGAATCTGCAGCCACTTGGCCACGCGCCTCGTCGATCATCTGCTGCAGCAGCATCCATTGCGCGGCACGCGAATGCCCGGTCAGTTCGGAAGCCGCTGCACCGACACGCAGGAACAGGGCACGCGGGCCGATCGAGTCCGCGCTGCCATCAAGGCGCATCACGCCGCCCTGGCCGGCCACGAAGCCACCGCCGGTGGCCGCGCCCAGCGCGGTGAAGCCGATGCCTTCCAGTCGCGTTACCGGGATCAGCACCGAGGCCGGGTTGTAGGCCAGGGTGACGTCGAACTCGGGCCTCAGCGGTTGATCGCCAATCTTCAACGTGCTGTCGACCGTGCTCGCTTCGCCGGAGACCTCTTCGATGCCGATCTCGGTGATACCCCCGAACAGTGCCGGTGTCAGCGGGCGGCCATTGGCCTCCACCACGGTTGCGCCAGCCGGTACCGACAAGCCGCTGCCCACCGCACGGATGATGCCGCCCTGCACCAGCACATCGGTGTTCTGCAGACTGCCGCGTGTGCTGGCGGTGTGCACGGTGGCGTTGCGCACCAGCAGGTCCTGCGCCGATGCCGTGGTTGCCAGCAACAACAGCGCCACCACGGTAGCGCCGCGCCATGCCCGGCGACATTCATTCAACGCACCCATCAGCGCACCTCCTGGCCAAGCTGGAAATCGGAACGCGGCGTCGCCGCCGGTGCACCGCGGTCGTACAGTCTGCGGCCATCAATGAAGACCTGTTCGGCCAGCGCATACGAACTGAAGGGATTGCCGTTCCAGACCACCACATCGGCCATCTTGCCGGCTTCCAGGGTGCCGGTCTGACCTTCGATACCCAGCGCCTTGGCGGCGTTGGCGGTCATCCAGGTGATGGCGTGTTCGGGCGTGATCTCCGGCATGTGTGCACGGCGCGCGGAGGCCATCACCTTGGCGGCTTCCTGGTTCAGACGCTGGATGCCCTCGGGCGAATCGGAGTGGACGATGGCACAGCTGTTCTTCGGCCGGTCGACCAGTGCGATGTTCTCCGGAATGCCATCGAAGGCTTCCATCTTGAAGCCCCACCAGTCGGCCCACAGCGCACCACAGACGCCGTCGGCGGCCAGGCGGTCGGCCAGCTTGTAGGCCTCCACGCCGTGGTGGAAGGCGGCCACCTTGAAGCCGAACTCCTTGGCCAGGTCGAGCATGGTGGCCATCTCGTCGGCGCGGTAGCAGTGGATGTGCACGCGGATGTCGCCTTCGATGGCGCCGGCCAGCGTGTCCAGCTTGAGATCGCGCTTGCCGCCGGCATCTCCGGCGCTGTCGCCCTTGTCGCTGCCGAACCAGCCCTTGCGCTTGGCCGGCTTCGGTTTGTTCTTGGCGATATAGTCGGCGGCATCGATGAAGGCGGCGCGGTAACCGGCCACGTTGCCCATGCGCGTGGCCGGGGTCACGCCCTTGCCTTCGCCGTAGACACGCTTGGGATTCTCGCCGCAGGCCATCTTCAACCCCCATGGCGCACCGGGGAATTTCATGGCCTGGTAGGTGATGGCCGGTACGTTCTTAAGGGTCACGCCGCGGCCACCGACCAGGTTGGCCGAGCCGGGCAGCACCTGCATGCTGGTCACGCCGCCGGCCAGTGCGGTGGCGAAGCCGGGGTCCTGCGGCCACACCGAATGTTCGGCCCAGACGTTGGCGGTGACCGGCGCGGTCATCTCGTTGCCGTCGCTGTGTGCGCCGACGCCCGGGCTGGGATACACGCCCAGATGCGAGTGCACGTCGATCAGGCCGGGGGTGACCCACTTGCCCTGTGCATCGATGCGGGTCACGCCGGCGTCGGCCTGCAGCCGGGGCCCGACGGCAACGATACGACCATCGCGCAGCAGCACATCGGCGTTGTCCAGGCGCTGGCCGGTGCCGGTCAGCACGGTGGCGTTCTGGATCAGCACCGGCGCATCGGGATGCGCCTGGTAGGTGCTTGGGTAGGGATCGGCGACGAAGCGCGAGGCGCCCACCGCCGGTGCCGTGCTCAATGAAAGCAGCGCCAGTGCCACCCCGGCGCGCAACAACGTCGATGCCATGCAGTTCCCCTTGCAGCTTGGTCCAACCGTCGACGCTAGCCGGGCGGCGGCGGGCTGCCAAGTGACCTTCTTCACAGGCTGGCCAACGGCGGCTCGACGGCACCGCCCGGCTGGCCGAAAATAGCCGATCCCCCGCCGTACCGGTCCCCCACCATGAAGAGCAAGCAGGAAATCGTCGACAACTGGCTGCCGCGTTACACCGGCGTGCCCTTGGACCAGTTCGGCCAGCACATCCTGCTGACCAACTTCGGCGGCTACCTGCATACCTTTTCCGAGCTGACCGGCGCGCCCATCATCGGCCTGGACCGGCCGATGGCCAGTGCCACCATCGACGGCATCACCATGATCAACTTCGGCATGGGCAGCCCCAATGCCGCGATCATCATGGACCTGCTGTCGGCGGTGATGCCCAAGGCGGTGCTGTTCCTGGGCAAGTGCGGTGGTCTCAAGCGCAAGAACCAGCTGGGCGACCTGGTGCTGCCGATCGCCGCGATCCGCGGCGAGGGCACCTCGGGTGACTACCTGCCGCCGGAAGTGCCGGCGCTGCCGGCGTTCGCGCTGCAGCGTGCGGTCTCGACCATGATCCGCGATCTCGGCCATGACTACTGGACCGGCACCGTCTACACCACCAACCGCCGGGTCTGGGAACACGACGAGGCCTTCAAGGAGCGGCTGCGGGCGATGCGCTGCATGGCCATCGACATGGAAACGGCGACGGTGTTCGCCGCCGGCTTCGCCAACCACATCCCCAGTGGCGCGCTGCTGCTGGTCTCGGACCAGCCGATGATCCCCGACGGGGTCAAGACCGAGGCCTCCGATGCCAAGGTCAGCTCCCAGTTCGTGGAAAACCATATCCAGATCGGCATCGAGGCGCTTAAGCTTATCCGGCGCAACGGCAAGTCGGTCCGCCACCTGCGCTTCGACGAATGATGATGAAGGCCGGGCGCGGGGCGTCCAGGCCCAGGAGTAGGTAATGGACGTTGCCGCGCAAGTGGTGGATTTCTGGAAGGAAGCGGGTCCTGCGAAGTGGTTCGCCCGCGACGATGCCTTCGACGCGCAGTTCCGTGGATTGTTCCTGGATGAACATTACGCTGCGGCGTCGCGCGCGCGCGAGCATTGGCTGGGCAGTGCCGAAGGCGCGCTGGCGCTGATGCTGCTGCTGGACCAGTTCCCGCGCAACTGCTTCCGCGGTACCGCCCACTCCTATGCCACCGATGGCCTGGCGCGGCATTACGCCATGCGCGCGATCGAGGAAGGGCTGGACCTGCAGCTGGTGCCGAAGCTGCGTGCCTTCATCTACCTGCCGTTCGAGCACTCCGAGGATCCGCTGGACCAGGACCGTTCGGTGGCGATGTTCGATGTGCTGGGTGACAAGGAATACCTGCAGTACGCCGAACTGCACCGCGACATCATCCGCCGCTTCGGCCGTTTCCCGCACCGCAACGCGGTGCTGGGCCGCATTCCCTCGCCGGAAGAACTGGATTACCTCGCCGAAGGCGGGTTTGCCGGATAAGAAAAAGGGGACGGAGGGGATTAAGTCGTTTGAGGCACAAACGACTTAATCCCCTCCGTCCCCTTTTTCAGTGCCGATCAGTACTTCGGCACGCCGTTGTCCACGTCTTCCGACCAGGCGTTGATGCCGCCGGTGACGTTGAACACCTTGGTGAAGCCCAGGGCGCGGAACTGCTCGGCGGCCTGTGCGCTGCGGCCGCCGTGGTGGCACATGAAGGCCAGCGCGGTGTCCTTGGGCAGGGCTTCCAGCTCGGCGCGGCCGTTGCCGTCGAAGGTCTTGAACGGCACGCCGACCGCGGCGATGGAGCGCTCATCGGCCGGGCGCACGTCCACCAGGGTGATGTTGCCGGCACGCACCAGGTCGTCGGCATCACGCACGCTGATTTCCTGCACCGGCTTGGGCGCATTCGGGTTGTCGATGGCCAGGCCCTTGCCGCGGATGTCGTCCACCCAGTCGATGGTGATGCCGTTGGCGCGACGGGCGCTGGCCAGGTCGAACTGCACGCGCAGGCCGTTGGACTCGGCGGCAATCGCGCCTTCGTCGTGTGGGGCCAGCTGGAAGTTCGGCTGGAAGCCGGCGTCGATGCTCAGCTGCAGGGCGGCACCCGGGGCGTCGGCCAGCGCGCCCTTGAGCATTTCCACGGCAGCCGGGGTGACGGTGATGCTCGGCGGGGTACGGTCCGGCGCGGCCAGGCCCAGCACGCTGCTCAGCTCACCGCTGGCGGCCATCTGCAGCACGATGTCGCTGCCGCCGACCAGTTCGCCGTCGATGTACAGCTGCGGGATGGTCGGCCAGTCGCCGTAGGCCTTGATGCCTTCACGGATTTCCTGGTCGGCCAGCACGTTGACGTGGGCGAACTCGACGCCGAGGTCCTGCAGGGCGCCCACGGCCTTGGCCGAGAAACCACACTGCGGCATCGACGGCTGGCCCTTCATGAACAGCACGACGCGGTTGGCGTTGAGGATGGATTCGATGCGCGAACGCAGGGCGGGATCGAGGGACATGGACGTCGGGGTTCCGGGAATTCGAATCATCAATTCTAACCCTCATGGCATCATGGGGGATGAGCAGCGCAGGAACATTGCATCGCATCCCGGGCCGCCCCTGGCGCTGGCTGCCCTGGCTGGTGGCGTCGCAGCTGGCCGTGATCCTGGCCTGGACACTGGGCGGGTGGCCGTGGGGCCTGCCGCTGCTGGCGGCCAGCCATGCGCTGTTCGTGGTGCCGGTATTCCTGCCCAACAGCCGTTTCTATGCACCGGTGATGAGCCGGGCGCCGGAGGCCGGCAACAGCGTCTGGTTGACCATCGATGACGGCCCCAGCCCGGAAACCCGCGCCGTGCTCGACCTGCTCGAGCGCCACCAGGCCCGCGCCACCTTCTTCCTGGTGGGCGAGCGCGCGCTGGCGCAGCCGGAACTGGTGGCCGAGATCCTGCGCCGCGGCCACGACCTCGGCAACCACAGCCACAGCCACCCGCAGGCGCGTTTCTGGCGGCTGGGACCAGCCGCGATGCGCGCCGAGATCGAAGGTTGCCAGCACGCGCTGCAGGCCTTGGGCGGGCAGCCGGTGCGCTGGTACCGCTCGGTGGTGGGCATGACCAATCCGTTCGTGGCACCGGTGCTGCAGCGGTTGGGGCTGGTCCGGGTGGGCTGGAGTGCGCGCGGCTACGACGGGGTCGACTGCACCACGCAGGGCGTGCTTGACCGCCTGCTGCCGGACCTGCGCCCGGGCGCCATCGTGCTGCTGCATGAAGGTGCCGCACACGGCCACAACCTGGAGATCATCGAGCGCGTGCTGCAGGCGCTGGACGAGCGTGGGTTGAAGGCGCAGCTGCCGGCCGGATAACCGGTAGCGCCGGGCCACGCCCGGCGAGCGCAGCGGCATGGATGGAATCCGCCGAGCATGGCCCGGCGCTACCGGATGCGGTGCGCCACCAGCAGCCAGCTGTTGAAGGGGGTACGCCCGTGCAGCGGCCGGGGGGCCGTCACCTGCAATCCGGCTTCGGTCAGCGTCGCCTGCAGCACCTTTGGATCGGGGTAGTGGCACGGTCGCGTGCCCATCCAGCCGACCAGCCAGGCCAGCCGGTCGGCCACCCGCGTGGTGCGGTCGCGGCCATCGCCGGTGGCCAGGGGCGTACGCAGCAGCAGGCGCCCACCGCGGACCACACGCGCACTGGCGGCGCGCAGCAGCGCCTGCTGCGCACCCGCTTCCAGGTACTGCAGCACATCCAGCAGCAATACGTGCCCGGCCCGTGCCGGCAGCGGCGCCTGCAGGTCCAGACAATCGAAGTGCACATCGTCAAGTTGGGTGGCAGCACGCCGGGCACGTGCGATCTTGGCGGCATCCAGGTCCACACCCAGGTAGCACCGGCTGTCGCCGCGCTGGCGCAGCACGTGGGCAAACAACCCCAGCCCGCAGCCCAGGTCCAATACCGGCTGCCCGTCATCGGGAAGCTGCTGCAGCGCGCCGTCGTACAGCGGATCGCTACCGAGCTTGCTGCGGATGTAGAAGTAATCGCTGCGGTTGCCCCAGACCCTTACCGGGCGGAACGCCTCGGCGATGGAACGCGCCTGTGCGTTCGTCAGGGCAGTGCAGGGCAGCGGCGTGCCAGTCCGTGGCAAGCCGCCCATCGTCTCAGTCCGCTGCGCCGAGCAGGTGCGCAGCCACCGGCAACGCCCGCTTGCTCCACAGCGCGTACATCCGCGCCGAAGGATGCAGGCCATCTTCGGCAATCATCGCCGGGTCTTCGCCCTGCGCGCGGCTGATATCGGTGATGTCGACGAAGGCCACGCCCTGCTGGGTGCTGATCACCTCGGCAGCCGCGTTGAATTCGTCGGTCTCGATCTCGATCGCGGCCAGGTCGCGGCCACTGCCGGCGCCGAACGGGGTCGCACCCCAATCGGGGAAGGACAGCACCAGCACGCGGCCTGCATCACCGCCAGCAAAGCCGATTGCCCGCTGCAGCAGGGCCTGGAACTGGTTACGGTATTCGTCCAGCGGACGCCCGCGGTACTGGTTGTTGACGCCGATCAGCAGGCTGACGAAGTCGAACGGCCCCCTCGGCGCAGCCGCATCGATGCCGGCATCGAGTTCGTCGGTGGTCCAGCCGGTGGTGGCGATGGTCTGCGGGTCGCCCAGGTCAATGCCGTGCGCGCGCAGGGCGGCGGCCAGCTGGTGCGGCCAGCGGCCTTCGACCGCAACCGCTTCACCGATGGTGTACGAATCACCCAGCGCCAGGTAGGACAGCGCCACGGCTCAGGCCACCGAACGGCGTGGCTTCAGCGGCACGACCTTGGTTGCGTCCTCGGCACGGCGGGCCAGCACGCGGTCGATGCGGGCGAACACATCGCGCATCACCGAGGCTTCCGGCAGCAGGGTCACGCGGAAATGATGGCGGTAGGGCACGTTGAAGCTGGAACCCGGTACCACCAGCACGCCTTCGTTGTTCATCAGGTCCAGCGCGAAGTTGTGGTCGTCAAAGCCCTTGGCAGCGGCACCGACCACGGCCGGGAACGCATACAGCGCGCCGGCCGGCGCGACCAGCGACAGGTGCTCGCTGGCTTCGCAGGCCTCGATCACCGCGCGGCGGGTTTCATACAGGCGGCCACCCGGGGTGCACAGCTCGGAGATGGTGTCCGGGCCATTCACTGCGGCCTCGATGGCGTACTGGCCCGGCACGTTGGCGCACAGGCGCAGCGCGCCGAGCAGGTCCAGCGCGGCGCGGAAGTCGCCCAGGCGCGCGTCGTCGCCGCTGAGGTGGGCCCAGCCCACGCGCCAGCCGCAGGCACGGTGCACCTTGCTCAGGCCGCTGAAGGTCAGGCACGGATGGTCGCCGGCCAGCGGCGCGACCGGCTGGAACACCGCATCGTCGTACAGGATCTGGTCGTAGATCTCATCGACCAGCAGCAGCAGGTTGTGGCGGCGCGCGATCTCGACCACGCGCTCCAGCAGTTCGCGCGGGTAGCTGGCGCCGCTGGGGTTGTTCGGGTTGATCAGCACGATGGCGCGGGTGCGCGAGGACACCAGCGTCTCGATCTCGCTCGGGTCCGGCTGGAAGCCGTTCTCGGCGGCGCAGCGGTAGTACACCGGGCGGCCATCGTTGAGGATGGTCGAGGCCGACCACAGCGGGTAGTCCGGCGAGGGCACCAGGACTTCGTCGCCCGGGTTGAGCAATGCGCGCAGCGACAGGTCGATCAGTTCGCTGACGCCGTTGCCGACGAACACGCGGTCCGGGTGTGCATCCGGTGCGCCACGGCGGGCGTAGTAATCGGCGATGGCTTCGCGTGCCACCGGCAGGCCCTGCTGGTGGGTGTACGGATCGGTGCGGCCCATGTCGTCTGCGATCGCGCGCTGCAGGTGCTCGGGCGCGCGGAAACCGAAGTTGCCCGGGTTGCCGATGTTGAGCTTGATCAGCTTGCGGCCCTGCGCCTCCAGCTCCCGGGCTCGCCGCGCCAGTTCTCCGCGGATTTCGTAGCGCACTTCGGAAAGGCGCTCGCGGATGGCCAGGGGCTTGGGCGAGATGGTGGACATGGGGGCTGGGCCGTCAAAAGGCATGGGGATTCCATCCTACCGGAATTGCTGCAGTGCATGGCAAGGGCGCCGGGCTTGTCATTACTGGGCTGGCAGGGGGCCGTGACAGGTAGAATGGCGGCGATGACCCAGACCCCCGATTTCATCGCCCTGCAGACCATCGGCTGGCCCTGGCCGGGCCCGGCGCAGCAGGCCGACTGGCAGGCCGCGATGGCCGCGCACCCGCAGGCCCGCCCGGCACGGGTGATCGAACAGCACCGCACCCACTACGTAGTGGCCGATGGCCCGGATGCGTCGATCAAGGCCGAGTCGCTGCCGGAATGGCAGCGTCCGCGCTTCCCCAGCCACGAGCGGCCGGCCGTGGGTGACTGGGTGCTGCTCGATGGCATCCGCATCGTCGCCCTGTTGCCGCGGCGTACCGCGATCAAGCGCGGTGCGGCCGGCGAGCATTATCACCAGCAGGTGATCGCAGCCAACATCGATACGGTGTTCATCGTCTGTGGCCTGGATGCCGACTTCAATCCGCGCCGCATCGAGCGCTATCTGCTGCTGGTCGGCGGTGGCGGTGCCGAACCGGTGGTGGTGCTGACCAAGGCCGACCAGACCGAGTACAGCGAAGACGCGCTAGCGGTGCTGGAAGAGCTGGAGATGCAGGGCATCGCGCTGCATGCGATCAACGGCCTGGATGCCGACAGCGTAGCCGTGCTGCAGCCGTGGCTGGGCCCGGGCCGCACGGTGGTGCTGGTGGGTTCGTCCGGTGCCGGCAAGTCCACGCTGACCAACACCCTGCTCGGCGAGCAGCGGATGAAGACCAACGCGGTGCGCGCCAACGATTCGCGCGGCCGGCACACCACCACCCATCGCGCGCTGATGCCGCTGCCGACCGGCGCCTGCCTGATCGATACCCCCGGCATGCGCGAGCTGAAGCCGACCGGTGAAGAGACGCTGTCCGAAGGTGGCTTCGCCGACATCGAGGCGCTGGCCGCACAGTGCCGCTTCAACGACTGCAAGCACCAGCAGGAACCGGGCTGTGCCGTACGCGCAGCGATCGAGGCGGGCGAGATCGAAGAGAGCCGGCTGCTGAACTACTTCAAGCTGAAGGAAGAAGTGGCTGCCGCCGCCGCCAAGCTGGCGGTCCGCCAGGCCGAGACCGCGCAGGAACGCGGTGGCAAGAAGGGCAAGGGCCAGCAGTTCCGCCCGGCTGGCAAGAACCGCAGGCGCTGATGGGTATCGCGGGGTCGGATCCCATTGCGTCGCAATGGGCTCTGACCCCTGCAATGGCCCCGCCTCTGCCTGCTTCGGGTGGGTGCCGACTGCCCGCTCCTGGTAGGTGCCAACCTTGGTTGGCATGAATCTGTCCGCAGCCCGCCTCTGCCCGCTCCTGGTAGGTGCCAACCTTGGTTGGCACGGATGTATCCGAAGTCCGCCTTCGGCGGATGCCAACCAAGGTTGGCAGCTACCCGATCCATTGCACCTACCAACGCACGGGCAGGGCGCTATAGTCCGCGCATGGAACCGATCGCGACGCTGGACCGTGACGTGGCCCACCATGCAGCGCTCGATGCGCGCCTGGTCGAGGCCGTGGGAGGCATCCGCCTGCTGGGCCTGACCAGCTGGCCGGCAACGGTGCAGGCACCGTTCCTGGACAGCGTGGCGCGTGGCCAGCCGGTGCTGCCGAAGGTGGATTACCCACGGCTGGACTTCAGCGAAGAACGTCGCGCACTGGCCGCGATCGCCGCCGACTGCGACGACAGCCACCCACTGGGCCACTACGTGCGGCAGTCGGCGCAGAGCTGGGACCTGGCCGCGCAGCTGCTGGAAGGGCTGGGCACCGCCGCCGTCGATACCTGTTCGGTGCAGCTGTTCGGCGCGCCCGAGCAGCCGCTGCCGGGCAATGGCCCGAGCACGCGCGAAGCGGCGCGCCACTTCATCCAGATTGCCGCCGAACTGGACCACGAACTGCTGGCGCCGGAAGAACAGGTGCCGGTCTCGGCCATCGCCCTGCAACTGCAGCTGCAGAACGATCTGGACGCGTTCTTCGAATCGCGCATCATCCAGGTGCAGCTCGATCCGGAGCTGGTGTCCAAGGCCGCAGCCGGCCCGACCCGCATCCGCCTGCGCACCAGTGCACGCTTCAGCGCCTACGACCGCGCGCAGTTGTTCCACCACGAAGCGCTGGTGCATTCGCTGACCGCATTGAACGGCCGCGAACAACCGGTGTTGCCCAGCCTGGCGTTGTCCTCGCCACGGGTGACGGCCACCCAGGAAGGGCTGGCCACCTTCGCCGAACAGATCACCGGCAGCATCGACATCGAGCGCCTGAAGCGCATCAGTCTGCGTACCGAAGCGATCGCGATGGCACGCGAAGGTGCCGATTTCATCGAGGTATTCCGCTACTTCTGCGACGCCGGGCAGAACCCTGAAGAAAGCTTCGCCTCGGCGCAGCGCGTGTTCCGCGGCGTGCCGCCAAGTGGCGGTCTGGCCTTCACCAAGGACACGGTGTACCTGCGCGGGCTGGTATCGGTGCACACCTTCTTCCGCCACATGCTGGCCGAGGACCGCCTGCAGGTCTGCCGCTGGTTGTTCGCCGGCAAGATGAACCTGACCGATGCGATCGCGTTCGCGCCGTTGTTCGAGGCGGGGGTGTTGAAGCCGCCGCGCTGGCTGCCGCACTGGGTGAGCCGGGCCAACGGCCTGGCGGGCATGCTGGCGTTCTCGCTGTTCGCCAACCGGATACGGATGGACCAGCTGGCGCCGGAATGAAATGCGTTGGCGGCTTGTGGCGTCTCGATTGATATCGGGGAGAGCGGGGGGCTTGCGCTGGCCAGGACACGCCGCAAGTACGTCCCTGTAGGCTCGGCCACGGCATCCATGCCGTGGACGGTCCTGGCCAGCGCAAGCCCCCCGCTCCAGACAATTTCCCGCGAGACGGCCAGCAATCCACCAGAGGGATTGCGCTTGAAGAGCTTGAAAGGCAAAGAGCCGGGCAACGCCCGGCTCTTTGCTTTTGCTCTTCTTTGCCCTCCGCACCGTGGCGCGGGAAACCGTCGAGCAGGGTTGGATGGGCCTGCGCAGGACCGTTGGCGCCATGGGCCCGAGGCATGCCTCGGGCGGGTTGGGCAGGACGCCCAACCCCGGTCTTGCCGTGTGCGCAGGACAGCGCACACGAGCAAGGCGCCATCGAGCCCCCATGGATGGGTTCACGGCGTGTCCTGCGCCGGCCCATCCGACCCTGCCCCGCGACAACAATCAAGACGCCGCGGGGCAGCGCTTCTGACTTAGAACTCCGCCGCCACCGTCATGAACAACTGCCGCGGCGCGCTCGCATGGATCGCATAGCGCTTGCCTTCCGGATCAGTCGGTGCGAACGAGCTCAGCTGGCCGGCGTAGCGCTTGTTGGTCAGGTTGGTCGCGTTCAACGACACCCGCACGTTGCGCAGGCCCAGGCCCGGGCCGAAATCGTAGCCCGCACCGGCGTCGAAGGTGGTCACGCCCGGCACCGACTGGTCGTTGGTGTAGGTGTAGTAGCGCTTGCCGGTGTACTTCGCACGCAGGCTGGCGAAGAAGCCATCGCGGTTCCAGCTGATTTCACTGGAGGCCATGCGCTGCGGCGTATCCACCGTGATCTTGCCGGCCACCGGCACGACCGCGCCGCCGGACAGGTAGTCATCCTCGTAGGTGGTCTTGTTCCAGGACAGCGCGTTGTACCACTGCAGGCCGTCGATCGGCTTGAGGATGAAGGTCAGCTCCGCACCGTGGCTCTTCACCGAACCGACGTTGATGAAGCGTGTCACGCACTCCGGACGCGTGCCGACTTCGATGCTCGAGCACGGGTTCAGCGACAGCAGGCGGTTGTCGAACTTGACGTTGTAGGCCGCGATCGAGGCCTGGTACTTCTCGCCGAAGGTACGGAAGCCGGCTTCCAGGCTCTTGGACTTCTCCGGCTCCAGCCCGGCACTGGCCGCGAACGATTCCGGCGACACCTGCAGCGGGCCGCCGCTGCCACCGCCGACGAAGGCGGCGATGTTCTCGGCGTACGAAGCGAACAGCTCATTGTTGGCATTGAGCTTGAAGCCCAGGCCCAGCTGCGGCAGCACCGACTTCTTGGCGGTCAGCGTGCCCGAGGCGATGCTGGTTTCCACGCCCGGCTGGGCGGTGGCGCGCATGCGGGTATTCGGGCTCTTGATGCCCACATCCACGGTCAGGCGCTGGTCCAGGAAGCGCATGCGGTCCTGCACGTAGAACTGGCGCGTGCGGATATCGAAGTCCTGGTTGAACAGCAGGCGGTCCGGGTTCTTCAGGTACAGGTCGTCCAGGAACGGGCCACTGATGTAGTAGAAGTTGCGCGACACGTTGTGGTCGTTCTGCTCGAACCACAGGCCGGCTTCCAGTTCGTGGATGCCCACCGTCCACGACAGCGCGGCGGTCAGGCCGTCGCGGTTGATCGTGTAGTTGGTGCTGCGGATCGAGATCGGCAACATCTTGTCGGTGCCCGGGTAGGACGGCTGGCCCGGCGCCCACCAGTGACCCTGGCCACGGTTGTCGTGGTGGTAGGCCAGCAGCTTCAGGCGGCCCTGCTCGCCCAGGCGCAGGTCGGCATCCACCGAGTACAGATTGTCGTCGCGCAGTGCGCGGCTCTGGTAGTAGGCGTCGTCGATGCTGGTGACGCCGCCACTGAACTTGCACTTGCTGCGGTCAAGCGTGCCCGGTGCGCAGTACGCGGCGGCGACGGCGCGATCCCAGTCCGGTGCATAGATGTTCCAGTCATAACCCAGGCCACGTGCCAGCATGTCCTTGGACAGATAGGCGTAGTTGGCCTGGCTGGCGCGCGAGGTGGCCACGAACGCACCGAAACGATGGTCGCCCACGTTCCACACCGCTTTGGCGTTGAACTGGCGGGTGGTCTGGTTCTGGTACGGCGCGGCCCACATGTCCTGGTCCTGGTGCACGCCGGACACGTAGGCCGAGAAGCCGTTGATGTCGCCGGTATCCACGCGCAGGTAGCCACGGCGCTGGCTGTTGTCGCCAACGGTGACGCTGGCGCGGCCACCGAATTCGGTCGACGGGTCCATCGAGAAGTACTGGATGGTGCCGCCCAGGTTGCTGGTCGAGGCCACGCCCAGCGAACCGATGCCCTGCGACAGCTCGGCACCGGCCAGGTTCTCGGCGATGATCGCGCGGGCGATGCTCAGGCCGTTGTAGTTGCCATAGCTGTTGTCGCCCAGCGGAATGCCGTCCAGCGTGTAGCCGAGGCGGCTCTTGTCGAAGCCGCGCAGGCTGATGGTCTGCGACTCCTCGTTGGCACCGAAGGCATCATTGGACTGCACCGACACGCCCGGCAGACGATCAAGAATCTTCTGGCCGCTGGTACCCGGCGGCAGTACCTGCTTGTCGACGGCGGTGATGCGCTGCACCTGGCGGGTCTCGCCCTGGCCGATCACGGAGACGGTATCCAGCGTCTGCGCGCTCAGCGCGGCATCGGTGCTGGCGCCGGTATCGGCGGCGGAGGCGGCATGTGCGCTGGCGGCGGCGGAAAGCGCGATCGCCACGGCGATCGTCAGGTGTCGGGTCTGCATGGTGGTCCGTTGCATTGGGGGTGGTCACCGGCACGGATGCGCGGTGCATGGCCACTATGCGAACGGAACATGAAACCTTCTTTACGAAAAACCAACGAACGGTGCAGGGCAGTGGTGTGCGTCCTGCAACCTGTTCGTCATGGTGGTATGTCGGTGGGAATCAGAAGCGCTCCCCTGGCCAGCTCAATTTGAGCTGGTCCATGCAGTCACGGTCATGTTCGGAGAATGAGAACCCGATCTGGATGCCGTTCTCTACCGTGCCGAACACCGTCGACTCGTCCAGACTATGCCCTGACGGGACGGAAAGGACGTTGAAGTCCGGGTAGCGACGACCCATCTGCTTTCGCGAGATGCAGGCGCCGCCCAGCGACAGCGTAATGCCTTTGATGATTCGCCCGGACGCATCGGTGTGGATCTGGCCAGAAGGCCCCTGGATCCTCCCAGCGACCACGAATGGCGCCAGATCGATGGTAGCGCTGTCGCCCCGGCCCCTTCTTGCTTCCGAACGCGAGCCGGCCGGAGCCAGTGGCGATAGCTGTGCGACAAGGTCAGAGCGTGCCAGCTGCAAGGACCAGCGCTCCACGAGCCGCCAGGTTGCATCCGCCTCTTCCGCAGTGGCAGCAGGTGGGGCGGCCGCCAGTGGCGGGGTGACGACCACAAGAAGCGCAATCAGCAATGCACGCATGCCAACCTCCTTGATCCGCGATTCCGGCCGTTCATCCATCGGGCTCAGCGAGCGTTGGCAGGTATAACACCGGTTCTGCCGATGTATCGGGCAATGCGTCCCGAAAATGCAGAAACAATAGGGGCCGGATCCCCATCGCAAGCGAAGGTTCACCGGCCCCGCGCACTCCGTGGGGGAGGCGGTCCACGTACTGCGTGGACGAGGGCTTACCCCATGTACAGGCCACCGTTGACCGGATAGTCGGCGCCGGTCACGTACGAGGCTTCGTCCGAGGCCAGCCAGGCGCACAGGCCGGCCACTTCCTCGGGGCGACCCAGGCGGCGCACCGGTACCGAGGCGGCCAGCCGGTCCAGCACATCCGGCGGGAAGCTGCTGATCGCCTGGCTGGCGATGTAGCCCGGCGACAGCGTGTTGACGGTGACCCCGCGCGAGGCCACTTCCGCGGCCAGCGCACGGCTGAAGCCATGCATCGCGGCCTTGGCGGTGGCGTAGTTCACCTGGCCGATCTGGCCCTTGTGGGCACTGACCGAACCGATGTTGATGATGCGGCCCCAGCCCCGCGTGGCCATGCCATCGACCACCTGCTTGGTCAGGTTGAACAGCGAATTGAGGTTGGAGGCGATCACCGCGTTCCAGTCCTCCACCGTCATCTGCCGGAACAGCAGGTCGCGGCTGCCACCGGAGTTGTTGACCAGCACGTCCACTTCACCGACTTCGGCGCGCACCTTGGCGAACGCGGCGCTGGTCGAGGCCCAGTCGGTCGCGTTGCCTTCGGAGGCGATGAAGTCGAAGCCCTGTTCGCGCTGCTCGCGCAGCCAGTTGGCCTTGCGCGGCGAGTTCGGCGCGCAACCGGCAACCACGGTGTGGCCGCTGCGGGCCAGGCTCTGGCAGATGGCAGTACCGACACTGCCCATGCCGCTGGTGACGTAAGCGATTCGAAGCGTCATTGCAGAAGGCTCCTTGGTAGAGGGTCAGGCAGCGAGCGGGTACAGGCCGAACAGCAGGCTGCCGACCATCAGCAGCATCGAGATGGCGATGGCCCACTTCAGGGTGAACTTCTGGTGGTCGGCGAATTCGACCTTGGCCAGGCCTACCAGCAGGTAGGTGGACGGCACCAGCGGGCTGAGCAGGTGCACTGGCTGGCCGGCCAGCGAGGCGCGCGCCATTTCCACCGGGGTGATGCCGTAGTTGCCGGCGGCCTCGGACAGGATCGGCAGCACGCCGAAGTAGAACGCGTCGTTGGACATGAAGAAGGTGAATGGCATCGACGCCACGGCGGTGATCACCGCCAGGTACGGGCCCCACGATTCCGGAATCACCGCCAGGAAGCTGTGCGACATCGCTTCGACCATGCCGGTGTTGTTGAGGATGCCGGTGAAGATGCCAGCGGCGAAGATCAGCGACACCACCGACAGCACGTTGCCGGCGTGGTTGACCACGCGGCGGCGCTGCTCGGCCAGGTTCGGATAGTTGATCACCAGGGCGATGGCGAAGCCGACCATGAACAGCACCGGCATCGGCAGCACGCCGATGATCAGCGCGGTCATCAGCGCCACGGTCAGGGCCAGGTTGACCCACAGCAGCTTCGGACGCTTGATGTCCTCGGCGTCTTCCACCGTCGGCAACGCATTGCTGTCGTCGGACACGCTGTTGTCCATCCAGCTGCCACCCTTGGGCAGGGTCACCACACCCAGCCGGCGGCGTTCCTTCAGGCCCAGGTACCAGGCCAGCAGCAGCACGCCGGCGCAGGCGATCACCATCGACGGGATCAGCGGCACGAACACGTCGGCCGGATCCACGTGCAGCGCTGTGGCCGCGCGTGCGGTCGGGCCGCCCCACGGCGTCAGGTTCATCACGCCACCGGCGAGGATGGTCACGCAGGTCATGTTCAGCGCGTTCATGCCCAGCCGCTGGTACAGCGGCAGCATCGCCGAGACGGTGATCATGTAGGTGGTCGAGCCATCACCGTCGAGCGAGATCAGCATCGCCAGCACCGCGGTGCCGAGCACGATCTTCATCGGATCGCCCTTGACGAAGCGCAGGATCACCCGCACCAGCGGATCGAACAGGCCGGCGTCGATCATCACCCCGAAGTAGAGGATGGCGAACATCAGCATCACGCCGGTGGGCGCGATCTTCTTGATGCCCTCCAGCATCATCTCGTCGATGTTGGCGCCGAAGCCGCCGATCAGCGCGAACAGGATGGGGATGGTGATCAGGGCGACGAGCGGCGACAGGCGTTTGCTCATGATCAAGTACATGAACGTAATGACCATGCCAAAGCCGAGGATGCTCAGCATCATCTGCGGACTCCTTGCGAATACAGGACGTGGGGGAGTGGAAGGGGCCCGGGCGGCATGCCCGGAATATCAGGCCTAGAAGTCGTACTGCAGGCGCCCGGTGACCGCGCGCGTGCGGTCCACCGTGACCCCGGCCAAGCGGTCGCGGTTGCGGCTTTCGATCACGTTGAGCATGAAGCGCAGGTTGTCGCGCAGGTACCAGTTGCCACCCAGCGTCCAGGCTTCGGTGCTGCCGCGGCGCAGGTCCGGCGCACCGTCCAGGTGCTGCGCGCCCCACATCTGGTCATAGCGCAGCGCCACTTCGAAGGCACCGGCCTTGTGGCGGATGTCCTTCACCCGCGCGAAGCGGCCCGTCTTGCGGTCGTAGGCGCGGCTCTCGCCGGTGACGAACCAGCTGAGCATGCCGTACGCGGCCATCACGTCACCGCGCTGGGCACCGTCATCGAAGGTGGCGCCACTGAATTCGCCCTGCCATGACAGCGGGCCGCGCACCTGCGCGTACTCCAGCGACCACTTGTTGACGTCGGTATCGCGGCCGGCGGAGAAGTTGACCAGGGTCAGGCGGCTTTCATCGGACAGATGGCCGGCCGGCCGCGGGCGGATGCTCAGGCCCGGGGTGCCGTTGGCGCCGGGGTTGTCGTAGGCCTCGCGGGCCAGCGACAGGCCCAGGTGCAGCACGTCGCCATCGCGGGGCGAGGGGGCCCAGGTGACGCGACCGCCGGCGGCACGGCCCTTCACCTGCCAGGCGTCGATGCTTTCCAGGCTGTAGATGCTGGCCGCCCAGGTGAAGTCACCCGGATTGGCCTGCCACGATGCACCCAGGCGGTACAGCGGCGCCAGCGTGGTGCCGGCGTTGCCGCGCTCCAGGAAGCTGCCGTAGTTGGAACTGGTGCGGTCATCCAGCGAGAAATACTGCTTGAACTGGCCGACGGTCAGCTTGCCGGCCTTGCCGAAGCTGCGCGCCAGGTACACGTCCTTGGCCTCGACGCGGTCGCCGGAGAAGTCGGCTTCCAGCTTGTAGTCGACCACGAAGAACTTGCCGGACACGTCCAGCCAGGCGCGGCGGATCTCAGTGTCGTCCTTGTTCGGCGTACCGCGGGTGTCGTTGTCGAAGGTGGCGAAGTCCAGGTGCAGGCGGCCGCCCAGGCTGGCGGTGACCGGACGGTCGTCTTCGGCGGCAAAGGCCGGCGCCGACAGGGCAGCCAGAGCCATCATGGCGGCAGGACGCCGCCAGGCAAACGTGAATTCCACAAACCCTCCCAGGTGCACGCCAGGCGCGCGGCAATCGTGGGCACCGGACGGTGCGCGGCCGCAGTCTGGGTCGGGCAAGCTGTCATCGTCCTGTCAACGGATTGTGCGGTGCAGCGAAGATTGCTGCCGCAGCGCTCGCCGGGCCATGCCCGGCGCACGCCATCGCGCTGCACGCGGTAGCATTCGTTTCCCCTCCCACCCCCGTGCCCATGCGCCTGTTGCTGGTCGAAGACAATCCGGATCTGGCCGATGCCATCATCCGCCGCATGCGGCGCAGTGGGCATGCCGTGGACTGGCAGGCTGATGGCCTGGCCGCCGCCAGCGTGCTGCGCTACCAGAGCTTCGACCTGGTGGTACTGGATATCGGGCTGCCCAAGCTGGATGGCCTGCGCGTGCTTTCCGGCATGCGCGAGCGCGGCGACAGCACGCCGGTGCTGATGCTGACCGCGCGCGATGGCATCGAAGATCGGGTGCAGGCGCTGGATGTCGGTGCCGACGACTACCTGGGCAAGCCATTCGATTTCCGCGAGTTCGAAGCGCGCTGCCGCGTGCTGCTGAGGCGCACGCGTGGCCAGGCCAGTGAGGTGGTGCAGATCGGTGGGTTCCAGTTCGACAATGCCGCGCACCGCGTCAGCCTCGATGGCGAGCCGATCGAACTGCCCAACCGCGAGTACCGATTGCTGGAGATTCTGGTCGGCCGCCTCGGCCAGGTGGTCGGCAAGGACGAAATCGGCAATGGCCTGTTCGGCTTCGATGACGAGGCCGGCCCGAATGCGATCGAGCTGTACATCGGTCGCCTGAGAAAAAAACTGGCCGCTGCGCCGTTGCGCATCACTACGGTGCGCGGTGTTGGCTACCTGCTGGAAGCCAGTGATGACAGCATCGATGCCGATGGCTGATGCCCGCGCAGCGAATGCCGCACCGGGCTCGCTGCGGCGCACGCTGCTGCTGTACCTCGGTGCGTTGCTGGCGGTGTTCGCGGTGGCGCTGCTGTTCGCTGCGCGCGACTACGGCCAGCGCGCCGCCAACCGGTCCTACGACCACCTGCTGGTGTCTTCGGCGCTGTCCATCGCCGATTCGGTGGCGCTGGTCGATGGTCAGTGGCAGGTCGATCTGCCGTATGCGGCGCTGGACCTGCTGGCGATGGCGCCGGAAGATCGCGTGTTCTACAGGGTAGCCGACAACCGCGGCAACCTGATCACCGGCTACGGCGACCTGCCGGCACCGCCGCGCCGGCCCGGCGCGCAACCGCAGCTGTTCGACGCCCCCTACAGCGGCGAGACCGTGCGTTTCGTGGTGGTCGGCCGCAGTTTCGCCGCGGCCTCGGCGCAGGGCGAAGTGCAGGTGCAGGTGGGCCAGACCCGGCGTGCGCGTGAAGCGGTCGCACAGGACATGGTCAATCGCGCGCTGCTGGCGATCGGTGTGTTGTCCGGGCTGTTGCTGGCGCTGGTGGCCTTCGGCGTGCATCGGGCGTTCCGCCCACTGGTGCGGGTGGAGCGCGAGCTGTCGCGGCGCGAGCCCTCCGACCTGAAGCCATTGGACGCACGCGTGCCGCGCGAGATGGACCAGATGGTGGCCGCGTTGAACCGCTTCATGGAACGCTTGTCCAGCAGCAACGAGACCCTGCGAGCGTTCATGGCCGAGGCCGCGCACCAGATGCGCACGCCGCTGGCCGCACTGCGCGCGCAGGCGCAGCTGGCGCTGGACGACGACGACCCGGAAGACATGCGCCGCAGCCTGCAGGCGATCGAGCGCAATGCCACGCATATGAGCCGCCTGCTCAACCAGCTGCTCAGCGATGCCAGCGTGATCCACCGTTCCCACCTGCAGCGCTTTGCTGCGGTGGACCTGGCCGAGACCGTGCACCAGGCCCTGCATGAAGCCCTGCCGCAGGCGGGCCCGGCGCCGCGCGTGCAGCTGGCGATGACCGCTGAACCGGTGCAGGTGCATGGCGATGCACTGCTGCTGCGCGAGGCGATCAAGAACCTGGTCGACAACGCCCTGAAGTACGGTGGCGATGGTCCCTTGCAGATCGCACTGACGGTGGAAGGCGGGCAGGCGGTGCTGACCATTGCCGACCACGGCACCGGCATTGCCGCAGCAGACGCAGAGCGCGTCTTTGAACGTTTTGCCCGTGGCGAAGGTGCGCCGTCCGGCGGTGCTGGCCTCGGCCTCGCCATCGTCAAGCGCGTGATCGACAGCCACGGCGGCCGCATCGACCTCAGCAACCGCCCGCAGGGCGGCTTGATCGCTACCATCCGCCTGCCCCGGAGCAGTTCATGATCCGCCTGTTCGCCGCCGCTGTGGCCCTGCTGCTGGCCCTGCCGGTGCTGGCCGCGCCCGGCGATGTGCGCCGTTTCCCCGCACAGGGAGCGGTCACCGCGCAGCTGCGCATCCACGGCACCACCGACATCGAAGTGTTCGCGGTGGTCATCGCCGACTACCAGCGCCTGCATCCCGGCACTGAAGTGGTGTACGAGGACATCATCACCCAGGACCTGTACGCGCGTTACCTGCACGACCGCGGCGGACCGGCATCGCCGGACCTACTGATCTCCAGCGGCATGGACCTGCAGACCAAGCTGGTCAACGACGGCCATGCACTGCCGCACCGTTCGGCGCAGACTGCCGCGCTGCCGGCCTGGGCGCAGTGGCGCAACGAGGCATTCGGCATCAGCTACGAGCCGGTGGTGATGGTCTACAACACCCGCGTACTGTCGGCTGCGAAGGTGCCGCACACGCGGCGGCAGCTGCTGGACCGGTTGCGCGCCGAGGGCGCACCCCTGCGTGGCAGGGTCGGCACCTATGACATCGAGCGCAGCAGTGTCGGCTACCTGCTGGCGACCCAGGATGCGCAGCGTGGCAGCATCGCCGGCGCGTTGCTGGGTGCGCTCGGCGACAACGATGTGGTCCGCGAGGAGCGCACCGGCGTACTGCTGGACAAGGTGGCCAGCGGCCAGCTGTCGCTGGTCTACAACGTGCTCGGCTCCTACGCGCAGGCACGTGTCGATGCCGGCGCACCGCTGGCCATCGTCGAGCCCGAGGACTACACGCTGGTGGTGCTGCGCACCGCGGTGATCCCGCGCACCGGCCCCCACCCGGAAGAAGCCCGGCGCTTCCTCGATTACCTGCTGTCGCCGCGTGGCCAGCAGGTGCTGTCACGCGAGGCACGGCTGATGCCGATCGTGACCGGCAACGCACGTGGCGACGACGCGCCCGGCCGCAGCCGGCGTCCGATCCAGCTGGGGCCGGGCCTGCTGGTGTACCTGGACGCGCTCAAGCGCCGCCAGTTCCTCGATGCCTGGCGCAGCAGCGTGGAGCCGGCAGGGCGCTGACCTATCGCTTCATGAATGGAGCTGTTGGCCGATATCCATGATCCTTCCCTTTGAAACGGAACGAGGATGGATGCAAGCAGGTTGGCCACGATTGCCATCGAGTCCGGCAGAAAGTTCGATGTCCTTCTACGCTGGGCAGCGCTTCATCGTTGGCGGCGTCTGTGCATTGTTTTCGCGTTCGCATCGCTGCTGGTATCCGGCTACTGCGTGATTCTTCTGGTGTCATTCCACCAATCCACTCGGGAAGGGGCTGAAGGGGTAGAGCGGTATGAGCGAGCCTTGCAGGAGGATCTTGTGAAGGCGGGTATGGAATCTGCAGAACAGTGTTCCATCGCACGTCAGTCAGGATCGACAGATGCTGAAATTCACTGCCCAGCTGCAGACCGTCTGTACGCGGAGGCGCGTCTGGGGATACTCGAAGAACGTCGCCAGGAAGTACTGGCTGCGAAGGCTTACTCGGCAATGGTGCTGGACTATCTGCAGCAGTTGCGGCGGATCGAGATGGCGTGGGACAGGGATCACATTTCAGGGGTTCATGGGAAGTGGATGAAAGCCTTGGTAAGTCCTCTCGGTGTGGCTCTGGCAATGGCAGTGCAGCTGCTGCTCTATGTCGCTGTGGTTGTCCGCATTGAGCAGTTGGCGCATGCCGCGAGCATGGCCATCTCTCGTCCTCCGGAACGCGATCAGCCGGTGGAGGACGACTTGGTAGTGGGAGACGTGCCAAACTTGCCTCATGAGCGAATACACCATCCTGATCGCCGATGACCATCCGCTGCTGCGTTCGGCGGTGGTGCAGTCATTGCGGCAGAGCCTGCCGCTGGCGCAGGTGCGCGAGGTCGCCAGCGCCGAGGCATTGGCCGAAGCACTCGACGCGCACCCGGACGTGGACCTGGTGCTGCTCGACCTGACCATGCCCGGCGCACACGGTTTTTCCGCGCTGCTGCACGTGCGCGGCTCGCATCCGGACATCCCGGTGGTGATCCTCTCGTCCAACGATCATCCGCGGGTGATCCGCCGTGCCCAGCAGTTCGGTGCGGCCGGTTTCATTCCGAAGTCGGCCCCGGCCGAGACCATCGGCGAGGCGGTGCAGACGGTACTCGATGGTGGCCTGTGGTTCCCGGCGATGGCCGCCGAGCGTTCGGAGGCCGATGCGCTGCTGGCCAGCCGCCTGGCGCAGCTGACCCCGCAGCAGTTCCGCGTGCTGCTGTGCCTGGCCGATGGCCTGCTCAACAAGCAGATCGCCTACACGCTGGGTCTGGCGGAAAACACGGTGAAGGTGCATGTCACCGCGATCCTGAAGAAGCTCGAATGCCACAGCCGCACGCAGGCAGCGGTGCTGGTGAAGGCGCTGGAGCCTGAGGGCGACGCCGGCATCGGGTTGTAGTTTCCAGCCAACGGCGCAGCCCCTCGTGGGTGGGTTTGGGTTGGTCGCGGAAAGCAGAAGCCGCGAGTGGGCCGGTCGGGTTAGGTGCGCGGGGGACGCCGTGAATCCGTCCCTGGAGGCTTGGCAGCCGCATCCATGCGGCTGACACCCCCGCGCACCCAACCCGACCGGCCTCTGACAGATTTCGGTGGCCTGTCACCCACGGAGAAGAAAAAGAAGATCAAAAGCAAAGGCAGCCTGGCAGGCCGCCTTTTGTAGAGCCGAGCATGGGCTCGGCTCTACACGAGCAAGCGCAGCGCCGCGACCCGCTTTTGATCTTCATTTTCTTTTCCGTGTGTGGACGCGCACGGAACGTGTCCGTGGCCGGGTAGATGGGCTGCGCAGGGGCGTGAGCCGCATGGGCCCGAGGCATGCCTAGGGCGGGTTGGGCAGGACGCCCAACCCGGGTCTTGCCGTGTGCGCAGGACAGCGCACACGAGCAAGCGGCGACCGAGCTTACAGGGACGTACTTGCAGCGTCCCCTGCGCAGCCCATCTACCCGGCCTCACCCATGAACCGCGTTACGCCTCCACCCACGAGGGGCTGCGCCGTTGGCTGGAAGCTACCCCCGATGCCGGATCAACAACTGACTCATCAACGCCCGCAGCGCCGGCGGCTTCACCGGCTTGGCCATCATTCCCCAGCCACGCTCGGCGGCCATCTCACGCAATCCCGCGTCGCGCTCGGCAGTGACCAGCACCACCGGCGGGCGGGCCTGCCACAGCTCCGCCAACGTCTCGTACAGCACCGGGCCGTGGTGATCGCCCATGCGCACATCCAGCAACACCAGCTCCGGCACGGTTGCTGTACTGGCCAACTGCAGAGCTGCCTGCGGGCCATCGGCCAGAAGCACCTCGCAGCCCCAGCGCTCCAGCAGCGCGCGGCTGGCGGCGCACACGTGCGGGTCGTCGTCGATCACCCACACCCGGCGCCCGCGCAGCGGATTGTCTGCAGCAGGCTCCTGTACCAGCACCGGTGGTGGTGCCGTGGCGGGAATCGCGCTGGCCTCGCCGAACGGCACACCCACCGCGAACACGCTGCCCCGGCCCAGCTGCGAGCGCAGCCGGATCGGATGCCCGAGCAGACGACCGATGCGATCGACGATGGCCAGGCCAAGGCCGGCGCCGCGCTGCTGGCCGTCGTGCAGGCGGCGGAACTCCTCGAAGATCTCGCCCTGCAACGCGTCCGGAATGCCGGGACCCTGGTCGTGCACTTCGATCCACAGCATACCTTCGCGGCGACGGCAGCCGAGCAGAACGCGGCCGCGTTCGCTGTAGCGCAGCGCGTTGGACAGGAAGTTCTGCAGGATGCGGCGCAGCAGGGCTTCGTCGCTGACCACCACCGCATCGGTATCGACCCAGTCGACCGCCAGCCCGCGTGACTGCGCGGCGATACCGAATTCGCGCGCCAGCGTCTGCAGCAGCGGACCCAGTCGGAACGCCTGCACACGGGTTGGCAGGCTGCCCGATTCCAGCCGCGCGATATCCAGCAGGCTGTTGAGAATCGCATCCTGCGCGGCCAGTGCAGCGTCGATGTGATCGCTGGTCTGCTGCTGCGCCGGGTCGCTCAGCTTGCCGCGCAGCACCGAGACGAACATGCGCGCGGCATTGAGCGGTTGCAGCAGGTCGTGCACGGCCGAGGCGACGAAGCGGGTCTTGTAGCGGTTGGCCTGCTCGGCTTCGCGGCGTGCTTCGTCCAGGTCGTGGGTGCGTTCGGCAATGCGGTGCTCCAGCGCATCGGCCAGCGAGCGCAGTTCGCGCGCCGCGTTCTTGTAGCTGGTGATGTCGGCATAGCTGGTAACGAAGCCGCCATCGGGCAGGGGATTGCCGCGGATTTCCAGAACGGTACCGTCGTCCTTCTCGCTCTCGCGCATGTGCGGGCGGCCACTGCGCAGGTGGTTCAGGCGACGCTCGATGGCCTCGTCCACCGGGCCGGGACCGAGCAGGCCGCGGCGGGCGTTGAAGCGGAACAGCTCTTCGATCGGCCGGCCCACGCGTACCAGGTCCAGCGGGAAACGGAACAGCTCCAGGTAGCGCGAATTCCAGGCAACCAGACGCAGCTCGCGGTCGATCACCACCACGCCCTGTGGCAGGTGCTCGAGGCTGCGGCTGAGGCCACTGTCGGCGTCGGTAGCTGCCTGCAGCAGGCCATCCTGCGCGGTACGCAGTTCCTGCGCATGTTGCTTGAGCAGGGTTTCCAGCTCGCGGCGGCTGCGCAGTCGATGCTTGGCCAGGCGCCGCCGCTGCTGCACGAACAGCACCAGGAAGCCCAGCGCCAGCCACGCGGCACCGCCAGTGAGGGCGGCTGCGCGACCGGCGGCGGTGGCGGCACTGGCATCGTGCAGCAGATGCAGGTTCCAGCCTTCGGCGGGCAAGGGCAGGCTCTGCCACAGCATCAGCTGCGGCAGTGCGGGATCCAGCAGGCGCACCATGCGGCCGCCATCGGCCAACACATCCTCGGTACGCGCGCGCAATGGCTGCAACGCGCGGTCGGCGTACTGGCGGGCGTCCAGCATCTCGCGGCGCTCATCGGCACCCAGTGGGCGTAGCAGCCGGTAGCGCCAGCTGTCACGGTTGGCCAGGAACACCACGTCGTGGTCGTCGCTGGCCAGCACCACATCCGGGCTGCTCAACCATTCCTGTTCCAGCGCGGACAGCTCGACCTTGATCACCACCACGCCGAGCCGCTTGCCGTCTTCCTCGATGGCCTGCGACAGGTAGTAGCCCGGCACGCCGGTGGTCATGCCGATGCCGTAGAAGCGGCCGCGGCCCTGCGCCAGTGCCTGGCGGTAGTAGGGGCGGTAGCTGTAGTTCTCGCCGACATTGGTGGTCGGCTGGTCCCAGTTGCTGGCCGCCACTGCCACGCCGTCGTGGCCGACCAGGGTCAGGGTCGAAGCACGGGTAACTTCATTGGCGCGTTGCAGCTTGAGGTTCAGCCGCTGCTGTTCGGCAGGCGAGGGCGGCACGCGCAGGGCGTGCAGAAGATCCGGATCAAGCGCCAGCACCTGCGGCAACGTACCGAAGCGGTCGATGCGCTGCTGCAGGCCCTGGCCATACAACTGCAGCTGGCGTTGTACCTGGCTGCTTTCCTCGCCCAGGGCGCGCCGCCAGGCGTAGTGGCCGGCGGCCACCGCACACAGCACGGTGCCACCGACCATCACCAGGATGGTCAGCAACAGCATCCGGTGGCGGCTGAGCCAGTACATGGCGGCAGTCTACGCAGGGCCGGCGGGCGTGGCGTGCACGCCCGCCGGGATCTGACGTGGAAGGGGTCAGAAGTGCATCTGCGCGCGCAGTTCGAAGATCTCCGGCGTGCTGTGCACACCGCGACGGCTGGCGTCGACCTTGACGTAGTTGGCCTGGAACTTGAAGTGGCTGGTCAGGTACCAGTTCGCACCCAGGGTCAGGTCGTGCTGGCGGCCGCCGAGGATGCTGCCATCGTCGAGGTCCATGCGGCTGTAACGGGCCACCAGTTCCACCGCGCCGTAGTCGTGCGCCGGCTTGATGTTGGCCACGGCACCCGCGTTGTACGGGCGCGATTCGCCGGTCAGCACCCAGCTGGCCATCGCGTACTGGCCGCTGCCGGTGTAGTCGGGCTTGCCGTCATGGCGGGTGACCGTGGCGCGCAGGGCTTCGGCCTGCAGCGAGAACGGGCCGCGGATCCAGATGCCCTCCAGGCCGGTGCGGCGGATCTGGTCAGCGGTGACCAGCGCGCCGGAATCGACATAGCGGATGTCGGTCAGGCCGGCTTCCGGACGTGCGCGCAGGCGCGCGCTGGCCTCGTGGTGCACGTCGCGGCCATCGCTGTAGCCGCGCGGATTTTCCTGCGAGTAGGCCAGGCCCAGGTGGATTACGTCACCCGGCGCCTTCACCGGCGTCCACACCGCACGCACCGCCTGGGTGGTGCCCGGGTTGTCACCCTGCAGGTCCTTGCCACCATAGGCGCCGGCCTGCAGCAGGTACTGCGGACGCTCCAGCACCCATTCCACACCCGTGCGGCGGCCGGCGTAGAAGGCCTGCACGGGCAGTGCGGTTTCCAGGAAGCTGCCGGCGCGCGAAGACGTGTTCGCGTCCAGGCCGACCGGGGTCTTCATGTAGCCGAAACGGAAGCGGCCGATGTCGCGGCCGAAGAAGGCCTTGCTTTCAAAGCGCACGAACACGTCCAGCCAGGTATCGGACTGGAAGTCGTAGTAGACCATCGCGTCGTAGACGCCCTTCTTCTTCAGCGTTGCACCGAACTCCTTGCGGCGCACGGCGTCGTCGTCCTCCAGGCCGCTGCCCGAGGAGAAATCGTTGTAGTCGTAGGCGATGTTGGCGGTAGCGGCCAACTCGGTGCCGTCGCCGAAGGCGTATTTGGTCGGCCAGTTGTCGAAATCGGCAGCCGAAGCGAAGGCGGGAAGCGCGGCCAGCGACAGGGCCAGCAAGGTGGGAATCGGGCGCATGTTGGGTGCGGCTCTCTCAGATTGCGTGTGGACAGGACAACAACGGCCGCAAGGGCCGGAACTTTCGCAATGACGCGCCCGGCCGTTCAGCTCGGGCCACCGGCCTCCGCGTGATCGGGCGGTGCGGCGCCAGTGTAGGCATCGCGGCCACCTGAACCGGGGGGCTAGTACCAATAGGTTATCTGCGCCAGCGTGCCCGGCGCGTACAAAGGCGTCCATTGGTCGCACCCCCTGCGCGTGCAGCACAGGGCCTGCGATCAGTTTCCACGGTAACGGTTCCCGTGCAGTCCCGGGGCCGTACGTGCCTGAAAACGCCCCTTCCGGAGTCCGCCATGCACATCCCGACCGCAGCACCGGTGCCTGCAAAGCCGTTGCCGATCTATCGCCAGCTGTACTTCCAGGTGATCGTGGCGATCGTCCTGGGCGCCATCCTTGGCCACTACGAACCGTTGATTGGCGAGAAGATGAAGCCGCTCGGCGATGCCTTCATCAACCTGGTGAAGATGATCATCGCGCCGGTGATCTTCCTCACGATCGTCACCGGCATCGCCGGCATGACCCACCTGCGCACGGTGGGCCGCGTATTCGCCAAGGCGATGGCGTACTTCCTGTTCTTCTCCACGCTGGCACTGATCGTCGGCATGATCGTGGCGCACGTGGTGCAGCCCGGCGCCGGCATGAACATCAACCCGGCCGAGCTGGACCAGACCGCGGTGCACAGCTACGTCGAGAAGTCGCATGACCTGACCCTGGTCGGCTTCCTGATGGACATCATCCCGAAGACGCTGCTCAGCGCGTTCGTCGATGGCAACATCCTGCAGGTGCTGTTCGTGGCCGTGCTGTTCGGCATCGCGCTGGCATCGGTGGGCGAGAAGGGCAAGCCGATCGTGAACTTTCTGGAGGCGCTGGTCGCTCCGGTGTTCAAGCTGGTGCACATCCTGATGAAGGCCGCTCCGATCGGTGCCTTCGGCGCAATCGCCTTCACCATCGGCAAGTACGGCGTCGGCTCGCTGATCAACCTGGCCTGGCTGGTGGGTTCGTTCTACCTCACCGCCTTCCTGTTCGTGGCGGTGATCCTGGGCCTGGTCTGCCGCCTGTGCGGCTTCTCGGTGTTCAAGCTGGCGCGCTACCTGAAGGCCGAACTGCTGCTGGTGCTGGGCACGTCCTCGTCGGAGTCGGCGCTGCCGTCGCTGATGGAGAAGATGGAACGCGCCGGCTGCAGCAAGTCGGTGGTCGGCCTGGTGGTCCCCACCGGCTACTCGTTCAACCTGGACGGCACCAACATCTACATGACCCTGGCCGCGCTGTTCATCGCCCAGGCCACCAACACCGAACTGACCCTGGGCCACCAGATCGCCCTGCTGCTGGTCGCCATGCTCAGCTCCAAGGGCGCCGCGGGTGTTACCGGCGCCGGCTTCATCACCCTGGCCGCCACCCTGGCGGTGGTGCCGGAGGTGCCGGTGGCCGGCATGGCGCTGATCCTGGGCGTGGACCGCTTCATGAGCGAATGCCGCTCGCTGACCAACTTCATCGGTAATGCCGTGGCCACCGTGGTGGTCTCGCGCTGGGAGGGGGCGCTGGACCGCAACCGCCTGCAGCTGGCGCTGGACGGTCGCGAAAGCGAGCTGCCGCCGCTGATCGATGCCGTGCCCGAGGCGCTGCCGGCCAGAGGCTGATCCAGGTGTGTGGTACCGCGGGGCCGGTCACGACAGTGGTACGGCCCCGCGGCGTTTCAAGGCGTCCCATGGCTGTCATGGGAGGCACCGAAGCTGGTGTCGCGGTACCGTCGCATACGGCACGGAATTGTGCGGTCGCAGCATGCTTGCGACAGGATAGCGACAGGTCCAGACGCTCCAACGGGGGTATCATCCCCTGTCCCTTCTGCCCATTCATGTAACCCACATCGATGTCCAACGAAGATTTCAAACAGGCCGCCCTCGATTACCACCGGATGTCCCCGCCGGGAAAGATCAAGGTTTCCGCTACCAAGCCCATGCTGACCCAGCGCGACCTGTCGCTGGCGTATTCGCCGGGCGTGGCGTACGCCTGTGAAGCGATCAAGGCCGACCCGCAGCAGGCCAGCGAGCTGACCGCCCGCGGCAACCTGGTGGCGGTGATCTCCAACGGCACCGCGGTGCTGGGCCTGGGCAACATCGGCGCACTGGCCGGCAAGCCGGTGATGGAAGGCAAGGGCGTGCTGTTCCAGAAGTTCGCCGGCATCGATGTGTTCGACATCGAAGTGGACGAAACCGACCCGGACAAGCTGGTCGACATCATCGCCTCGCTGGAGCCGACCTTCGGCGGCATCAACCTGGAAGACATCAAGGCGCCGGAATGCTTCGTGGTGGAGCGCAAGCTGCGCGAGCGCATGAAGATCCCGGTGTTCCATGACGACCAGCACGGCACGGCGATCATCGTCGGCGCGGCCGTGCTCAACGCCATGGCGATCACCGGCAAGAAGATCGAGGAAGTGAAGCTGGCGACCACGGGCATGGGCGCGGCCGGCATTTCCTGCGTGAACATGCTGGTGCAGCTGGGCCTGAAGCCGGAGAACATCCTGGCCTTCGACCGCGAGGGCGTGATCCACACCGGCCGTACCGACCTTGACCCGGAAAAGCAGCGCTATGCGCGCGATACCGACAAGCGCACCCTGGCCGAGATCGTCGACGGCGCGGACATCTTCCTGGGCCTGTCGGCACCGGGCATCCTGACCGCCGACATGGTCAAGACCATGGCGCCGGATCCGGTGATCTTCGCACTGGCCAACCCGACCCCGGAAATCATGCCGGAACTGGCGCGCGCCGCCCGTCCGGACGCGATCATCGGCACCGGCCGTTCGGACTACCCGAACCAGGTCAACAACGTGCTGTGCTTCCCGTACCTGTTCCGTGGTGCGCTGGACGTGGGCGCGACCGCGATCAACGAGGAAATGAAGATCGCCTGCGTGCGCGCCATCGCCGCGCTGGCGCGCCGTGCGGCCACCGACATGGGCTCGGCCTATGGTGGCGAGACGCCGAGCTTCGGCCGTGAATACCTGATCCCGCGCCCGTTCGACCGCCGCCTGCTGGTGGAGCTGTCGGCCGCCGTGGCCCAGGCCGCGATGGACTCGGGCGTGGCCTCGCGCCCGATAGACGACATGGGCGCCTACCGCGACAAGCTGGCCCAGTTCGTCTACCGCACCAGCCTGATGATGAAGCCGGTCTACGACCGCGCACGCAGCGACAAGCAGCGCGTGGTGTACGCCGAAGGCGAAGAAGAAGTGGTGCTGCAGGCGGTGCAGAACGTGGTCGATGACGGCCTGGCGCACCCGATCCTGATCGGCCGCCCGGAAGTGATCGAGTCGCGCATCGAGCGCCTCGGCCTGCGCCTGAAGATCGGCGAGAACGTTGAAGTCACCAACATCAACGACGACCCGCGCTTCAACGAGTACTGGCAGTACTACCACGGCCTGACCGGCCGTCGTGGTGTGACCGTGGCCGCGGCGAAGAACCTGATGCGTTCGCGCCCGACCCTGATCGCGGCAGTGATGGTGGCCCGTGGCGAAGCCGATGCGATGCTGACCGGCATCGTCGGCCGCTTCCACAAGAAGCTGGGCTACGTGCGCAGCGTGCTGCCGCTGGAGCCGAAGGTCACCTCGACCTCGGCGATGACCGGCGTGATCAACCAGCAGGGCGTGTTCTTCTTCGTGGACACCCACGTGCAGGAAGACCCGACCGCCGAGCAGCTGTGCGAAGCGACCCTGCAGGCGGCCTACCGCATGAAGCTGTTCGGCATCGAGCCGAAGGTGGCGCTGCTGTCGCACTCCAACTTCGGCAGCCATGATTCGAAGGATGCGCTGAAGATGCGCCAGGTGCGCGAGCTGCTGCTCAAGCGCAACCCGCGTCTGAACGTGGACGGTGAAATGCAGGGCGACACCGCGTGGGATGAAGCGCTGCGCCAGAAGCTGCTGCCGGGCTCGACCCTGCAGGGCCGCGCCAACCTGTTCGTGCTGCCGAACCTGGAAGCGGCCAACATCGCCTACAACCTGGTGCGTGTGTTCACCGACGGCGTGGCGATCGGCCCGATCCTGATGGGCGTGAACAAGCCGGTGCACATCCTGACCACCAGCGCGACCTCGCGCCGGATCCTGAACATGACCGCGATTGCTGCGGTGGATGCGCAGATCCGCAAGCAGCTGGAAGCGGAAAAGAAGGCGTAAGCCTTCTTTCCGATTCCAGCTGCAGAAGCGCGCCCCCGGGGCGCGTTTCTGTTTCCGCGCAGCGGAAACGGGTAGTGCCGGCCGCTGGCCGGCAACCCCGATGACGTCCAGGCGCACGACGGCAGCCGGCCAGCGGCCGGCTCTACCTCCGGGCTTGTGCCACACGTACTACGCAACCCGGTCATTTCGCAATCGCCGCGGTCGCTGCGCGTTTCTGTTTCCGCGCAGCGGAAACGGGTAGTGCCGGCCGCTGGCCGGCAACCCCGATGACGTCCAGGCGCACGACGGCAGCAGGCCAGCGGCCGGCTCTACCTCCGGGCTTGTGCCACACGTACTACGCAACCTGGTCATTTCCCTGCAACGCCATTGCGGCCCAATACGCCCACGCGGCCCGGCCGTGGGAAGGGACCGGACCGGCCTTCCCACCCTGGGCCCGACCAACTTTTCATGGGCGAGGGTGTCATGCGCAATCGAGTGACGCGGCGGTACTTCCAGCAGCTGTTCGCGCTCTACGCAGGTTTCGTGCAGTCGCGCTGAGGCAGCGATGCGGTAGCGCCGGGCAATGCCCGGCGAACGTGAAGTGCGTGGGGGTTCAGTGCCGCTTGCCGCGGCGCGCCGGCGCCGGCGGCGGTGCATCCGAACGCGGCTTGGCGTACTGCGTCCACAGTGCCGGCAGTGCCTTGCCGGTGTGCTTCTGCCACAGCGCAGGCGTATAGCGGCCGCTGCGCAGGGCCTTGTCCAGTGCCAGCACCAGGCCCGGGTGTTCGGCGTCGGCCCACTTCAGGAACGCACCGGTCACCCGGTAGCCGCTGTCGACGTTCTGCCCCTTCTCGACCTTGACCGGCAATGCCCAGCCGGCGGCGGCGTTATCCATGCCATAGCGGTCGCGGGCGTAGTCGGCGATGCCTTCCACCAGCCAGCCCGGTACCCGTGCATCGCCGTAGCCGGGATACCCCTGCACGATATGCATCGCCTCATGGGTAACCAGGTCGATGTCGTTCGGGTGTTGCGCCAGCCAACCCGGATTGATGGTGATCGTCGCGGCCTGTTCCTTGTCGCCAACGAAGGCGATGCCGGTGTAGGCCGGATCGATCACGATGCGCACCATCGACGGCGCCGCTGGATGGAAGTCCGCACGTTCGCGCAGGTAGGCGAAGTAGAACGTATCGATCACCCGCTTGCGCTGCGGCGCGGCCAGCGCGCCACGGGCATCCTGGTAGTTCAGCGTCACGCCGTCGCGGGTCAGCTGCGTATCGAACGCCTGGGTCTGGCCGAAGCTGGAGAAGGAAAGGGCAACAAGGGCCAGAGGCAGAAGACGGAAGCGCATGCCGTTCATTGTACGGTGCCGGCCGCCAGCAGTTCGATCTCCGCCAGCGGCAGCCGTGCCGGTGCCGCCAGGCGCAGCCGGTACTCGCTGTAACGACCGGGTTTGGCGATGCGGAACGGACGGGTCTGGCGGGCGGATTCGAAGGCTTCGCCGCTGCGCTGGTCGAGCACGGCCCAGCTGCCGCCGCCGTTGCGTGCTTCCAGCGTCCACTCGCCGCCCTGGATGCGGCCGTCACCGCTGGTCAGCGTGTACATCGTCGGGGTGCCTTCGGCCAGGCCGGTCAGCGCGATGGTTGCGCCGCCGCCCAGGCCCACCGTCGTGCCAGCGTCGTCATCAACCAGCGCGGGCAGGGCATGCCCATCGGCCAACGTGGCCTTCGCGCCGCTGCCGAGCAGGTCGTGCAGGAGCTGCGGGCGCTGGCCGCGCGCGGTCAACGAGCGCGGCACGTCATCCACGCCGCTGCCCCAGCGCGACGGCTGCGGTCCCATCACGAAGTCCAGCGTCGCACCCTTGGCGATCAGGTCGTGCGGCACCCAGGTCTTCGTCCAGGGCTGGCCGTTGATCTTCAGCGACTGCACGTAGACGTTCTCACGCGAGTTGTTGGCCGCGTTCACGGTCAGCACCGCGCCGCCCTGCAGCTCCACCCGTGCGTGCTGGAAGGCCGGCGAGCCGATCACATACTCCGGGGCGCCCATGCGCAGCGGGTACAGGCCCAGTGAGGCCAGTACGTACCATGCCGAGGTCTCGCCGTTGTCCTCATCGCCCGGGTAGCCCTGGCCGATCTCGCTGCCGACGTACAGCCGCGACAGGATCTCGCGCACATGCTGCTGGGTCTTCCACGGCTGCCCGGCGTACAGGTACATCCACGGGATGTGGTGCGCCGGCTGGTTGCTGTGCGCGTACATGCCCATGCGCACGTCGCGCGCTTCGGTCATCTCGTGGATGGTGCCGCCATAGGAACCGGCCAGTGCCGGGTCCGCGGTTTCCGGCGTGGCGAAGAAGGTATCCAGCTTCGCCGCCAGCTTTTCGCGGCCACCGTACAGCGCGGCCAGGCCCTCGCCATCGTGGGCGGCGGTGAAAGCGAAGGTCCAGCCATTGGATTCGGTGTAGTCATGGCCCCACACGCGCGGGTCGTAGTGCTTGGCGTCCACGCGCCAGCGGCCATCTTCCCTGCGGCCCTGGAAGAAGCCGGCGGCCGGATCGAACATCGTCGCGTAGCTGGCGGCGCGGTGACGGAAGTAGTCGGCCTCGGTGCTGTAGCGCTCGCGTGCGGCCGGCGTGGTCGCACGCTTGGCCAGCGCGTCGGCCATGTTGGCGATGCCGAAATCGTTGAGCGCACCTTCCATCGTCCACGACATGCCCTCATGCACGTCGGCGCTGGCATAGCCACGGAAGGTCGAGCGGTCCATGCCCTTGCGGCCGACATGACGGTCGGGCGGCACCACGGTCGCGTTCTTCAGCGCGGCGGCGTAGGCCTCGGCCGGATCGAAGCCGCCGATGCCCTTCAGCCACGCATCGGCGAAGGCCACGTCCGAGCTGGTACCGACCATCAGGTCGGCGTAGCCCGGCGACGACCAGCGCGCGATCCAGCCGCCGGCGCGGTACTGCTCGATGAAGCCCTGCACCAGCTGGCCGGCATCGTCGGGCGTGAACAGCGCATAGGCCGGCCAGGTGGTGCGGAAGGTGTCCCAGAAGCCGTTGTTGACGAAGACCTTGCCGTCGCGCACGGCGGCGTAGCTGCGGGTCGCGCTGCCGTCGGTGTTGTCATCGCTGGCGCTGGCCTGGTTGGCGTAGCGCCAGTCCGGTGCGGCCGCGCTGCCGGCATTCTCGTGGCCGGAATTGGGGTACAGGTACAGCCGGTACAGGCTGGAGTACAGCGTGGTCTTCTGGTCGTCGCTGGCATCGCCGATGTCGAAGCGGGCCAGGCGCGCGTCCCATGCATCCTGCGCGCGGCCGGCCACGCTCTCCAGCGTATCGGTGGCGGCGATCTCAAGTGCCAGGTTGTGCCGTGCCTGCTCCACCGAGATCAGCGAGGTGGCGATGCGCATGGTCACCTTCCGGTCGCTGCCGGCGTCGAACGTGATGTAGCCGGTCGGGCGGCCGGTGTCGAGGCGCCCACTGCCGCGCCACGGCTTGTCGAAGCTGGCCACCACGTACATGCGGCTGGCGCCGTTGGACAGGCCGCTGCGCGTGTCGGTGTAGCCGGACAGCGTCTGCGTGGCGGCGTCCAAAGTCAGGCCACCGCGTGCATCTACGTTGTCGAACAGCAGGTTGGCGTCGCCGCCCTCGGGGAAGTCGAAGCGGAACAGCGCAGCATGATCGGTCGGTGCGATCGATGCAGCGATGCCGTTGTCGAAGCGCACGTCGTAGCGATACGGGCGCGCGCTTTCATGGCTGCGATCGAACGACAGCGCGCGCTTGCGGCGGTCGGCGTCCGGCACACCACGGCTGGCCGAGGGCATCACCTGGAAGGTCTGGCGGTCGCCCATCCACGGGCTGGGCTGATGGCTCAGCGCAAGCGCCTGCAGTTGTGGACGGTTCTGTGCGTCGTTCTGTTCGTTCCAGCGGTACAGCCAGTTCAGCGCGCCGGCATCGGTCACCGGGGTCCAGAAGTTGAACCCGTGTGGCACCGCGGTGGCCGGGAAATTGTTGCCGCGCGAGAAGGTGCCGTTGGCCTGGGTGCCACGGGTGGTCAGCACCCAGTCGGAGACGCGTGTTGGCTGCTGCCTCGGTACTGTGTCCAGGTGCACATCATCGATCCAGCCGGAGACCGGTGCACCGTGGGCACTGGCCACGTCCAGTTCGATCGCGACCACGCGGCGGCCCATCAGCGCGGGCACGTCGCCCAGCCGCACCGCCTTGCGCGCCCACTGCTGCGGGTACAGCGTCTTCGACTCGCCCTGCGCGTGTGCACCGAGGGCCACGCCATGCTGGTCACGCGCGGGGCTGGCGGAGACGCGGCTGCCGTCGTCCAGCAGCAGGTCCAGCGACACATAGGTCGAGGCCACGGTGTCCTTGCCGACGATCTCCGGCAGCACCAGCCACGACAGAGTGGTATCGGTCCCGATGGTCATGTCCGCCTTGAACAGCTCGCGCCGCGCGCTGCCGCCTTCGCTGCTGTAGCGCAGTGCGTGCAGGCCGCTGTAGCCCGCATTGCGCTTGGCGGCGTAAGGCGCTGCAGGGCCGTTGCCGATCGTGACCTGCAGTGCACCCGCGGCCTGCGACGGGGCAGGTTCGCCGGGCTCGAACGAGGTCTGCAGTCCCTGTGCCAGCACCGGCATCGCGGTAGTCGCGCAGGCCAGGGCCAGGGCGAGCGGAAGCAGGGCGCGGCGTGGATCGGACAGGGTCATGCAAGGGTCTCCCGGAAGGGCAGGCGGCGGGCAGAACCCGCATCGGCGGACACCACGGACAGCATCGCTCCGCCCGCCGGGATGGCAGTGGAAGAGGCGATGCCGGTCCGGTGGGGGCGGGCCATGCGATCGGGTCGGATTGGGGTGGGTCGGGGTGCGACCTGGCCCGATCCTGCAACAGCCGCAGCAGCCTGACAAGTGCCATTTAGTTCGATCCAAATGCGGGAAATTTCGCGGTCGGCGGGTTTCCGGCGTGAATCCGCTGGATCGATTGAAGGATTTCCGCCAGCGCGCGGCCTTGGATCTGCCGTGCAACCCCGCGAGGAAACGCCCCGCGGCGCGCAAAGACCTGTTGCGGCGCAATGTCGGGGCGGCCCGGATGCTAGAATCACAGGCCTCGCAACCCGTTCATCGACATCCGCCATGAGCCATACCGCCACTGCGCCCGCCAACGCCGAGAAGCGCTACACCGTGCACCGCAGCGATCTGCCGCTGAGCTGCCCGACCCCGGAAATGGCGCTGTGGAACTCGCATCCGCGCGTGTACCTGCCGATCGAAGACGAGCCCAATGGCGAAGCGCAGTGCCCGTACTGCGGTTCCGTGTTCGTGCTGGCCGACTAAGCGGCCGCCCCCTCGATGCGCCGATTGACCGTGGTGCAGTTGCTGCCGGCGCTGCACTCCGGCGGTGTCGAGCGCTCGACCCTGGAAATCGCTGCGGCGCTGGTCGCTGCCGGCCATCGTGCGCTGGTGGTCTCCGCCGGTGGCCGCCTGGTGCAGCCGCTGCTCGATAGCGGTGCCGAGCACCTCACCCTCGACATCGGCCGCAAGTCGCTGCTGACCCTGCGCCACCTGCCGACGTTGCGCCGCCTGTTCGCCGAAGTGGGCGCGGATATCGTGCATGCCCGTTCGCGGCTGCCGGCCTGGCTGGGCCTGTACGCGATCCGTGCCATGCCCGCCGCCCAGCGCCCGCACTGGGTGACCACCGTGCACGGGTTGAATTCGCCCAGTCGCTACAGCGCGGTCATGACCAGCGGTGAACGCGTGATCTGCGTGTCCAACAGCGTGCGCGACTACGTGCAGCGGCACTATCCGACGGTTCCCGAAGCGCGGCTGCAGGTGATTCCGCGTGGCGTCGATGTCGCACAGTTTCCGCGCGTGGCCCGCGCCGACCGCCGGCCACGACTGGCGCTGGCAGCCGATTACCCGTGGCTGGCGCAGGTTGAGGGCCCGCTGTTGTTGCTGCCGGGGCGGGGCACCCGGTTGAAGGGACATGCTCATGCGCTGCAGTTGCTGGCGGATGTCCGCGCGGCCGGTGTGCCGGCACAGCTGTGGATGCTGGGCACCGATGAACCGGGCCGTGAAGCCTACGTGGCCGACCTGCGTCGGCAGGCCGCTGCTTTGGGCCTGACCGACGCCGTGCAGATCAGCACGCCGACCGCGCGCATTGCCCAGGCCTATGCGGCCAGCGATCTTGTGCTGCAGCTGTCGGACAAACCCGAAGCATTCGGCCGTACCGTGGTCGAGGCGCTGTCGGTCGGTCGTCCGGTGCTGGGCTGGGATCATGGTGGCGTCGGCGAACTGCTTCGGCAGCTGCAGCCCACAGGCGTGGTGCCGCTGGGTGATGCCCGCGCGCTGGGTGAACGTGCGCTGGCCCTGCTGGCGCAGCCGCCGTCCCTGCCGACCCGCATCCCGTTTACCCTGCAGGCCATGCAGCGCGATACCCTCCGCCTCTATGCCGACCTCGCCGGCTGACCCCGCCGTCACCGTGCGCGACGACCGCGCCGGGCGCTGGGCGCCCTGGTGGGTGCTGGCGTACGTGGCGCTGTGGCCGTTGCCGGGCATCGCTGAAACCGTGCTCGGTCTTGGCGCGGTCTACGCCGCCGCGCGTATGGTCATGCGCCGCCTGCAGCGCCGTCCGCATCTGTTGAGCACGGCAGCCTGGGCGCTGACCTCGATCCTGTTCCTCGGCTATTGGCTGCCGCAGGCATTCTCGGCGTTTGACGCGATCGATCCGGCAGCGTCGTGGACGAAGGCGGCCGCCGGCCTGCGCTACCTGCCCTTCATGTGGCTGGTGGCGATCGCGGTTGCCACGCCGGAACGGCGGCGGCTGACCTTCGGCGGCCTCGCGGTGATCACCGCTGCGTGGACGCTGGATGCGCTGGTGCAGGCGGTAGTGGGTACCAGCCCGTGGTTCTGGTCACTGGAGCAGCTGAAGCTGGCGGTGAGCGGCCATGCGCTGTGCCCGGCAGATGAGGCTGCAGTGGCCGACCGGCTCAGTGGCGCCCTGGGTCCGTGCAACCTGAAATTCGGTCAGGTGTTGGCCAGTCTGTCGCCGTTCCTGTTGCTGCCGGTGGCGCGCCGCTTCGGCAATGCGGGCTGGGTGCTGGCGGCCGCCGCGCTGGGCAGTGTGCTGCTGCTGGCCGGCTCGCGTGCCTCATGGATCACCTTCGCGCTGGTGCTGGCCTACAGCGGCGTACGCCAGTTCGGCTGGAAGCGGCTGGCGGTGCTGGCGCTGGTCGCCGTTCTCGGGGCGGGGGTGCTGACCGCCAGCGTGCCGCAGTTGCGCGAGCGCTTCGCACGTACGGCGATGGCCTGGGATGGAGGCGAACGGGGTGTCGACGAGGCGCTGTCCGGTCGCGCGCGGATCTGGGAAGCCGCCGTCTGCATGATTGAAGCGCACCCGGTCAACGGGGTCGGCGCGCGCGGTTTCCGCGATGCCTATCCGGCCTGCGTGGCCGATGAAGGACCGGCGGTGTGGGGCAATGCCCCCGCGTTGCACGCCCATCAGATCGTGCTGGAAATCCTGGCAGAAACCGGTGTGCTGGGCCTGCTGCTGTGGCTGGCGGCGGTGGCCCAGGCCTGGCGGGCATGGCGCTATGCGCCGGCCGCCGCCCGTGAGCGTGCGCGGCCGGCGATGCTGGCGCTGGCGGTCACGGTGTTCCCGCTCAACACCCATCTGGCGTTCTATTCCGCGTTCTGGGGTGGCCTGACCGTGCTGCTGGCAGCGCTGTTCGCCGGCAGCCTGCTGGCGCGCGAATCGGATGAGTCTGCGCCGGTGAGGTGACCGCGCATCTGTGCATGGCAGGGATCAACCATGGAGCCGATCAGTAGATCCACGTCATGCGTGGATGGGGCTTTCCCGACCCGAACACGGTGACATCTCCAATATCGGTGTCCCCACCGGTCGCGCACGCTGGAGGCATGGCCAGCCCCAGACTCCGCTACGGTCGATTTTCCCGATCCGGTAACGTGTATTCACTTACCACGGCAACCCTCGGACGCGAAGCGTTGTTCGCCGATGCGGCAAACGTGGCGATCCTGATCGACACCCTTCGCTTCGTAGAGCGCAAGGGCTTCAGCCACAGCCTCGCCTGGGTGGTGATGCCCGACCATCTGCACTGGCTGATGGAACTGCGCAGCGAAACCCTGGCCGAGTGCATGGCCCTGCTCAAATCACGCAGCAGCCGACTGCTGAACCGGCGATTGGAACGGCGAGGGTCGCTGTGGCAGCACGGTTACCACGATCACGCCGTACGCAGCGATGAATCCCTTCATGAGAAGGCGATGTACATCCTGGCCAACCCGGTCCGTGCGGGCCTGGTCAGCGCGTTGGGTGAGTACCCGCACGCATGGTGCCGTTGGCCGTTGTAGTTGCCGGCATCGGAACGGAGAGCATCCACGCATGGCGTGGATCTACTTCAGCGTGCCCTTGCGTCATCAAATCCACGCCATGCGTGGATGAAACCCTCCCGTCCCACCGTTACTTGTAGAAATCGCTCCGGCCGCCGGGCTGGCGCTTGAAACGACGGTGGATCCACAAGTACTGGTCGGGCGCCTCGCGCACCATCTCTTCGATGGCCTGGTTGACCCGCGTGGTATCGGCTTCCACATCCTCGCTGGGGAAATTCTCCAGCGGCGCACCGATCTTCAGGAAGTACCTGCCGCCTTCGCGGCGATGGAAATACGGGATCACCGCACAACCGGTCATCCGTGCCAGCTGGTGGGTGGCGGTGATGGTGGACGCGGTGTGGCCGAAGAACGGCACGAACACGGTGTCCTTGCCACGCATGTCCTGGTCCGGTGCATACCAGAGGAAGCCACCCTTCTTCAGGTGCCGCACGGTGGCGCGGATGTCCTCGTTGGCGAACATCGCCTTGGCATAGCGCAGGCGGCCGAACTTCACCGCCCATTCGTATACCGGGTTCTTGTGCTTGCGGTACATGCCCGAAAGATCAACGTAGTCGCACAGCAGGCGCCCGCACATCTCCAGGGTCATGAAGTGGCCGGAGACCAGCAGCACGCCACGGCCTTCGGCCTGCATCTGCCGCAGGTGCTCCAGGCCTTCGATCTGCACCTGCGGGCGGATGCGGTCGATACTGCCCCACCAGGCACGGATGCACTCGAACACGCCCACGCCCAGCGCATCGAAGCTGTCGCGTACCAGACGCTGGCGCCAGGCTTCATCCTTTTCGGGGAAGCACAGCTGCAGATTGACCTCGGCGGCGCGACGGCGGCTGCCGAGCAGGCGCCAGGTGATCCAGCCGACGCCCCGGCCCAGCGCACGCTGCAGCATCCACGGCAGGCGGGCGATGGCGAAGGCGCCGAACATGGCGGCGAACATCGGCCAGTTGCGCGGATCGCGCAGCGACGGGCGGACGGCGGTGGTGGCATCGGACATTGCCCCATTCTACCAAGGCGGCCGCGTGTCTTTCCCGGGGGGCTCCCGTATCCTTGCCGCATGCGTAAAGACCCTGTCGAATGGATCCTGCGCGGCCTGTATTCGGTCGTGCTCTACATCCTGCTGCCGATCACCGTGTACCACCTGGTCTGGCGCGGCTTCCGGGTCCGTGAATACTTCCGGCGCTGGGACGAGCGCTACGCCTCCTATCCACAGCCGACCGGCCAGCCACGGGTCTGGCTGCACGCGGTGTCGGTGGGCGAGGTCAATGCCGCCGCGCCGCTGGTCAACGCCCTGCGTGAGCAGCGCCCGGACATCCGCTGGGTCATCACCACCATCACCCCGACCGGCTCCGAGCGCGTGCGCGCGCTGTGGGGCGATGCCCTGGACCACGTCTACCTGCCGTACGACGTGCCCGGCAGCGTCAATCGCTTCCTCGGTCACTTCCAGCCCAGCCTGGCGCTGATCCTGGAAACCGAACTCTGGCCGAACATGCTGTTCGGCTGCCGTGACCGGGGCATTCCGGTCTACATCCTCAATGCGCGCCTGTCTGCACGTTCGTTGCGCGGCTACCGGCTGCTGGCGGCGCTGATCCGGCGCGCCCTGCGTACGGTCACCTGCGTGGCCGCGCAGTCGCAGGATGACGCGGACCGCTTCGTGCAGCTGGGCGCTGCCCCGGAGCAGGTCCAGGCGCTGGGCAACCTGAAGTTCGACATCACCACGCCGGACGTGCAGGGCTTCGTCGAGCAGTTCCACGCCCGCGTGCCGGCCGGGCGCCCGGTGTGGATCGCCGCCAGTACCCACGATGGTGAAGAACAGGCGGTGGTCGACCTGCACCGTCGCCTGCGCCAGCAGCATCCCGACCTGCTGCTGCTATGGGCGCCGCGGCATCCCGAGCGCTTCCCGAAGGTAGAGGCGCTGGCGCGCGAACAGGGCTGGAACGTGGCCACCCGGCGCGCGAAGCAGTGGCCCGAGGCCGACACCGACGTGTTCGTCATCGACACCCTGGGCGAGCTGATGCCGTTCTATGCCTGCGCGCAGGTGGCATTTGTCGGTGGCAGCCTGCAGCCGATCGGTGGCCACAATCTGCTGGAGCCGGCGGCGATGGGCACTGCTGCCGTGACCGGCCCGCACCTGCACAACTTCGCCGAGATCTCGCGCCGCATGCGTGAGGCCGGCGCACTGCTGATCGGCGAGGACGTGCAGGCGGTCGGCGACCTGTTGCAGCACCTGCTCGACGATGTACAGGCGCGCCAGGACATGGCGCGCGCTGGCTGCACGCTGGTCAGCAATGGCCGAGGCGCCCTGCAGCGCACGCTGGCGCTGGTCGCGCCGCATCTGCCACCACCGCGGAGCTGAGGCGGATACCGGCAGCAGGCCGGTCGGCTGACGTGATCGACTGCATCAATTCTGCTTAGCGACCGGAATCCTGTCGCAGAAGGACCGGTTGCGGGCCTTCCATCGTGTCTGCGGTCACATCGCGGAGCCCCCGGCACAGATTCTGATACCGCCCCGTGGCGCAGGCTGCCAGCCTGCTGCCGACCGCACCTGGGCGGATATCAAGGGGACTTGCGATGGACAGCGACAACAGCTGCGATCGGGATGCCTGCCTCGGCAGGGATCACGTCGCGACGGTGGCACTGACGCTGCTGCTGGGTGGCAGCGTGATCGCTCTGGTCGGTCAGCACACCGCCGCGCAGGCGGGACCGGCCATCGTACTGAGTCTGTTGTTGGCCGCGCTCGGCACCATGCCCCTGCTGTACTGTCTGCACGTCCTGAACCAGCAACTGCCCGTCGCTGGTCTGCAGGGTCTGCTGCGCGCGGGATGGGGCAGGTCATCCGCCGGCCTGCTGGGTGGCATGTTGCTGCTGGAGCTGGTGGCGACCAGTGCCGGCGCGGCGCAATCCATGGCCAGTCATCTGCGCGTGTTCCTCCTCCGCTGCGGCATCGATGCCGGCAACGCCATGCCGGATGAGCTGGCGGCGATGTTCGGCCTGCTTCTGCTTGGCGTGGTCGGGTTGCTGCCGCCACGTCGCGCGGTACTGGTTGCCTGTGCGCTGCTGACGATGAAGATCGGCATCGGCCTGCTCCTGCTGGCCCTGGCGGCGCGTTACGTGCACTACGCACTTTGGGTCCCATGGTTGCCGGAAGCAACGGCGCCTTATCGTTTCGGTCTGGGTGGGGTGCTGGCGGCGAGCGTACCGCTGCTCGGTGTGTTCGCCAGTGTTGGCCTTGCACTGGGATTTCCCGGCACGGGCCGGCAGGAGAACGCACGACAGCCGCTGCTGCTGGCGGGGGTGCTGCTGCTGGCCATGTTGCTGCTCATCGTGCTGGCCGCGTTGCAGGCAGGCCTGGTGGAGTTTCCGGCATTGGCCAGTACGCGACCGTTGTCGGTGGCACTGCAGCAGCACCCGCAGCTGCACTGGATGATGCCGTTGCTGCCACTGGCCGGCGCGGCAGGGTTGGCGGCGCTGCTGCTGGTGTTGATGGGGGGGGCTGCGCGCCTGGCGATGCAGCTGTGGCCTGCGGCCCGCCATGCAGCGCCGGGATTGCGGGCGCGACTGGCGTGCGGCGCGGTGGTGTTGTCGGCGGCGATGCTGGCGCTGGTGCTGCCCGTCGGTGCGCTGCCGGTGCTGCCTGGTTCGGCAACCCTGCTGGTGATGGCGGCCTTGTGCCTGGCCGTGCTTCGCGTGCAGGCGTCATCCTCACGCGTCTTGCCGGTGCTTGCGCCCGTGGCTGCGGCACTGTGCGTGTTGGCCGCAGTGGAGCGGATGCGCGTCTGGCCCGGCTGATCGCCGTGCAACGCCCACAAAAAAGCCACCCTCGCGGGTGGCTTCTTCGTTGCCGGCAGGGCGACGACTCAGTGCGTGGTCGTCGACGGGTTGCCCGCGTCCTGGGTCAGCAGGCGGTTCACGTCCTGCAGCTCGGCCACATCCAGCGCACCCAGCGACTGGCTCAGCAGCAGGCGGTTCTGCAGGAAGGTGTAGCGGGCGTTGGCGTAATCCAGCTGCGCCGAGAACAGGATGCGCTGGTTCTGGATCACGTCCAGCACGGTGCGGGTACCGACTTCCAGGCCAACCTGCGATGCGTCGTAGGCGCTCTGTGCCGAAACCACCGCCAGGCGACGGGCTTCCACTTCGCTGATGCCCTGCACCAGGGTCTGGTAGGCATTGCGGGTGTTGCGGTCCAGGGCGCGCTTCTGCTGTTCGTAGCCGTCCTGGGCGATGTCACGCTGGGCCAGCGCCTGGCGCACGCCCGACTGGGTGGCACCGCCGGAGAAGATCGGCACGCTCAGGGTCAGGCCGATGCTGTTGGTGCGCGCGTCCGGCGACAGCGAACCGGCGCCGGTGCTGTCACCCCAGGTCGCGCTCTTGCCCCAGCTGCCGCCCAGCGACAGGGTGGGGTAGTGACCACCACGGGCGGCCTGCACGCCGGCTTCGGCGGCACTGACCTTGAGTTCCTGCGCCTTCAGCGCCGGATTCTGGTTGGTGGCCTGGTGCACCAGCTCATCGATGTTGCCGCGGTTGGCCGGCACTTCCGGACGGAAGTCGGCCGGCAGGCCGCGCAGGTTGACCACCGGCTGGCCGGTCAGTTCGGTCAGGGCCTGGTAGTTATCGGCCAGGGTGTTCTGCGCAACGATGGTGTTGGCACGCGCCTGGTCGTACTGGGCGCGTGCTTCGTGCACGTCGGTGATCGGCGCCAGGCCCACTTCCAGGCGCTTGTCGGCGAAGTCGAACTGCTTCTTCGCGGCCGCTTCGTTGGTCTGTGCGGCATTCAGCGATTCGATCGCCACCAGCACGTTGAAGTAGGCCGCCGAGGTGCGCACGATCAGGCTGTCGTTGGCCGAATCGAGGGTGAAGTCCGCCGCCTTGCTCAGCTCGCGCTGCGAACGCAGGTTGTTGATCTGGGTCCAGTTGAACAGCGTCTGGCTGCCGTTGATCGTGTAGTTGCGGCGCTTGCTGGTGACCGTGCCGGAGTTGGCGTCATGGTCGGCTTCGCTGCGCGAGCGGTTCAACGTGGCCGTGCCGTCGATCTGCGGCAGCAGGGCGGCGCGCGCCTGCACGGCGCCTTCCTTGTCGACCAGCCGGGTCGATTCGGCGGCGGACAACTGCGGATCGCCGTTGCGCGCCATCTCGTAGACCTGCAGCAGGTCGGCGGCATGGGCGGACAACGGCAGCAGGGCAGTGGCCAGCGCAACAGCGAGGGATCGGCGGATCATTGCGGCTTCCTTGGACTCAGAGGTGGAACTGGGGTGCCGGGGCGGCACCGCGCAGGTAATCAATATCGGTCTCGAACAGGGACTCGGTGCTGCCGTCGGCCTTGACCAGCAGGGCCTCCATCGCCGGCGAGCGGCCGTGAATCACGAACAGGCGACCACCCGGACGCAGCCACGAAGCAAACTGTGACGGCACCACGTCGACCGCACCAGTGACACAGATCACGTCAAAGCGGCGTTCGGTCTGCCAGGACAGGGCGTCAGCCACTTCCACGCGGACGTTGGTGCCCAGGCCGGAAGCGTCCAGGCGGGCACGCGCGGCGGCGGCCAGTTCCGGGTCGATCTCCAGGCTCAGCACGTCGCGCGCCAGCGCGCCGATGCAGGCTGCCAGGAAGCCGCTGCCGGTGCCGATTTCCAGCACTTCGTCACCCGGCTGCAGATCCAGTGCCTGCAGGGTACGGCCCTCGATGACCGGCTTCATCATCTTCTGGCCATGGCCGATCGGCAGTTCGACATCGGCATAGGCCAGTGCCCGGTGTGCATCGGCGACAAAGGCCTCGCGCGGCAGGCGGGCCAGGACGTCGAGCACCTTGATGTCCAGCACGTCCCAGGGACGGATCTGCTGTTCCACCATCAGTTCGCGGGCGTGGGCGTAATCAATCGTCATGAGGTTCAAATCCAGCGCAGTGGGCCGGCCATTTTACCGGTGCCGGAGGCCGGCGGCGCGCCCAGAGCATCAGCTGCCGGGTGGCCGGGGTCGCAGTGCCGGAAGTCATCGCGACCTCCGGTTCGTTCAGTTTTGGTTATTCAGCCGTACCGGCCCCTCGCGGCGCATAGGCGCGCAGGAAGAAGTCGATGCTGGCGGTCACATGGGCAAGAGGGTCGCACTCCACCGGTGACAGTGGCATGCCGCACATCATATGCATGTGCACTTCGCCCTTGACCAGAGTCAGGAACTGCTGGCCGGCCAGGTAATAGTCGGGGATGTCCAGCTCGCCGCGTTCGCCGCGCGCGCGCAGGAAGTCGGCCAGGGCCTCGCAGGTACGCTCCGGGCCGGCCTGCCAGAACAGCTCGCGCAGGCGCTCATCGGTCTCCGGCGCCATCATCATGCGCTGGATCGAGATTGCCGCGTCGGAGGTGATCAGTTCGAAGAAGGCCAGGCCGATGCCGATCAGCTGGTCGCGCAGCGGGCCATCCGCGTCGGCCACGAACAGGGCATCGGGCAGCATTTCAATGCATTTTGACTGCACGGCCTCGGAGAACAGGGTCTCCTTGTCGCCGAAGTGGCTGTACACAGTCAGCTTCGAGACGCCCGCCTGAGCAGCGATGGTGTCCATGCTCACGCCGGTATAGCCCTGTTCGATGAACAGTGCCTTGGCTGCTTCAAGGATCGCCGCGCGCTTGCCGAGGTCCTTGGGACGCCCGGGTCCGGCGGCCTTGGCAGCGGGCTTGGCCGACGGCTTGCGGGAAGTGGGAGAACTCATCGCGACAATACTAGACCAAGCGGTTCGATATTTATACTATACCGGCCGGTTTATTAAATTGGGCCGGCAGTCGCGGCTCCCCCCTTAGTTGCAACCCTGCGTTTTCAGGACGTTGACCGATGAAGATCGTGCGCTGGATGGGCGGTATGGTGTGGGTGGCTGCGCTGGCAGCCTGTTCGGGACAGGAACAGGCGCCACAGGCGGCCGTGCCGGTACTGGTGGTTCAACCCGGCGAACAGGCCGGACAGGCGCCGGCGGCGTTCCCGGGCACGGTGCGTGCCCGGCAGGAAAGCCCGCTGTCGTTCCGCGTCGGTGGCAACCTGGTCAAGCGCCATGTCGATGCCGGGCAGCGAGTAAAGAAGGGCGACGTGCTGGCCGAGCTGGATGCAGCCGACTTCGCGTTGCAGGCCCGCGCTTCGCAGGCGCAGCTGGCCGCAGCTGAAGCCGACCTGGTGCGTGCCCGCGATGACCTCAAGCGCTACCAGGTGCTGGCCGACCAGCAACTGGTCAGCCGTTCGCAGCTGGACCAGCAGTCGGCCGCGTTCAAAGCGGCACAGGGCCAGGCCAACGCCGCCCGCGCCAACCTCGATGTGCTGCGCAACCAGGCCGACTACGCGCAGCTGCGTGCACCGGCCGACGGCGTGATCGCCAGCCGCGAGGCCGAGGCCGGGCAGGTGGTGTCCGCCGGCCAGACCATCTTCAACCTGGCCGCCGACGGTGGCCGCGAAGTGCTGATCGACCTGCCCGAAGCCACCATCCGCGATTATGCGGTTGGCCAGCCGGTCGAGGTGGAGTTGTGGAACCGCCCGGGCCAGCGCCTGCCGGGCACGATCCGCGAGATCGCTGCCGCCGCCGATCCGCAGGCACGCACCTATGCAACCCGGGTCAGCCTGGCAGCCGATGCGCTGGCCGATGTCGAGCTGGGCCAGAGTGCACGCGTCTACAGCAGCGCCGGCCGCCACGGCACCCTGCAGCTGCCGCTGGGCGCACTGCAGCGCGGTGCCAATGGTGCCGCCAGCGTGTGGGTGGTCGATCCGGCCAACAGCACGCTGAAGGCCGCAGTGGTCACCACCGGTGCGTTTGGCAGCGAGAGCGTGCCGGTGCTGTCCGGCGTGAACGCGGGTGACTGGGTGGTTGCCGCCGGTGGCCACCTGTTGCGGGCGGGCCAGCCGGTGATCGCCGTGGATCGGCAGAACCGTCCGGTGCTGAAGCCGGCCGCGCCGGCGGCTGCCGCCAAGGCCAAGGAGTAAGCCGGTGCGCCGCTTCAATCTATCCGAGTGGGCGCTGGCCAACCGACCCCTGGTGCTGTTCGCGATGCTGGCGTTCGCGCTGATCGGTGCGTGGTCGTACAAGCATCTGGGCCAGTCCGAAGATCCACCGTTCACCTTCAAGGCAATGGTGGTGCGCACGCTGTGGCCGGGTGCCACCGCCGAACAGGTCTCGCGGCAGGTGACCGAGCCGCTCGAGAAGGCACTGATGAACACCGGCGAGTATGAGTTCATCCGCTCGTACTCGCGACCGGGCGAGTCGCAGATCATCTTCATGGCGCGCGACAGCCTGCGTTCCAAGCAGATCCCGGACCTCTGGTACCAGGTACGCAAACGCGTGGGCGACATCCGCTCGACGCTGCCACGCGAAATCGTCGGCCCGTTCTTCAACGATGAGTTCGGCGACACCTACGGCAACATCTATGCGTTGACCGGCAAGGGCTTCGACTACGCGGTGATGCGTGATTACGCCGACCGCATCCAGCTGGAACTGCAGCGCGTGCCTGACGTCGGCAAGATCGACCTGGTCGGCCTGCAGGACGAGAAGGTGTGGATCGAGCTGTCCAACACCCGCCTGGCGACGCTGGGCGTGTCGATGCAGCAGGTACAGCAGGCGCTGGCCGACCAGAATGCGATCACCGGCACCAGCTTCTTTGAAACCGCCACCGACCGCGTGCAGCTGCGCGTGACTGGCCAGTTCAACGACATCGAAGCGATCCGCCAGTTCCCGATCCGCGCTGGCGACCGCACCGTGCACCTGGGTGACATTGCCGAGGTCAAGCGCGGCTTCGCCGATCCGGCGTCGCCGAAGATGCGCTTCATGGGCGAAGAGGCCATCGGCCTGGCGGTGGCGATGAAGGATGGCGGTGACATCCTCAAGCTCGGCGCCAACCTTGATGCCGAGTTCGAACGGCTGCAGAAGACCCTGCCGGCCGGCATGCAGCTGCGCAAGGTGTCCGACCAGCCGCAGTCGGTGGAGGAGTCGGTCGGCGAGTTCGTGCAGGTGCTGACCGAAGCGGTGGTGATCGTGCTGCTGGTCAGCTTCTTCTCGCTGGGCCTGCGCACCGGCCTGGTGGTGGGTGTGACCATCCCGCTGGTGCTGGCGATGACCTTCTTCGTCATGCACTACTTCGACATCGGCCTGCACAAGATCTCGCTGGGCGCGCTGGTGCTGGCGCTGGGCCTGCTGGTGGACGATGCGATCATCGCGGTGGAGATGATGGCCACCAAGATGGAGCAGGGTTACGACCGCCTGCGCGCGGCCAGCTTCGCTTGGGAGTCGACCGCGTTCCCGATGCTGACCGGTACGCTGATCACGGCGGCCGGCTTCCTGCCGATCGCCACGGCCGCATCGAGCACCGGCGAGTACACCCGTTCGCTGTTCCAGGTGGTGACCATCGCACTGGTGGTGTCGTGGATTGCCGCAGTGCTGTTCATCCCGTACCTGGGCGACAAGATGCTGCCGGACCTGTTCAATCCGCAGCCGCCGAAGCCGGGCAGCCTGTCCGCGCGCTGGCTGGCCAAGCGCCAGCAGTGGGCCGACCGCTATCCGGCGCTGGCCAACCTGATCGCACCGCCACAGCACGGGCACGACCATGATCCGTACCAGCGCCCGTTCTACCGCAGCTTCCGTCGCTTCCTCGATGGCTGCCTGCGCCACCGCTGGTGGGTGATCGCCGCGACCATCGCCCTGTTCGTGTTCTCGCTGATGATGTTCCGCTTCGTGCCGCAGCAGTTCTTCCCGGATTCGACCCGGCCGGAACTGATGGTGGACATCGAGCTGGCCGAGGGCGCGTCGTTGCGCTCGACCCAGGCCCAGGCCGAGAAGCTGGAGAAGCTGCTGTCCAACCGCGAGGGCATCGCCAACTACGTGTCCTACGTGGGCACCGGTTCGCCGCGTTTCTATCTGCCGCTGGACCAGCAGCTGCCGGCCACCAACTTCGCCCAGTTCGTGGTGTTGGCCAAGGACATCAAATCACGCGAAAGCACCCGTGATTGGCTGCTGCACGAAGTGATTCCGAAGTTCCCGGACGTGCAGATGCGCGTGACCCGCCTGGAAAATGGTCCGCCGGTCGGTTACCCGGTGCAGATGCGCATCTCCGGCGAGCACATCGAGAAGGTGCAGGCGATCGCGCGCCAGGTCGAAGCCAAGGTGCGTGAGAACCCGCACGTGATGAACGTCAACCTGGACTGGAGCGAGCCGAGCAAGGTGGTGCGGCTGGTGATCGACCAGGAGCGTGCCCGCGCGTTGGGCGTGAGCAGTGCCCAGGTCAGCCAGTTCCTGTCCAGTTCACTGGCCGGGCAGTCGGTGAGCGTGTACCGCGAAGGCAACCGCCAGATCGAGATGCTGCTGCGCGGGCCGGCCGATGAGCGCAACCAGCTGGAGCTGCTGTCCAGCCTGTCGATGCCCACCGCCAACGGCGGCAGCATAACGCTGTCGCAGGTGGCGACGATGGAGTACGGCTTCGAGGACGGCATCATCTGGCACCGCAACCGCCTGCCGACGGTGACCGTGCGCGCCGACATCAGTGATGGCATGCAGCCGCTGGACGTGGTGCACCAGATCCTGCCGACGCTCGACGGCATCCGTGCCGAACTGCCCAGCGGCTACCTGCTGGAAACCGGCGGTACCGTGGAAGATTCGGCACGTGGCCAGAACTCGATCAAGGCCGGCATGCCGCTGTTCCTGGTGGTGGTGGCGACATTGCTGATGCTGCAGCTGCGCAGCTTCTCGCGTGCGGCGATGGTGCTGGTGACCGCGCCGCTGGGCATCATCGGTGCGACGTTGTTCCTGCTGCTGTTCCGCGCGCCGTTCGGCTTCGTAGCGCTGTTGGGCACGATTGCACTGGCCGGCATGATCATGCGCAACTCGGTGATCCTGATCGACCAGATCCAGCAGGACATCGATGCCGGGCATGACCGCTGGCATTCGATCATCGATGCCACGGTGCGCCGTTTCCGCCCGATCGTGCTGACCGCGCTGGCAGCGGTGCTGGCGATGATTCCGCTGTCGCGCAGTGCGTTCTATGGCTCGATGGCAATCTCGATCATGGGTGGCCTGATCGTGGGCACCGTGCTGACCCTGGTGTTCCTGCCGGCGCTGTACGCGGCGTGGTTCCGGGTGAAACCGGATGAATCCGGGGCGTAATGCCCCGGGTTCTGCGGCCAGGGTCGGATCCCTTTCCCGCTGGGAATGGGCTCTGACTCCATCCACGAGGTGCACATCCACGCATGGTGTGGATCTACCGCGGTGGGCCTGGTGGGTGCCAACCTTGGTTGGCACTGATGCATGCATCCACGCATGGTGTGGATTGATCTGCTCGCGGGACCTGCTTTCTGTAGAGCCGAGCCATGCTCGGCTGCTCTTCGCGCGATGATGGGATGAGTCGAGCATGGCTCGACTCTACAGAAGCATCCACGCATGGCGTGGATCTACTGCAGCTTCAGGCCGGTTCGTAGCAGTGGCACCAGCCATTCGATGAACACCTGCACGCGTTGCGCACGGTGTTGCCGGTGCGGTTGCAACAGCGTCACCGGCAAGGGCTGCGCCACGTACTGCGGCATTACCTCCACCAATGCGCCTGACTGCAGTTCGGCCTGCACGTCGTAGCGCGGAATCTGCAGCAGCCCCAGTCCGGCCACGCAGCACGCGATGGACGCCTCGGCGCTGTTCACCCGTACCCAGCCAGGCATCGGCAGCGTGCGCAGCTGGCCACCGTCCTGCCATTCCCACGGTTCCACCCGTGCCGTGGTCGGCGATGCATAGTTCACCGCGCGGTGCTGCTGCAGGTCGGCAGGATGCTGCGGCACACCGTGCTCGCGCAGGTAGGCCGGCGCGGCAACGTTGACGAAGTCGAGCTGGCCCAGTGTGCGCGCCACCAGGCTGGAGTCACCCAACTGACCGACCCGCAGGACCGCATCGCAACCGTCCTCGATCAGGTTCACCGCGCGGTCGGTCATGCCCAGGTCCACTTCCACCTGTGGATGGCGCGCGAAGAAGTCGGGCAGCGCCGGGGCAATGATGCGGCGGCCGATGCGGCTGGGCACGTCGATCTTCAGCAGGCCCACCGGCTGCGCGTCGTCCTGCCGGAACAGCGATTCGGCGTCTTCAACCTCTTCGATCAGGCGCAGGCAGCGGGCATGGAACACGTCCCCATCATGGGTGGTGGACACCCGACGGGTCGATCGCTGCAGCAGGCGGGTGCCGAGCCGCTGCTCCAGTTCGGCGATGGCCGCCGATACCGTGGAGCGGGGCAGGCCGAGCTGGTCGGCGGCGCGGGTGAAGCTGGCGCTCTCCACCACCCGGGTGAAGATACGGAAGCGGTCGATCCGGTCCATTGTTCGCTGGCTCTGGAAAGTTAAGTCAATGTGGCGGGCTTTATCCGCATTTTCTGCACGATATCGTCGTCAGGGCAGGGTTGCCACCCCGGGTAGCCCCCTCCTGAGACAAACGCCATGACCGACCATTCCCTCAAGGGCAAGACCGTGCTGATCGCCGGTGGCGCCAAGAACCTGGGCGGACTGATCGCCCGCGACTTTGCCAGCCAGGGCGCCAAGGCCATCGTCATCCACTACAACAGTGCCGCCACCCAGGCTGATGCGGAAGCAACGGTCGCCGCCGTACAGGCTGCTGGCAGCAAGGCGGTGGCGCTGCAGGGCGACCTGACTTCGGCCGCAGCGATGGAGCGCTTGTTCGCCGATGCCGTGGCTGCAGTCGGCCGGCCGGACATCGCCATCAATACCGTCGGCAAAGTGCTGAAGAAGCCGATGCTGGAGATCAGCGAAGCCGAGTACGACGAGATGAGCGCGGTCAATGCGAAGACCGCGTTCTTCTTCCTCAAGGAAGCCGGTCGAAACGTCAATGACGGCGGTCGCATCTGCACCCTGGTCACCTCGTTGCTGGGCGCGTTCACGCCGTTCTATTCCAGCTACGCCGGTACCAAGGCGCCGGTCGAGCACTTCACCCGTGCGGCGTCGAAGGAGTTCGGTGAGCGCGGCATCTCGGTGACGGCGATCGGCCCCGGTCCGATGGACACGCCGTTCTTCTATCCGGCCGAGAGTGCCGATGCGCAGGCGTACCACAAGACGGCTGCGGCACTGTCGCCTTTCACCCGTACCGGCCTGACCGACATCGCCGACATCGTGCCGTGGATCCGTTTCCTGGTCACCGATGGCTGGTGGATGACCGGGCAGACCATCCTGGTCAATGGCGGTTACACCACCAAGTAGAGACGAATCACGCGCGATTGGGGAGGACCTGAAGCGTCGCGCCATGCTCGACGCTTCATCCTGTAGGCCGTCCACGGGCACAATAGCCGGCTGTTCTGGGCCCGGAGTGCCAGCATGTTCCCTCGCACGTTCCAAGCTTTCACGTTGATGTTGATTGCCTCCAGCGGCGTTGCCGATGCAACGCCCGCAGGAACCGATGCCCAGCAGTTCCAGCAGAACCTGATCGCAGTGCTGGAATGCCGCGCGACACCTGCGGTGCGGCAGGCACTGGGCAGCCAGCTGCGGGTCGTCCGCTATGGCTCTGCAACGGAACGACCGGCGCACCTGCGTGGCTGGCGCTTCATCGCAGCCGATCACCCCGAGATCGAGAGCGCGGTCACGCGCATCGAACTGCCTGCGCCCATCACCGCCAACGGCATCACCACCCGCGAGCTGCTGGCTGACGACCTCGGTCTGGGCATGTTCCTCGATGCGGTGCAGCGTGAGCGGATTGTGGCTGAGGACGGCCTGCGGATGCGGACCAGCACGCTGCACGAGCCGTTCCGGGCCTGGTGGCAACCAGCGTCGGCCGTTGCTGCGGCGGCACAGGCCTGGCGGGTGATACGAAGCGAAGGCGCAGGCAACCGCCTGTCGTGTGATTACCTGGAGCGATATCAGAAACTGGACGACCAGCAGGCGGCCGACCGCCTGCGCGAGGACCTGGTAGCGGTTCTGGAGTGCCGCGCGGACGCGGCGGCCTGGCAGCGCTTTGGCGAATTCTGGACGCGTGTCAGCGCGCACAGCCCGCTTGGGTGGCCGGCGCAGGTACGCGCGCTGGACGCACCTGCATGCATGGCTCGCGAAGGCGGCTCCCGTTGTGAGCGGATAACGCTCGATGCGCCGATCACCGTGCATGGCCTGACCGTGTCGTCGGTGATGATCGAGCCCAGCTACGCGTCAGGCCATGTTGCAGCGGACCTGGGCATGGTGCCCGTCGACGATGCACTTCAGGCGGCGATTCCAGGTGCTAAGGCGGCCGGGGAAATCATCTGGACCTTGCCGGCATCACCTCTGCAGGAGCGGCCGCGCGAGCGCTTCGTGGTGCGCATCACCGATGGGCGCACACTGATGGGGTGTGCGACGTCCAAGGCGGTCCACAGAGGACGGTAGCCCTATGCGTGCGCGCCGGTGCCGGGCAATGCCCGGCACCGTCATGCATCAGCCCAGCTTCGCCAGCACCGCATCTGTCGCGGCGGCGGTACTCACCGCCTGGCCCTTGGCGGCCAGGTCGGCAGTGAACACACCATCATCCAGCACGGCGTGCACGGCGGCTTCCACCGCTGCGGCTTCTGCTTCCAGGCCCAGCGAATGGCGCAGCAGCATCGCCGCACTGAAGATCGTTGCGTACGGATTGGCGATGCCCTTGCCGGCGATATCCGGCGCCGAACCATGGATCGGCTCATAGATGCCAACTGCGCCCGGCTCACCCAGCGAGGCCGACGGCAGCAGGCCCAGCGAGCCGGCCAGCATCGAGGCTTCGTCGGTGAGGATGTCGCCGAACATGTTCTCGGTGACGATCACGTCGTACTCGCGCGGCTTGGCCAGCAGGTGCATCGCCATCGAATCAACCAGCTGGTGCTCCAGCGCTACATCCGGGAACTCCTCGCGGCCGATGCGCGCGGCCACGTCACGCCACAGGCGCGAGGTTTCCAGCACATTGGCCTTGTCTACAGAGGTGACCTTGCCGCGACGCTGCTGCGCCAGGCGGAAGGCACTGCGCAGCACGCGTTCGATCTCGGCCACGGTGTAGCGGCACAGGTCGCTGGCGCTGTCGGCGTCGCGGGTCTTGTCGCCGAAGTAAATGCCGCCGGTCAGTTCACGCACCACCACGAAGTCCACGCCCTGCAGCAGCTCGGCCTTGATCGGCGAGGCGTGCAGCGCGGCTTCATGGGTGCGCACCGGGCGCAGGTTGGCGTACAGGCCCAGCGCCTTGCGGATCGCAAGCAGGCCCTGTTCCGGACGCACCTTGGCGTTCGGATCGGACCACTTCGGGCCACCCACCGCGCCCAGCAGCACCGCGTTCGCGGCCTTGCAGGCTTCCAGGGTCGACGCCGGCAGTGGCTCGCCATGGCGATCGATGGCGACGCCACCGATGTCGTGCTCGCTGAAGGTGAAGGTGTGGTTGAAGCGTTCGGCGACCGCCTTCAGGACGGCAACCGCGGCGGCGGCCACTTCCGGGCCGATGCCATCACCGGGCAGGACAACAATTTCAGCGTGCATGCTCACTCTCGTAGCGTTCGATTTCAGGGACACGGCCCAACAGATACCCCAACTGGTCGACACCTTCCAGCAGGCAGGTCTGCGAGAAGCCATCCAGCGGGAAGGAATAGACGCGGCCGTCGGGGGTGCGCAGCTCGCGCGCGGCCACGTCGATGGTCAGCTCATCGTCTGGCCGCTGCATCAGCGCCTGCACGTCGGCCTCGTCCAGCACGATGGGCAGCAGGCCGTTCTTCAGCGCGTTGCCGCGGAAGATGTCGGCGATCTCGCTGCTGACGATGGCGCGCAGGCCCAGGTCGGTCAGTGCCCACGGCGCATGTTCGCGCGAGGAACCGCAGCCGAAGTTGCGGCCCGCCAGCAGGATGCTGCGGCCGGCGTTGTGCGGCTGGTTGAAGGCGAAGTCGGCCACGGGCGAACCGTCGGCCTGCCAGCGCCAGTCATTGAATGCGTTGCGGCCCAGGCCGGCGCGTTCGGTGGTGGACAGGAACCGTGCCGGAATGATCTGGTCGGTGTCGATGTTGGTCTGCGCCAGCACCACGCTGGACGAGGTCAGGGTACGGAAACCGGCCATCACGCCACCTCCTGTGCGAACAGTTCGCGGGTATCGGCAACGTGCCCGTTCACCGCGGCCCACGCCGCGCTCATCGGCGAGGCCAGCAGCGTGCGCGAACCGGGGCCCTGGCGGCCCTCGAAGTTGCGGTTGCTGGTGCTCACGGCCAACTGGCCGGGTGCGACCAGATCGCCGTTCATGGCAATGCACATCGAGCAGCCCGGCTCGCGCCACTCGGCACCGGCCGCGCGCACGATCTCGTGGATGCCCTCGGCCTCGGCCTCGCGCTTGACGATCTCCGAGCCCGGCACCACCAGCATGCGTACCCGCTCGGCGACGCGACGGCCGCGCAGCACCTGCGCCACTTCGCGCATGTCGCTCAGGCGGCCGTTGGTGCACGAACCGACGAACACCACGTCCACCGGTGTTCCGGCCAGCGCCTTGCCGGCCTGGAAATGCATGTAGTCCAGGCCCTTCTGTGCGGCGGCGTCGTTGGCCGCGGGAATTGGCGCATCCACCGCGATGGCGGTGCCCGGGTGGGTGCCCCAGGTCAGGGTCGGGCGGATGTCGGCAGCGTCGATGTGTACTTCGCTGTCGAAGCGCGCGCCCTCATCGCTGCGCAGCTGCTGCCAGCGCGTCACTGCAGCATCGAAATCGGCGCCCTTGGGCCCGCGCGGCGTAGCGGCGACGAAGTCGAAGGTGACCTGGTCGGGAGCGACCATGCCGGCGCGCGCGCCCGCTTCGATCGACATGTTGCACAGGGTCATGCGCTGTTCCATGTCCATCGCTTCGATGGTGCTGCCACGGAACTCGATGACATGGCCGGTACCACCGTTGACGCCGATCACGCCGATGATATGCAGGACCACGTCCTTGGCGCCGACGCCCGGCGCCAGCGGGCCGTCGACGGTGATCGCGAAGGTCTTCGCCTTGCGCTGCAGCAGGCATTGCGTAGCCAGCACGTGGCCGACTTCGCTGGTGCCGATGCCGAACGCCAGCGAACCGAACGCACCATGGGTGGAGGTGTGGCTGTCGCCACAGACGATGGTCATGCCGGGCTGGGTGAAGCCCTGTTCCGGCGCGATCACGTGGACGATGCCGCGGTTGTCCGAAGCCATGTCGAACAGTTCGATGCCGTGCTCGGCGCAGTTGCGTGCCAGCGTGGCGACCTGTGCCTCGGAGGCGGCGCTGGCGTAGGGCAGCGTTCCGTCGGCGGCGGCCGGCAGGGTCGGCGTGGAGTGGTCCATCGTCGCTTTGGTGCGGTCCGGCCTGCGCGGTGACAGGCCGCGTTCGCGCAGCTCGGTGAACGCCTGCGGCGAGGTTACCTCGTGGATCAGGTGCAGGTCGATGTACAGCACGGCGGGCGCGCTGTCGGATTCGGGAACCACCACGTGGGCGTCCCACAGTTTGTCGTACAGGGTGCGGGGTGCGGAAGTCATGCGTATGCCTGGCAGAAGTACGAAATAGCGAACATCAGAAAAGAATGCGGAACGGTCAAGTCAGCGACGGCGGGCGAGCACGCGCAGCCGCACGTAGTCGGCCAGCGGCTGGCCGGCGGCATTGCGCGGCAGCTCCGCCAGCAGCGCGGTTGCGGCCTCGCGCACGGTAGCGCGTGCCTCGGCCGGCAGGTCGTCCAGCAGCGGTGCGGCGAATACCCGCAGCCAGCCGGCCACGCCGGTCGGCAGTGCGGTCGGGCGCGGCGTGCACTCGATCAGTTGCACCTGGAAGCCATGCTGGCGCAGGCGGTCGGCATAGGCATCGGCAGTGGGGAAGTACCACTGGAAGGCACTGGCGCCGTGGCCGTGGGCTACGCGTGCAGCCTGTACCGCAGCAATGATCGTGGCCACGTTGCCATGGCCGCCGAATTCGGCGACGAAGCGGCCACCGGGACGCAGTGCGCGACGCACACCTTCCATCACCCGGTCGGGGTTGCCCATCCAATGCAGTGCCGCATTGCTGAACACCGCATCGAACTCGGCGTTGAAGGTCAGTGCGTGGCCATCCATCACCTGCGCATCGACGCCGCGCGCACGCGCGGCGATCACCAGTTCCGGCGAGGCATCCACACCGTGGATGTGCGCGCCGCTGAGCGCCAGCTCGGTGCTGAGCACACCATCGCCACAGCCCAGGTCGAGGATGCGTTCACCGGCGCGCGGGTCGAGCAGGCGCGATACCGCGCCGCCGAGCAGCGGCACGAAGCCGGCGTCGATTGCATAGTCCTGGGCGTTCCACTGCTGGCCAGCGGTGCTGGTCGGGGTGGGGGTGTCGAAGGCGCTCATGTCGGGTTCCTCAGGCGGTGGCAGGGGTGGCAACGTCGGTGCTGCTGTGGGCGGCAGCCTGACGCTGGCGCAGCAGGCGGTTGGCCACATCCAGCCATGCCAGCGCGGAGGCTTCGATGATGTCCTTGCTGGTGCCGGTGCCGTCGTACTCCACGCCCTCGTGGCGCACGCTCAGATTGGCTTCGCCGCGCGCATCGGCACCGATGCCGACGCTGTGCACGTGGTAGCTGTCCAGCATCAGCTGCACGCCGGTGGCAGCCGACAGCGCGCCGAACAGCGCATCGACCGGGCCGTCGCCCTGCGCGGTCTCGGCTACGCGGTTGCCGTCCGGGTCGGACAGTTCCACCAGCGCATTCGCGCGGCTGCCGACGTCGCTGATGGTCATCGACGCCAGTCGATAGCCCTGTGCATTGGAGCCGCCCTGCATCAGCGTCTGCAGGTCGGCATCGGTGACCACGCGCTGCTGCTCGCACAGGCCCTTGAACTGCTCGAACACCAGCTTCAGCTCGTCTTCGTCCAGCCAGAAGCCCAGCGCACGCAGGCGTGCTTCGACGGCAGCGCGGCCACTGTGGCGGCCCAGCACCATCTGCGAGTCTTCCCAGCCCACGTCTTCCGGACGCATGATTTCGTAGGTGCCGCGATGGCGCAGCATGCCGTGCTGGTGGATGCCTGATTCGTGGGCGAAGGCATTGGCACCGACGATGGCCTTGTTGCGCTGTACCGGCATGCCGACCAGGCGCTGCAGCAGCTGCGAGGTGCCGACGATGCGCGGGGTGTTGATGGAACTGTCCTGCTCGTAGAAGGCCTGGCGCACCTTCAGCACCATCGCGATCTCTTCCAGCGAGCAGTTGCCGGCGCGTTCGCCGATGCCGTTGATGGTGCACTCGACCTGGCGCGCGCCGCCTTCGATGGCGGCCAGCGAGTTGGCCACGGCCAGGCCCAGGTCGTTGTGGCAGTGCGCGCTGAAGATCACATTGGCGGCATTCGGCACGTCGGCGACGCCAGCGATGACCTGCTGGAACATCGCGCGGATCTCTTCCGGCGTGGTGAAGCCGACGGTGTCGGGCAGGTTGATGGTGGTGGCGCCGGCGGAGATCGCCGCGCGCGACACTTCGATCAGGTAGTCCAGCTCGGTGCGGGTGGCATCCTCGGCCGAGAACTCGACATCGTCGATGTACGAGCGGGCCAGCGATACATGCTTGCGTACCGACTCCAGCACCTGCTCGCGGGTCATCCGCAGCTTGTGCTCGCGGTGCAGCGGGCTGGTCGACAGGAACACGTGCAGGCGCGGGTTGGCCGCGGCTTCCAGGGCACGTGCCGAGGTTTCGATGTCCGCCTGCAGGCAGCGCGACAGCACCGCCAGGGTCAGGCTCGGGCGGCGCAGTTCGCGGCCGATCAGTGCCATCGCCTCGCGGTCGGACTGTGAGCTGGCCGGGAAGCCGGTCTCGATGATGTCCACGCCCAGTTCGTCCAGCGCACGCGCCATCACCAGTTTCTGCGGCGGGCTCATGCTGCAGCCGGGGGACTGCTCGCCGTCACGCAGGGTGGTGTCGAAGATGCGGATGCGTGGGGTGGTAATTCGTTCGATGGTGGTCACAGGGAAATCTCCTCGACAGCGGGCGTGACGGCTTGCAGGGGGGAAGGGGAAGAGGTGTGGGAAGCGGTGGCGCTGGCCTTGCTGGGCGAGCGCGGGGATTCGCTGCGTCGTCGCCGCGGTTTGCGTGGCGGGCGCGGACGGATGTCGGTGAGCAGGCCGGCCAGTACGCCGGCATCGATGTTGCCGCCGGAGACCACCGCGCATTTGCGGCGGCCGGCGACGCGGCGGCCGGCGGCCAATGCCAGTGCACCGGCGCCCTCGGCGATGATGTGTTCTTCCAGCGCCAGCCGCACCAGGGTCTCGCGCAGCTCGGCTTCGCGCACGATCACCACGTCGTCCAGCAGCGAGGTGCACAGGCGGCGGGTCAGGAAGCCGGGAATCTTCACCCGCACACCGTCGGCCAGCGAGGCAACGGGAGCGATCTCGCGCACGTCGCCACGGATCGCACGTGCCATCGAATCCACGCCCTCCACCTGCGCGCCGACCACGCGCACGCCCTGTGATTTCAGTGCCAGTGCAACGCCGGAGGCCAGCCCACCGCCGCCGATCGGCACGATCACCACGTCCGGCGCGTGCGCGGCCAGCTCGATGCCGACGGTGCCCTGGCCGGCGATCACATCGGCATCGTCGAACGCGGACAGGAAGCGGTAGCCATGGCGCTGTGCCAGTTCGACCGCGAAGGCGTAGGCCTCGTCATAGCTGGTGCCATGCTGGCGCACGGTGGCGCCCCAGTGAGCGACGCCGGCGATCTTGGTGGCCGGTGCGCCGTGTGGCATCACGGTGATGGCCGGCACGTCCAGGCGGTAGGCCGCCCACGCCACGCCCTGGGCATGGTTGCCGGCCGAAGCGCAGATCACTGGCCGGGTATCGCCGCGCTCGCGACCGGCCAGCAGCGCGTTCAACGCGCCGCGTACCTTGTAGGAGCCGGTGCGCTGCAGGTTCTCCAGCTTCAGCCAGGTGCCGAAGCGTTCGGCATGGTGCAGCGGCGTGGGCGGCAGGAAGCGGCGCAGGCGGGCCTGCGCTGCCAGAACGTCGGCGACGCTTACGTCGCCGACATCGCTTTCCTGGCTGGTGTCAGCGGCCGGCATGGGCCACCAGCGCGGTGCGGAAGACCGCCGCATGCGGGCACGGGCGACGAAGAAGACGCCTCCGTACCGGCACCGTGGTCGCTACGGTACGGGTGTTCATACGGATGCTCCTTCCACGGCGGTGACCTGCACGGACACGCAGTCGTAGATCTTCTCGATCTGCCGGCACAGCGTTTCCGCCGGGCGCTGGCCGTCCACCACCAGCTGCAGGTGCCAGCGGCCATCGTCGGCGGCCACCGGTGCGCCGTTGATCGCACGCGGCGCAAAACCGCGACGTTCGGCCATGCCGATCACGCGCAGCAGCGCGCCTTCGGCCGGGTGCAGCACCAGGTCAAGCCGGTATTGCATTGGGGGTCTCCTGGCGGGCGTGGGCGGGATTGCTTTCCAGCATCGTGCTGTTGGCGGTGTTCGGCGGCACCAGCGGCCACACGTTGGCGCGTGCATCGATGGCCACGTGCAACAGTGCCGGGCCCGGTTCGGCCAGCAGCGCGGCCAGGCCGCCTTCCACGTCGTCGCGGTTGTCGATGCGGGTGGCGGCGATGCCGAACACCTGCGCCAGTGCCACGAAGTCCGGGTTGTCGGACAGGTCGATCTCGCTGTATCGCTCGGCGAAGAACAGCTCCTGCCACTGCCGCACCATGCCCAGCGAACTGTTGTCCAGCAGCACGATCTTCACCGGCAGGCGGCAGCGCGCGATGGTGGCCAGCTCCTGCACGTTCATCATGAAGCTGCCGTCGCCGGACACCAGCACCACGGTGCGATCGGGGCAGGCAAACTGCGCACCCATCGCAGCCGGCAGGCCGAAGCCCATGGTGCCCAGCGCGCCACTGGTCAGGTGGTTGCGCGGGTGGTTGAAGCGGCAGTGCTGCGCCACCCACATCTGGTGCTGGCCGACATCGCAGGCGATCACTGCATCGGCCGGTGCCAGCTCGCTCAGGCGCTTCAGCAGCGCCGGGGCGTAGATGTGCTGGCCCGGCGCGTCGTAGCGTGCTGCGAAACGATCGCGATGCTGTGCACAGCGCTTGCGCCATGCGTCCTGGTGGGCCTTGGGGGAGGGGAAGGCCGCACGCAGGGCGCGGATGGCATGGCCGACATTGCCGGGCACGGCGACATCGGCGCTACGCAGCTTGGAGATCTCGTAGGCGTCGGCATCGATGTGGACGACACGGGCGAACGGTGCGAACTCGGCCAGCTTGCCGGTGGCACGGTCGTCGAAGCGTGCACCCAGCACCAGCAGCAGGTCGCTTTCCTGCACCGCCATGTTGGCCGCGCGGGTGCCGTGCATGCCCAGCATGCCCAGCGACTGCGGATGACTGGCCGGCAGTGCACCCAGGCCGCGCAGGGTCATCACGGTGGGGATGGCGCTGGCCTCGACGAAGTCACGCAGGTCCTGCACCGCATCACCCAGCGCGATGCCACCACCGGCGTAGACCACCGGCTTCTCCGCCGCCGCCAGTGCGGCGATGGCCTCGGCGATGGCGGCCTCGGCCGGCGCCGGCGGCGGTTCGACGCTGCTGGGCAAATGGGCCGGCAGATGGCTGGCATCGGCCAGCTGCACGTCCTTGGGCAGGTCGATCAGCACCGGGCCGGGACGGCCCTCGCGGGCGATGCGGAACGCATCGGCGACCACGCGCGGCAGGTCATCGACGCTGCGCACCAGCCAGCTGTGCTTGACGATCGGCATCGTCAGGCCGAACACATCCAGCTCCTGGAAGGCGTCGGTGCCCAGCAGCGGTGTGCCGACCTGGCCGGTGATGCAGACCATCGGGACCGAATCCAGCATCGCATCGGCAATGCCGGTGACCAGGTTCGAGGCGCCCGGGCCGGAGGTGGCCACGCAGACGCCGACCTGGTTGCTGGCGCGGGCGTAGCCGTTGGCGGCCAGCGCCGCGCCCTGCTCATGGCGTACCAGGATGTGCTTCAGCGACGAATCCACCAGCGCGTCGTAGAACGGCATGATGGTGCCACCGGGATAGCCGAACAGCGTACGGACGCCTTCGGCCTCCAGCGCCTGGGTCAGCCAGCGCGCGCCGTTGGGCGGCGGGCTGCGATGTGTCGAAGAGTTCATGGGGGAACCTTGCAAAGCGGGTGGGGGAGGTCGCGTGGTTACGCGGCCTGTCCTTGCAACCAGACCATCTTGGCGCGCAGTTCCTTGCCCACCTTTTCGATCGGGTGCTCCAGGTCGGCCTGCTTGAACCTGTTGTAGTTCGGCAGACCCGCTTCGTACTCGGCCACCCAGTTCTTGGTGAAGGTGCCGTCCTGGATGTCCTTCAGCACTTCCTTCATGCGTGCCTTGGTGCCGGCGTCGATCACGCGCGGGCCGCTGACGTAGTCGCCGTACTGCGCGGTCTCGGAGATGAATTCCAGCATGCGCGAGATGCCGCCTTCGTAGAACAGGTCCACGATCAGCTTCAGTTCGTGCAGTACTTCGTAGTAGGCGATCTCCGGCTGGTAGCCGGCTTCGACCAGGGTCTCGAAACCGGCCTGCACCAGCGCCGAGGCGCCGCCGCACAGCACCGCCTGCTCGCCGAACAGATCGGTCTCGGTTTCTTCCTTGAAGGTGGTCTGGATCAGGTTGGCGCGGGCGCCGCCGAGGCCGGCCGCATAGGCCAGGGCGTACTCGGCCGCCTTGCCGCTCTTGTCCTGGTAGACCGCCCAGATGCACGGCACGCCACGGCCGATTTCATACTCGCGACGCACCAGCGCGCCGGGGCCCTTGGGTGCGACCAGCACGACATCGAGGTCCTCGCGCGGCGTGATCATGTCGAAGTGCACGTTCAGGCCGTGCGCGAACAACAGCACCGCACCCTGTTTCATGTTCGCAGCCAGCACGTCGTCGTAGAGCTTCTTCTGCACCATGTCCGGGGTCAGCACGGCAACCAGGTCGGCATCCTTCACCGCGTCGGCCGGTGCTTTCACGGTGAAGCCATCGGCCTGTGCCTTGACCTCGGTCGGGCCGCCCGGGCGCAGGCCTACCACCACGTCGAAGCCGGATTCGCGCAGGTTCAGTGCGTGGGCGCGGCCTTGGCTGCCGTAGCCGATGACGGCGATCTTGGTCTGGGGCAGGTCGTTGGTGCTCATGGGGGAGGTTCCTTGCGGTGGGAAGAAAAAAGAACGGCCGGTCGTCGAGGTGACGTGCCGGCCGGTCAGGGGAAAGCGGTGGAGGAGGCGACGCGCATCGCACAGGCACAGCCACCACGAGGCGTCGTGGTGGTGTGGGTCCGGGTTTTGCGTTGGGCGTTGTGCATGGTGGTTGCGTCTGAAACCAGGTTCTGAAATGAAAAAACCCGCACCGGGGCGGGTGCGGGTTTTTGAAGAGTTCCGGTGTGTTTGTTGCTTACACGCTGGCTCGTCCCGCACCTGTTGGTTGGGTAATAAGTACGAGCACAAGAATCGAACGCAGCGAGGCGGCGCCGGTGTCGGCGGCTTCGATGTGGGTTCGCGGTGGCGTGTTGTGATGCAACATGTGATCGAGAGAAACACAGCCGTTTCGGCGATGTCAACCCTCGCGACGGATTTTTTATCGGTTTCCAGTGCATCCAGCGCAATCGCTTGCAGCACAAGGATGGTTGCCGCTGAAAGTGTTTCAGTGAACCCGAATTCACTCCTTTCAGGGCAGTTTTTGCGCGGAATCCGGTGGGTTTTCGCCTTGGTGGGTGCGGACCTTCCGCACCCACCCCAGGATCAACGTCCATGACCTCTGCCCGATACCGCATACAGGCCGCAGCGGCGAAGATCGAGGGACCACCCTTCCATCGGAACCCGACCGTGTCCCGACGCCTTGCCCGTTCCCTGCTGGCCGCCGCTGTACTGGCCGCTGTGCCCGCACTGTCTTCTGCTGCCGACCGCATCACCGGCCACACCTTTGCCACCCGTTCGGAGGTGATTGCCCCGCATGCGATGGCCGCCACCTCACAGCCGCTGGCCACCCAGATCGCGCTGGACGTGATGAAGGGCGGTGGCTCGGCGGTGGACGCGGCGATTGCCGCCAATGCCGCGCTTGGCCTGATGGAGCCGACCGGCAACGGCGTTGGCGGTGACCTGTTCGCCATCGTCTGGGACCCGAAGACGCAGAAGCTCTATGGCTACAACGGCTCGGGCCGCTCGCCGAAGTCGCTCACCCTGGCCGAGTTCCAGCGCCGTGGCCTGAAGGACATCCCGGCCACTGGCCCGCTGCCGGTGTCGGTACCTGGCGCGGTCGACGGCTGGTTCGCACTGCACGACCGCTTCGGTCGCAAGCCGATGGCGGACAACCTGGCGCCGGCCATCCGCTACGCCCGCGAGGGCCACCCGGTGGCCGAAGTGATCGCCTACTACTGGGACCGCTCGGTGCCCAAGCTGTCGCAGTACCCGGGCTTCAAGGAGCAGTTCACGATCAACGGCCACGCCCCGCGCAAGGGCGAGATGTGGAAGAACCCGAATCTGGCCAGCACGCTGCAGAAGATCGCCGACGGCGGACGCGACGCCTTCTACAAGGGCGACATCGCCCGCACCATCGGCGACTACTTCAAGGCCAACGGTGGCTACCTGAGCTATCAGGACATGGCCGACCACCACGGTGAGTGGGTCGAACCGGTCAGCAGCAACTATCGCGGCTACGACGTGTGGGAGCTGCCGCCGAACAGCCAGGGCATCGCCGCGCTGCAGATCCTCAATGTGCTGGAAGGCTACGATTTCTCGAAGATCCCGTTTGGTTCACCGGAGCATGTGCACCTGTTCGTTGAAGCGAAGAAGCTGGCCTTCGCCGACCGCGCGCGCTTCTACGCCGACATGGCGTTCCAGCCAGCGCCGGTGCAGAAGCTGATTTCCAAGGACTACGCCGCACAGCGCCGCGCGCTGATCTCGATGGACAAGGCGCTGAAGGAAGTGCAGCCGGGCACGCCGAAGCAGCTGGAGGAGGGCGACACGATCTACATGACCGTGGCCGACGCCGACGGCATGATGGTGTCGCTGATCCAGTCCAATTACCGCGGCATGGGCAGCGGCATGGCGCCGCCGGGGCTGGGCTTCATCCTGCAGGATCGTGGCGAGATGTTCGTGCTGCAGAAGAACCATCCCAACGGCTACGCGCCGGGCAAGCGCCCGTTTCAGACCATCATCCCGGCGTTCATCACCAAGGGCGGCAAGCCGTATGCCAGCTTCGGCGTGATGGGCGGCGCGATGCAGCCGCAGGGCCACGCGCAGATCGTGATGAACCTGGTGGACTTCGGCATGAACCTGCAGGAAGCCGGTGATGCACCGCGCATCCAGCATGAAGGCTCGACCGAACCGACGGGTCAGGCCACGGCGATGACCGATGGCGGCGAAGTGAATCTGGAAACCGGCTTCCCGTACGAAACGGTGCGTGCGTTGATGCGCAAGGGGCATCGCATCGTGTTCGCCGATGGTCCGTATGGCGGGTACCAGGCGATCATGCGTGATCCGGAATCCGGCGTTTACTACGGTGCGTCTGAGAGTCGAAAGGATGGGCAGGCGGCGGGGTATTGAGGTTTCCCGGCCACCGGGCTGAGCCCCCTCTGCGGTGGATTCCGTAAAGCTGGGTTTGGCCGGGCGGGTGGATTGTCTGGGGGCCGCTGCAAGTACGTCCATGTAAGCTCGGTCGCCGCATCCTTGCGGCTCCCGCCCCCAGCCAATCCACCCGCCCGGCCACGGACAGTTTCCTGTGGCTGCCACCGCAGGAAGAGAAAGAAGAAGATCAAAAGCAAAGGCAACAGCAACAGCAACAGCTGCGCGCTTTGGGTTGGGGTCGGATCCGTTTTCCGGAGGAAAACGAATCCGACCCCTTCTTGTTTTCCGATACACCTCATCCACGCATGGCGTGGAAAACCCACCGTCACACGGAAACTGTCGGAGGCGGGGAGGGGGCAGATGGCGGGACCGTCCACGGCATGGATGCCGTGGCCGAGCCTACAGGGACGTACTTGCGGCGTGTCCCGCCATCTGCCCCCTCCCCGCCAAGCAAGCAGCAACCGAGAGCTGTTCTGGCTTTTGAACTTGCTCTTGCTTGAAAGAAAAGCGGTGCAGCCGCAGGCTGCAAAACCCCCTCAATCCTGATCGTGCGCGCGCGCCGCCTCCGCCTGGGTCTCCTCCTGCGCCGCCATCTCCCGTGCGATCCACGCATCGATCATGTGCCGCTGGCGCTGCGCCTGCCGCCGCTCCCGCGTGTACTCCTGGTCCAGCACCCGGTACAGCGACACCATCACCAGCACCATCAGCAGCGCGAATGGCAACGCCGCAATCGTGATCATGCCCTGCAGTGCATCCAGGCCACCGGCCAGCAGCAACGCCGCTGCGATCAGCGCCACCGCGATGCCCCAGGCCAGCTTGCGCTTCAACGGCGGATCGCCTGCCTCGTCAGTGGACATGCTGGCCAGCACCAGCACCGCCGAATCGGCTGATGTCACGAAGAAGATCATCAGCAGCACCAGTGCGATGCAGGAAAGCAGCAAGGGTAGCGGCATGCTGTCAAACAGGGTGAACAGCACCGTTTCATAGCCGTTGCCCAGCGCCTGCACCAGGTCGGCGTGGCCGAAGATCTGCGCCCACAGCGCAGTGCCACCAAACACCGCGAACCAGAAGAAGCCCAGCACCGTGGGTGCCAGCACGACGCCGATGACGAACTCGCGGACGCTGCGCCCACGCGAGATGCGCGCGATGAACGAGCCGACGAACGGGGCCCAGGAAATCCACCACGCCCAGTAGAAGATGGTCCAGTCCGCTACCCATGTGCTGCCCGAGAACGGCGACATGCGCAGGCTCATCGTCACCAACTGGTTGAGGTACGACCCCAGTGTGGTGGTGAACGTATCGAAGATGAATCCGGTCGGGCCCAGCACCAGTACGGTGGCCGCAAGAAGCGCGGCCAGTGCAAGATTGAAGTTGGACAGCCACTTCACCCCGCGCTCGACACCGCTGGCGGTGGAGGCCATGTACAGCACGAACGCGATGGCGATGATGGTCAGCTGCAGTGGCACACCCGCGTGCAGGCCGAACACGCGTTCCATGCCGGCAGCGATCTGGATGGTGCCGAAGCCCAGCGTGGTGGCCACGCCAATGGCAGTGGCAACAACCGCGGCGATGTTGACCACGCGTCCGATCCAGCCGCGATGGTGCCGGCCGATGATCGGTTGCAGCATGTCACTGACCAGTCCACGGCCGTTGCGGTTGAACTGGAACCAGGCCATGGCCAGGCCGATCAGCGCATAGATGGCCCAGGGGTGCAGGCCCCAATGGAAGAACACGTAGCGCATGGCAGCACGCGCAGCGTCCATGCTTTCAGGTGCCAGCCCTTCCGGTGGCTTGCTGAAGTGCGAAATGGGCTCGGCAGCGCCCCAGAACACCAAGCCGATGCCCATGCCAGCGGCGAACAGCATCGACATCCAGCTGGCGCGCGAGAACTCGGGTTCGGCGTCTTCGCCACCGATGCGCAGGTTGCCGAAGCGGCCAAAGGCCAGGTACATCAGGAACACGAGCGCAAGGAACACGACCAGCAGGTACAGCCAGCCGATGCCGCGGATGAGTTCACCGAGGATGCTCTGCACCACGGTATTGAAGGGGCCGGGGGCAACACCGGCGAGCAGCACCAGCAGCAGAACCAGTGCAATGGAAACGCGAAACACCATGAAGGGGCTTCTCCGATCAAGGGATTGAGGGGAGCGAGCAGAGCTTGCTGCGAGGGGCCGGCGACATGCAGCACAGACCGGGCAGGGGCCGCGAAGGCGGCGAGGAAACACCGGCCGCAGCGGCATGATGCGCGTGCACGTTACTGAATGCGATGTCACGGTTCTGTTAATACAGAAACAGCAGATCCACGCCGTGCGTGGATGGAACCACCAGGAGCTGCAGTGCGTTCTATGCTCTAATGCACACCAAGAAGCGGGGGTACCGCGGCCATGTGGCCACGGTTGAGACAGTCCCTTGGAACCTGATCCGGCTCATACCGGCGTAGGGAAGCTTTGCAATGCAGCCAAGCCCGGGCTCCGCCCAAGGACCGTCCGGGAGCGGCAGCAGTGCGCCGCCGCTTCGTCCCTGACCTTCCTGGACGATGCCCGATGAACGCACAGCTCTCCGCCCTGCAGCAACAGGCCCAGCAACTCTCCGAATCCGTGACCCGGCCGATCCCCGGTTCGCGCAAGATCCACGTGCCCGGTTCACGCCCGGATCTTCAGGTGCCGATGCGCGAGATCGCGCTGACCCGCACGCCGACGCTGTTCGGCGGTGAAGAGAATGCACCGGTCACGGTCTATGACACGTCGGGCCCGTATACCGATCCGGACGTGCGTATCGATCTGTCCGTCGGCCTGCCGACGCTGCGTCGTGGTTGGGTGGAGGAACGCGGTGATACCGAGCAGCTTGAAGGACTGAGTTCTTCGTTCGGCCGCGACCGTGAGCATGACCCGAAGCTTGATGCCGTACGCTTCCCCGCGCGCAGCCTGCCACGCCGTGCACGCGCAGGCGCGAACGTCACCCAGATGCACTACGCGCGCCGCGGCATCATCACGCCGGAGATGGAGTTCGTCGCCATCCGCGAAAACCAGCGGCTGGACGCGATCCGCGATGCCGGCCTGCTGCAGCAGCACCCAGGCGAAGCGTTCGGTGCATCGATCCAGAAGATCATCACACCCGAGTTCGTGCGCGATGAGATCGCCCGTGGCCGCGCGGTGCTGCCCAACAACATCAATCACCCGGAAAGCGAGCCGATGATCATCGGCCGCAACTTCCTGACCAAGATCAACGCCAATATCGGCAACAGCGCCGTGTCCTCCGGCATTGCCGAGGAAGTGGAGAAGCTGGTGTGGGCGATCCGCTGGGGCGGTGACACGGTGATGGACCTGTCCACCGGCAAGCACATCCATGAGACCCGCGAGTGGATCATCCGCAACTCGCCGGTGGCGATCGGTACCGTGCCGATCTACCAGGCGCTGGAAAAGGTCGATGGCCGTGCCGAAGCGCTCACCTGGGAGATCTTCCGCGACACGCTGATCGAGCAGGCCGAGCAGGGCGTGGACTACTTCACCATCCACGCCGGCGTGCTGCTGCGCTATGTGCCGCTCACCGCCAAGCGCGTGACCGGCATCGTCAGCCGCGGCGGTTCGATCATGGCCAAGTGGTGCCTGGCGCACCACAAGGAGAACTTCCTCTACACGCATTTCGAAGACATCTGCGAGATCATGAAGGCCTACGACGTGACCTTCTCGCTGGGGGATGGCCTGCGCCCGGGCTGCATCGCCGATGCCAACGACGCCGCGCAGTTCGGCGAGCTGGAAACGCTGGGCGAGCTGACGAAGATTGCCTGGAAGCATGACGTGCAGACCATGATCGAAGGCCCCGGCCACGTGCCGATGCAGCTGATCAAGGAGAACATGGACAAGCAGCTGCGTGAGTGTGGCGAAGCGCCGTTCTATACGCTGGGGCCGCTGACCACCGATATCGCACCGGGCTACGACCACATCACCAGCGCGATCGGTGCGGCAATGATCGGTTGGTTCGGTACGGCCATGCTCTGCTACGTGACGCCGAAGGAGCATCTCGGCCTGCCCAACCGCCAGGACGTGCGCGACGGCATCATGGCCTACCGCATCGCCGCGCATGCGGCCGACCTGGCCAAGGGGCATCCCGGTGCGCAGGTGCGCGACAACGCGCTGAGCAAGGCGCGCTTCGAGTTCCGCTGGGAAGACCAGTTCCACCTTGGCCTGGATCCGGAGAAGGCCAAGGAGTTCCATGACGAGACCCTGCCGAAGGATGCGCACAAGCTGGCGCATTTCTGCTCGATGTGCGGCCCGCACTTCTGTTCGATGAAGATCACCCAGGACGTGCGCGACTACGCCGAGGCCGGCATGAAGGAGAAGTCGAAGGAGTTCCGCGCCGCCGGCGCCGAAGTCTACCGCCAGGGGTGACCTGGAGCGGGCAGTGCCGGCCACCGGCCGGCACTACCGTTCATCACGCCGCGCCCGGCTATCCTCCGCGCATCGCCCAGGGGAAAGGACGCCATGCCCATTGCCATGACCACCCGCTGGCTGGCCATCGCCCGCCGCCATCCTTCGGCCTGGTTGTTGGCCGCCCAGTTGATCGCGGTGCTGCTGTATCCCGCACTCGATGACACCGCCGGTGGCCGGGCGGCGCTGGGCATGTTCGGCATGGCGGTACTCGGCCTGGCGCTGTGGGTGGTCCAGCGCAGTCCGCTGGGCACGTGGCTGGCGTTGCTGCTGGCCATTCCCTCGGTGGTGTTCTCGCTGGCCGGCGCGCTGTTGGACCGCACCGGCCTGATCACCACGGCGCAGCTGCTGGAGAGCCTGCTGTACTTCTATACGGCCGGGGCGTTGATCGCCTACATGCTGCAGGACCATAAAGTCACCCGGGACGAACTGTTCGCTGCGGGAGCGACCTTCACCTTGCTGGCCTGGGCCTTCGCATTTGCGTTCGCCGTGTGCCAGCAGTGGTACCCGGGCAGTTTCCACGGCACCGGGGGTGGCGATCAGCGCAGCTGGATGGAGTTGCTTTATCTGAGCTTCAGCTTGCTGTCCGGGGTGGGATTAAGCGATGTCGTACCGCTGCACCCGCAAGCGCGGGCTTTGGTAATGCTGGAGCAGTTCGCAGGCGTGATGTACGTCGCGCTTGTGGTGTCGCGGCTGGTCGGATTGACGATGCTGCGACGCATGTGAAAATGAACGCCAGATAAAAATATCGCGCCCAGAAGGGCGCGAATAGTGAAGCAGATTATGTGAATGCGTCGGCGAGAGAGAGCCTGAGTGTCGACCCCGTCATAGGCGGGGTAACCGGCTTAGGCTAATATCCGTATGCGTAATTGTTTTTGCGGTATGCGCCGATGCTTTGTGCGGAATCTGGCTTTTTGTTGTCCCCGCAGGGGGACGGTATCGCTGGTGAAACCTGCCCAGGCCCGTCCCTACTGTATATCGGAAAATGAACAGCAGCGAAATCCAGCCGCCCGACGCTGACCGTATCCAGGTTGGCGAATGCGTCGTCACCTTGTCCTCGCGAGAGGTCGAGGTTGCGGGTGCGCGTCGTCCACGCCGGCTCACGCCAAAGGCACTGGGTGTACTGCGGGTGTTGCTGCGGCAGCCGGGGCGGGTGGTGACCCGCGAGGAGCTGTTTGCCGAGGTGTGGCCCGACACGCTGCCCACCAACGACGTGCTGACCCAGGCGGTCACCCAGCTGCGCAAGGCGTTTGCCAACGACGAAGACAACGGGCAGGCCTACATCGAGACCATCGCCAAGAGCGGCTACCGCCTGTTGGTGCCGGTGCAGGTGCTGGACACGCCCGAGCCTGTCGTGGACACCGTCGAGTTGGCCGATCCGTCCTTGCCATTGGCAGGCGCCGTAGTTGCGGCCCCGGCCGGTGCTGCGTCGCCGGTGCCGGGTCTGCGCAGGACATGGCGGCAGGTGCGGCGCCAGATATTGCTGGCCACCGGCATCTTGATGCTCGTGACGGTGATCGTGCTGACGATGCTGTTGCTGCGGCGCGCTCCGGCGGCAAGTTCACCGGTCGACGAGGCTGTCGAGAACGGTGTCCGTGTGATCGGCAGCCCGCAGCGGCCGTACCGGCTGATCACCGCGACCAGTGGGTTCGAGACATATCCAACGCTTTCGCCGGATGGCTCACAGGTTGCCTACGAAGGTGCCAATGAGGACGGCAACGGCGGCGGAGCGATCAAGGTGCAAACGTCCGGCAATGCGCCCGCCCGCCAGTTGTTGGCGCCCCCGGCCGGAGCCAGTGATCGTTTCCCGAGCTGGTCGCCGGATGGGCGCGAGATCGCATTTGCGCGGTTCAGTGCCGATGGCGGCTGCCAGGTGCTGATTGCCAGTGCCACGGGCGGCGCCCTGCGCCAGGCCACGCGCTGTGATGGCACCGAACTGCTCAGCTTCGACTGGACCCCGGACGGCCGTGGACTGGTGTTTGGCAGCATGGTCGGGCGCTACGCGCATCGCGGCATCCGCGTGCTCGACCTGGCCAGTGGCCAATGGCGCGACCTGGACTACAGCGTCGATGCCGATGACTTCGACTATGCGCCGCGTTATTCGCCCGACGGCAAGTGGCTGGTGTTCGTGCGCAATCCACAGATGGGTGATCTGTGGCGGATGCCCGCCAGTGGCGGTACTCCGGAGCAGCTGACCAACGAGGCGGCGGAACAGCGGGGCTGGGCCTGGCTGGAGGATGGCCGCACCATCGTATTCGGCCGTCGCGTCGACAGCGAAGTGCGCCTGTATTACCTCGACGTTGAGCGCCGTACGCTGCGCGACGCGGGCCTGGACGATGCGCAGTGGCCCGCGGTCTCGCGGCATGGCGGTGTATTGGCGTTCGTTCACCGGCGTGCACAGTTCGGCGTATTCAAGGTGCCCACCGAGGGAGGCCACGCGGAGCGCCTGTTTGCCTCCAGTGGCCGTGACGGCCAGCCGATGGCCGCGCCGGATGGTCGGCAGCTGGTTTTCACCTCCGACCGTTCCGGCAGTTTCGCCCTGTGGTGGGCGGACATGCAGCGGCCGGATTCGCTGCGGCCGATCGAAGGCCTGCGGCCGGAGGGACGGCAGGCACCGGACTGGTCCGCCGACAGCCGCCACCTGCTGGTGGTGGGGCGTGATGAACACGGGCGCACGGTGGTCTATGAGATCTCACCACGCGATGAGCGCCTGCAGCCGTTGCCGGTGCCCGCGGAACAACCGTTGCAGGCGTTGTACGCGGCAACCGAGAACCAGCTGCTGGTGGTCGAGCGCGACGCCGACCAGCGCACCCGCTTGAGCCTGTTTGATCGCAGCACACAACCGTGGCGTCGGTTGGCCAGCATCGATGGGGTGTCGCAGGCGCGTTTCGATCGCGGCAGCGGACGCGTCCTGTTCACGCGCCTTGCCGCTGGCGGGCTGTGGTCGGTCGATCCTGCATTGTCGTCGGCCAGCGTGCGCCAGATCAGTGAGGACCGGCCGAGCCGCTGGCGCTATCGCACCTGGACCGTGGCCGGCAGCGGTGGCGTCGGCTATCTCGGAACCTCCACCCAGTGCGGCACGACCCTGGTCAGGATCGAGGCGGGAACCGAGACGCCGGAGCGCTGCCTCGACCCGCAGCGGCTCAGTGCAGGCAATGGAATCAGTGCCAGCGCCGATGGGCGCGACCTCTATGTGGCCCTGGCGGTCAGTGACGGTGCAGACATTGGCGTCATGCGTCTGCCCGAGCAAGCCCCGACGCTGTTTCCGGCGTTCTCCAGAGTATTGATTCTCAAGAAGAATTTTTCTTCGTAATTCTTTCGTGTGGTTCTCGTCGCGAATTCGTGGCGATCTCGGCTGACTTTCCTGACACGCTGCCGCCCGATTGGGCAAAACGGAGGCCTGTACTTGGCAAATCCGTGGTGCCCCCATGCGTCAACTCTCACTGGCCGATCGTGGCCAAACCGTTTCCCTCGACAAGGCCCTTGATGACGTGGCGCCCACCTGCCTGGGGGTTGCCCGGCTGGGCAGCCTGCAGACCGCGGGCAACAACTTCACGGTCTGGATGCAGGTTCGTGGCAGTTCCTGGGTGGAGGCCAAGGAAGGTCGCTTCCGGTTGCGTCAGGGCGAGTGGATCGCCTTCGAGAAGGAATCCCGGCCGTTGGTGCAGGCGGGCCGCAACGGGCTCTGCGTGGGATTGAACCTGAATGTCGAAGCGCTGCGGGTGCTGACCGAGATGGCCGACTGTGGCCTGTATGCCGGCCGCGGCCGGATGGGGCGCAGTGATGCGCGGGTCGGCCTGCGGCTGTGGCGCGATGCGTTGGCCAGTGGCCAGCCCGCCCAGGCTTTGCGGCCCCTGCTGCTGCACCTGGCCAGCCTACAGCGGGGCCTGGCCGAGAACGTGCAGCGCTGCCCGGGGCGTTCGCGCAGCCGCAAGCGCCAGGTGTTCGGGCGCATGCAGCGCGCGCGGCTCTACCTGGAGGGCAACAGCCACCGCGTGGTGCGGATCGGTGAGCTGGCCGAGCTGACCAACTTCTCCAGCTGGTACCTCTCCAAGACCTTCCAGAGCCTGTACGAAGAAAGCCCGCAGTCGCTTTCGGCCCGGTTGCGCCTTGAGCGTGCGGCTGACCTGCTGCGTGATACCGACATGATGGTGGGCGAAGTGGCCGCTGCCAGCGGTTTCGACAACTGCTGCAGCTTCGCGCGTGCCTTCCGCGCCCGTTATGGCCAGTCGGCTTCGCGGTTCCGCGAGAACGGCGGTCTCCTGCCGCCACATTCTGCAAAGTCTCCGGTTGGGTCGCGCAAATACAGCGTCGCAACGCAATCGTAACGTGCTGGGGTGTTTTAACACACTGCTAACACGTACCTTGGAGAGATAGATGAACGTTTGTAATCCCGCAGTGCGGCTCGGCCTGCTGCCCGCCGGCATCGCGCTGGCGCTGGCGCCGGCCTTTGCTTCCGCTCAGGAAGCAAAGGCCACGACCGACCTGGACCGCATTTCGGTCACCGGCTCGCGCATCCGCCAGGCGAGCATGGAAACCGCGCAGCCCGTGATCGCGCTGCAGCGTGCCGACATCGAGAAGCAGGGCTTCACCAGCGTCGGCGACATCGTGCAGAACCTGTCGGCGACCGGTTCGCCGGCCATCAGCCGTGCCGATGCCCTGACCTCGGGCGAAGAAGTGGGCGGCCAGTACGTCGACCTGCGTGGCCTGGGCCCGGAGCGCACCCTGGTGCTGCTGGACGGCAAGCGCATGGGCGTCAGCACCGGTGGCTACACCGACCTGGCCTCCATCCCGACCTCGGTGGTCGAGCGCATTGAAGTGCTGACCGACGGCGCTTCGGCGATCTACGGCTCCGACGCCATCGCCGGCGTGATCAACATCATCACCCGCAAGAACTTCGACGGTCTGGAAGCCAGCGTCTACGGCGGCCAGTACAGCAAGGGCGACGGCGAAAAGCAGGTCTACAACTTCGTCTACGGCCAGACCGGTGAGCGTGGTTCGATCACCTTCGGCGCCGAGTACAGCAAGGAAGATCCGGTCTGGGCGAAGGATCGTGCCTTCAGCCGCTACCCGAACGGTCAGTTCCACCCGAACCCGACGGATACGGACGCCAACGGCTGGTCGCCGGCGTCCAACCACGGCGTGCTGATCGACAGCAACGACAACTGGTACACCCGCGCCAACAACGGCTCGGGCAACACCATGGCCGATTTCCGCGAGTTCGGCACGGCCGACTACACCAATGCCAGCCAGGAAATGTGGCTGCAGAACAAGCTGACCCGTCGTTCGGTGTTCGCCAACGGCAACTACGACTTCACCGACAACATCCGCGGTACCGCGAATGTGCTGTACACCAAGCGTACGGCGACCCAGCAGATCGCTGGCTATCCGTACCAGTCGGAGGTCTATGAGACCCCGCTGTCGGCCGACAGCATCTACAACCCGCTGGGCACGGACGCGAACTTCATCCGTCGTACGTCCGAAGTGCCGCGCCAGACCGAATCCGAGCAGGAGACCTTCCGCTTCTCGGCCGGCCTGGAAGGTTCGTTCGAGTTCGGCGACAAGTTCTGGGATTGGGACGTGGGCTACGTCTACAACCAGAACAAGGGCGTGAAGACCGGCACCGGCAACCTGTTCATTCCGAACGTGCAGAACGCGGTCGGCCCGTCCTTCATGGATGGCGACGTTGCCCGTTGCGGCACCCCGGGCCATGTCATCGCAGGCTGCACCCCGTGGAACCCGCTGGCACCGTACGGCTCGACCGGCAACGGCTCGCTGGCCGATCCGGCGCTGCAGGCCTACCTGTACCTGCCGAGCCACGATACCTACACCAACACCACCAAGGCATACAGCGCCAACATCGGTGGCTCGCTGTTCTCGCTGCCGGCCGGTGAGCTGGCCATCGCCGCCGGTTACGAGCACCGTGAAGAAAGCGGTGAGTACAACCCGGATGCGCTGCTGCAGTCCGGCCTGAGCACCGATCTGGCTGGCAAGCCGACCAAGGGCAGCTACAAGCTCGACGAGTTCTACGTCGAACTGAACGTGCCGGTGCTGGCCGACATGCCGTTCGCCAAGGAGCTGTCGCTCGACATGGCCGGCCGTTACTCGGACTACAACACCTTCGGCGATACCATCAACAGCAAGTTCGGCCTGAAGTGGAAGCCGATCGACGACCTGCTGGTGCGTGCGACCTACTCGACCGGCTTCCGCGCCCCGAGCATCTCCAACATGTACGGTGGCACGTCGCAGACCTTCGACGCCTACACCGATCCGTGTGACAGCAGCTTCGGCTCGGCCGCACGCAACGCCTCGGTGGCGGCCGCCTGCCAGGCACGCGGCGTTCCGGCCAACTTCCGCCAGATCACCTCCGGCGGTGCGCAGTCGACCGGCCCGGGCACCCAGTCCTACAGCGCTTTCGAGTCGGGCTCCAACCCGGAACTGAAGCCGGAAACCTCCAAGACCTGGACCGCCGGCCTGGTGTACAGCCCGAACTTCGTGCAGGGCCTGGACGTCAGCCTCGACTGGTGGAAGATCCGCATCAACAACGTGATCGCCGCCGAGTCGGTGACCTCGATCCTCAACCAGTGCTACGTGCTGGGCGTGGCATCGGCGTGTGAGCGTTTCGAACGCGGTACCGACGGCCGTGCCGTCAACCAGGTGGTCGACGTCACCCGTACCCTGATCAACGGTGGTTACCAGGAAACCGCAGGTTACGACCTGGGCGTCAAGTACCGCCTGCCGGAGTTCTCCTTCGGCAAGTTCGTCATCGACTGGAAGACCACCTACGTCGATTACCTCGAGTACAAGCGTGACAACGAAGCCGAAACCCCGGTCGAGCAGCACAACAGCTGGGCGACCGGCGATTGGGGTGCCAACTTCCGCGTCCGTTCGAACCTCAATGTCGACTGGACCCTGGGCAACCTGGGCGTGAACTGGGGCGTGCGTTACTACTCGGGCATGAAGGAGCCGTGCTCCTACGATACCGAGTGCAACCTGCCTGACTTCACCTCGGCCTACACCCTGGGTCAGCCGAGCCGCAAGGTGGGTTCGAACACCTTCCACGACGTGCAGGTGCGTTACAACCTGCCGTGGGAAGCCACTGTCTCGCTGGGCGCCAACAACGTGTTCAACCACGAAGGCCCGGTCATGTACAGCCAGCCGAACTCGAGCTTCTCCTACTACGGTGGCTTCGATATCGGTCGCTTCTACTACATGAAGTACACCCAGCGCTTCTGATCGTTCGAAGTGCGATAGCAGTACCGGGAGGGCGGACCGCAAGGTCCGCCCTCCTTCTTTGTAAGGGAATTCCGAAATATCTCGGAAGGTGAGCGGAGTCACGTTCCTGTCGTGTCGTAATCAACACAGTTGCTGGGTCCACTTGCGGACACTTGCACATGGAGAGAGCGATGAAGAGCACGCTGTTGCACAAACTGTCTGCTGCTGCACTGATCTATGCAACATTGGTGGGTGCGGTGTTCGCCCAGACCGGTGGCGTCTGTGGGGGCGGGCTGTACTGCGAGGAGCTGCGTCAGGAATGCCTGGCCGCAGGCAAGTCGAAGGTCCTGTGCGATCTTCAGTATCGTCACTGCGTGCAGGACGCCTGCGGCGCGCGCTGATGCAAAAAAGGGCGCGCCGTCAGGCGCGCCCCTTGAGTCTTCCTGGCATGCAGGGGGCTCAGGCGTCGCTGGGTACCAGCCCCATCAACGCATTGGCATGCTCGCGCCATTGCGGCAGCTTGTTGAGCACACCTGCGCGCTGCAGGTAGTCCTCATCCACCGGATCGCCATTGACCAGTGCCAGCGCCACATGCACCGCGCCGGTCACCCAGAAGCTGCGCGTATTGGCGCGTTGCGGCTGCAGGTGGAACGCCACCGCTTCGATGATCGGCATCGGCAGGCCCCACAGGCCAAGCAGATAGGCGCCGGCTTCGGCATGACCCGGGCGGGTGTCACCGGCCAACGATGGCTCGGTGCGCTCGTTGCGTACCCCCGGCAGCAGCAGGCCGATGTCGGCCAACAGGGCGGCGGTCGCGCCCAGTTCGGCGCTGGATTCGGGCAGCAGGCGTGCGGCCAGGCGCGAGGCGAGCAGGGCACGCTGCTGCAGCGAATTGCGTTCGGCCGTGGACAGTGTCGGTGCCGAGAACACCTCGCTGGCCAGCACCAGGTCGCGCAGCGTCGACAGGCCGAGGCGGGTCACGGCGGTGCGCAGGTCGGCAATGGTGCGGCCCTGGCTGAAGAACGCCGAGTTCGACAGCTGCAGCACCTTCGCGGCGATGGCCGGATCGGCCGCCACCAGCTTGGCGACGTCGGCGCTGTCGGCGTCATCGTCATGTTCCAGTGCCTGGGTCAGGCTCAGGTACAGGTGCGGCGGCGAGGGCAGCTTCTCGATACGGCCGATGGCATCGCGCAGGCGTGGGCTGTCCAGCACTTCGCGCAGCTCTTCCAGGCTGGTCAGCGCTTCCAGCAGCACTTCCGGCGCCAATGGCAGCGGCAGGAAGCGATGGGCCACGCCGATCAGGCGTGCCGGCGGCGGCCGGTTGCCATGCTGGGCATCCACCAGCGCAATGCGGATGGTTTCCGGGCGCAAGGTCCGGATCTGGCCCAGCAGCGTGGTGGCATTGAGGTCCGGCAGCTGTGGGCAGACGATCACCGCATCCACGCCCTGCGTGGCCACCGCGGTCATCGCGGTCTGGCCATCGGCGGCGGTCAACGGCTGCCAGTCTTCCCCAAGATCGGCAATGAATTCGGTCAGCTCAGCCGGCAGGCTGGCTGCATCCCCAACAAGCAGAATACGCACGACACATTCCCCTGGCTGTCTCGACGATGGATGTCGACGACGTGTGAAGTGACGCAATTTACCTAATACGGCGGCAAGAGTGATGTGCCGTCGTCATGAAACGTGACCCGCATCGCTCCGGCGGGGTGCCGCCGGAGCGATCCGGTTCAGGCTCAGGCCTTGCTGTCGAGATGGCGCTGGTGCGCCTCGATCAGGATCTGCTTGGCCTCAGCGGCGCCGCCCCAACCGTCCAGCTTGACCCACTTGCCCTTCTCCAGGTCCTTGTAGTGCTCGAAGAAGTGGCCGATGCGCTCCAGCCAGTGGCTGGACACCTGGGCGATGTCTTCGACGTGGGCGTAGCCACTGAAGATCTTCGAGACCGGCACGGCCAGGATCTTCTCGTCGCTGCCTGCCTCATCGCTCATCTTCAGCACGCCGACCGGGCGGCAGCGCACGACCGAGCCCGGCACCAGCGGCAGCGGCAGCACCACCAGCACGTCGGCCGGGTCGCCATCGCCACACAGGGTGCTCGGCACGTAGCCGTAGTTGCACGGGTAGCGCATGGGGGTGGACAGGATGCGGTCGACGAAGATCGCGCCGGTTTCCTTGTCCACTTCGTACTTCACCGGCTCCGAGTCCTTCGGGATCTCGATGATGACGTTGATTTCTTCCGGCGGGTTCTTGCCGGGCGAGACGAGTTCCAGACCCATGGTGTGCTCCAGGTGGGGGATATAGACGGATAGCTCCCCATTTTATGCCTTTGCCGGGCGCTGTGCAGGGGAGGGGGCCGACAGTACGGCACGGCGGCCGCCCACACGTGCTGGTGGGGTTGCCCGATGGGGACGTCGGGGCGCCGGGTGCAGGCTGGAACCCTCATCCCAAGGAGCTCCCGCATGAAAGTATCTGCCCTGTCGATCGGCCTGACCTGCGCGCTGCTGATGGTGTCGCCGGTACAGGCGTTTCCCTATGTCGACCTGATCGACTACCCGCACCAGGAGGCCAACTGGGACCGCTTCTTTGCCCTGGAAGGCCGTTTGCAGCATGGCTTCGATGCCATCTGTGGCGACACCTTCTGCGAGGGCGAATACAGCGACATCCAGGCGCTGCGCCTGCGCTGTTCGGTGGATGCGGTGCGCGGCACCGTGCACGAGTGCCTCTGGGCATTTGCCGCCAGTGACCTGGCCGTATCGCGGAATGACGGTGCGATCGTGGCCCGGCAGCCGACCTGGCTGTGCCGGCTGCCGCTCATGCCGGGCACGGCGGTGGAGGACTTCCATGCCGCGCTGGCGGCTCGCAATCCGCTGCACGACCCGCTACCGGGGACGTCGCAGAGCGTCTACGACGGACTGACCGAGTGCATCCACTGATGAGAACGTGACTGATTCGTATTTACGGAGTAGCATGCGCGGCGCCTTCTGCCTGTCGTCCCGGTTCCGCGCATGTCCTCCAATGTCGCCTCCCTTACCGAACTGCTGATCCGCGAGCGGCCCGCGCTGCTGCGCCGGGTGCAGCGCATCCTCGGCGGCGACAACGGCGCCGAGGACGTGATCCAGGCGGTGTGGTTCAAGGCCCGCGGGGTCGACGACAGCCAGGCCATCGACAACCCGCGGGCCTATCTGTACCGGCTGGCCGCGAACCTGGCCACCGACCACGGCCGCGAATCGACCCGTCGCAGCCGCCTGCTGGCCGACCACTACCTGTGGGGGCCGGACGAGGTGATCTCGACCGAGGAGCAGGTGATGGCACAGGACGAGTTGCAGCGGGTGCTCGACGCGGCAGGACACCTGCCGGAGCCGACCCGCACCATCTTCCGGCTCAACCGCCTGCAGGGCCTGACCCAGGCCGAGATCGCCCGCCGCCTCGGGGTGTCGGTGACCACTGTCGAGAACCATGTGCGCACCGCACTGCAACGCCTGGCCTGGGCGCGCAGCGGCCGATGATCGCCCCGGCTTGGGGCTGGCTCTCGATGAAACGTCTTGATCACTGGACCGTGGATGCGGTCTAGTTCCTCCGTCCGCGCTTGAATGCGCCTGTCCGCCAGCCGATGAGCCCGCCGAACACGCTGCCCGCCGCCAATGACGATGCCCTGGCCGAACAGGCCCGGGGCTGGATCGCGTGGCTGGCTTCGGGTGACATCGGCGAGGGGCGCATGCACGAGTTCGAGCGCTGGCTGGCACAACCGGGGCACCGACGCGCTTTCGAACACGAGCGCGCGCTGTGGCGCAGTGTCGGGCCGCGCCCGCAGGCCACGCCCGTCGAACGCCGGCGCCCGCATCGAATGCGCTGGGCAATGGCCGCTGCAGCTGCGCTGGCGATGCTGGTGGCATGGCCGGAGGCCTGGTTGCGGCTGCAGGCCGACCATCGCAGTACGCATGTCGTGCAGAACGTGCAATTGCCCGATGGCAGTCGCGCCGTGCTGGATGCGGACAGCGCGATTGCCGTGCGCTTCGATGCACATGCACGCGAGATCGAGCTGCTGCGCGGGCGGGCCTGGTTCGAGGTCAGCCCGGATGCGCAGCGACGTTTCAGCGTGCGTGCGGGCAACGGCGTGGTCGAGGACATCTCGACAGCGTTCTCCGTCGCACGCGACAACAATCAGGTGGAAACCCAGGTCGGACAGGGCAGGGTGCGCGTGGCCAGCCCGGCCGACGGTGGCTGGACCTACCTACAGGTGGGACAGCGCGCGGTCTATGGCGAGCGCAGTGGCGTGACGCGTCTGCAGGATGTGGCGGCCGACAGTGTCGGTGCCTGGCGCCAGGGCGAGCTGCTGCTGGAGCAGGCCAGCGTCGCCGACGCCGTGCAATGGGTGGGGCGCTATCGTGCCGGCCCGACCTTCGTGCGCGGTGACCTGTCGCGACTGCCCGCAGTGAGCGCCGCATTGCGCATCGATCGCCCGGAGCAGGCGCTGGATGCGTTGGCGGCAACAGCAGGTTTTCAGGTCACCCGCCTGCCGCTCGGCGTCGCCATCATCCATCAGTAGATCCACGCCATGCGTGGATGACGGTCCCTGTGCCGACCAACGGTTGGCACCCACCGCAGCAACCAGCCGACCCACGGTCGGCACCCACCGCGACCGCAAATCGCCCTTGGGGTTGCCACGCTTTCATCCGTCTTACTTGGCGAACGTACCCGCCGCCGCCAGTACGTCGCCGTGTCCGCCCGTGTTGCGGATGACGCCGCGCCCGCGGCACTGATTACCTGACAGGTTCCCCCATGTTCGATTTCCATCGTCCGGGCCGCATGCCGCGCCCGTCCCGCCTGTGCATCGCCCTGCTGGCGGCCGGCCTGGCCAGCGCCGCGCCGTCGGTACTGGCGCAGAACACCAGCGGTGACCACGCTGCCGTGCAGCGCTTCGATATCCCCGCGCAGCCGCTGGATGAAGCGCTGCGCAGCTATATGCGCCAGTCCGGCGTGCAGGTCGTGTATCCGGCCACCCTGGCCCGGGGTGTGACCTCGCGTGCGGTCAGCGGCAGCCTGTCGGCCAGCGAGGCGCTGCAGCATCTGCTGCAGGGCAGTGGCCTGGTGGTGCGCCGGGTCAGTGCCGATGCGGTCACCCTGGAAGCGGCAGCGTCGGCGCAGGCCGACAGCGGTGTGATCGTCACCGATACGCTGAGCGTGGCCGGCGACCGTATCGACAGCGGCGCAACCAGCGACGAGGCGCGCCTGCTCGACGGCTATCGCAGCGTCGGCTCCACCACCACGCTCAACCGCACGCACCTGGAGCGATTCCGCGGTACGTCCAACGGCGACATCGTCAAGGGCGTGGCTGGCGTCACCGCCGGTGATCCGCGCGTGGGCAACGGCTTTGACGTCAACATCCGTGGCATCCAGGGCCAGGGCCGCGTGCCGGTGATCATCGACGGTGGTCAGTCCAGCATGGATACCTACCGTGGTTATGCCGGCCAGTCGCAGCGCACCTACCTCGACCCGGACCTGATCTCCAGCCTGACCATCACCAAGGGCCCGAGCTTGCAGGCCAACGCCTCCGGTGGCATCGGCGGCGTGGTCGAGATGGAGACGCTGAAGATCGGTGACGTGCTGCGCGAAGGCCGGGACTTCGGCGTGCGCGTGCGTGGCGGCCTGGCCAACAACAGCGCCAACAACCTGCCGTCCTACAGCGCCGCGCCGCGCAGCGACCGCAGCGCCACTGGCAGCCAGTTCTTCAACGTGGCCGCTGCGGGACACTGGGATCGCTTCGATCTGGTTGCCGCCTATGCCTACCGCGACAACGGCAACTACTTCTCCGGCAAGCATGGCTACGATGACTTCCCGCAGACCCGGCGCACGCTGGCGCCGCTGAACCCGCCGCGTACCGAGGTGTTCAATACCTCGGCGCGCTCGAAGTCGGCGCTGCTCAAGGGCACCTGGCGCATCGACGATGCACAGACACTGGAAGCAGGCTATCGCCGCTACGAAGGCACCGCCGGCGAGATCATGGCCTCGCAGATCATCCGTGTGGATCGTGACCGCATTCCGCAATGGGACCCGGGCCACGTCGACATGGACAGCTACACCCTGCGCTATCGCTTCAACCCGGACAGCGAGCTGGTCGACCTGCGCGTCAATGCCACGTACACCGACACCGACAGCGTGATGTACAACAGCCTGACCGGCATCACCCCCTGGTACTTCGATCGTCGTACCGAGTGGTACGACGCACCCAGCTTCAGTGGCGACCCCGGCTACAAGGATGCCTACCGCAACCCGCTCCGACAGAAGCGCTTCGGCCTGGACGCCAGCAACACCTCGAAGTTCGATACCCGCGCCGGCGCGTTCACCCTCGACTACGGTCTGTCCTACAGCGACGAAGACATCGCGCCGGGCAGCTCGGGGCCGGTCATGCACGACGATCTGATCAACAACCGCTTCCTGCGCAACGCCGAGCGCAAGGAATACAGTGCCGTGGCCTCGCTGAAGTGGCAGCCCGATGAGCATTGGGAACTGCTGGCCGGCGGCCGCTGGAACCGCGTGGATGTGCACGATCGCAACCGCCTGGCCACGCCCGATGCCTATGAGGTGCAGGGCCAGTACCGCTACACCGAGCTGCTCAATGGCAACCCGGCGCTGCCGTCGTGGCGGGCCAAGCGCATCGCGCTGCTGAACTGGTATCCGGATGCCAACGGCAACTTCACCCAGGAATCGCTGCTGGCCTCACCGTACAAGAAGGGCACGGTGGGCGACATCGGTGGCTGGAACTTCTACGACGCCGGCAAGGCGCAGGACCTGGAAGTGCCGGTCAGCTGGACCTGGTCGCAGCCGATCCGACGTCGTGACACCGCGTTCTCGCCGACCGCCAGCGTGGCCTACCGCTTCAGCGAAGACACCATGGTCTACGTGAAGTATGCCGAAGGCACCAAGCTGCCGAGCCTGTTCGAGACCACGCTGGGCCTGTTCACCGCCGCCAAGCCGGTGGGTGAGCTGAAGCCGGAGCGTGCGCGCAGCTGGGAGATCGGTGCCAGCACCATCCGCTATGACCTGTTCACCGCCGGCGACCGCCTGGCGCTGAAGCTGGCGTACTTCGATACCCGCATCGACGACCTGATCACCCGTGACTACCGCACGCTGTCGGCAGGCCTGATCCGCAACGTCGACCAGTTCAAGGTCTCGGGCATGGAGTTCCAGTCCAGCTATGACAGCGGCAAGGTATTTGCCGATCTGTCCGCGCACTATTACTTCAAGGCCAAGACCTGCGCGCCGGACATCGCCGCCGAGCGCCGTGCCTATGGTGCACAGCGCAGGAACGATGAACTGGCCAACACGCCGAACTGTGTGGATGGCGGCTTCGAGGGCTCGTACACCAATACCCAGAACCCGCCGCGCTACATGGTCAACCTGACCCTGGGCTCGCGCCTGTTCGACGAGCGCCTGACCTTCGGTACCCGCGTGGTCCACAACGCCGGCCCGATCAGCAAGCTGGACAAGGACTGGAACGTGGGTCTGTCGGCGATCCAGCAGCTGTACCGGCCGACCACCCTGGTGGATCTGTTCGCCAGCTGGAGCTTCAACGACCAGCTGTCGGTGGAAGCCGGCGTGGACAACCTGACCGACCGCTATTACCTGGACCCGCTTGCCCTGGGCGTGATGCCGGCCCCGGGCCGTACCGCGCGGCTGGCGCTGACCTGGAAGTACTGATCGTCGGGGTCGGATCCCTTTCCTTGGGGAAAGGGCTCTGACCCCAGCGGGAGACAACGGTAGCGCCGGGCCATGCCCGGCGCCTTCCTCCAGGCGCTTACAGCCCGTTCGCCGCCTTCACCGCATCTTCGTGCAGCGACTCGTTCAGCTCATCCACCACCGTGCTCCATGCGGCATCGGCCTGCAGTGATTCGGACAGGAACTGGCGCTGGGCATCGTTCCAGTACGGCGCTTCGACCACTTCCACATCGGTGGCCAGCTGGTGTTCGCGGATGAAGCGGGCGATGCCCTCGGCGCTGGCGTCCAGGCCCAGCTGCAGGAACAGGTTGGTCATGCGCGGTTCGGTGGTGATCATCGTCGGTACCTGCGGGAAGAAGGGATACGCCATTATCGGTGTACATGACCTTGGGGAAAGCCCCATGGCGAACGTCTACAGCAGGACGACCCCCCTTGGCATCCCCCATGAACGCACACATCGCCCCTGAAGACAGCCGCAGCCTGCGGCTCAAGGCCGCCACCCGCGACAGCCATGGCGCGCTGGACAAGCGCATCATGGCCGGCGACATCTTCGCCGACCGCAGCAACTTCGCCCGTTTCCTGCGCGTGCAGTACCGCTTCCACCGCAGCATCGATGCGCTGTATGCCAACCCTGCGCTGGACGCACTGCTGCCCGATCTCGGTGAGCGCCGCCGCCTGACCCAGGTCGCGCGCGACCTGCAGGACCTGGAGCAGACCCTGCCGGGTGCCGACATCGCACCGTTGCCGTCCGATCTGGCGCTGCCCGCCGCGTTGGGATGGCTGTATGTGGCTGAAGGCTCCAACCTGGGCGGCACCATTCTGTACAAGATGGCTGCCAAGCTCGGCCTGGACCGCGATTTTGGTGCCCGTCACCTGGCCGCACACCCGGATGGCGCCGCGCGCCACTGGCGTGAGTTCACCGCCGCGCTGGACGCGGTGCCGCTGAGCGCCGAGCAGGAGCAGCAGGTGATCGATGCGGCCGATTCTGCGTTCCGCAGCGTGCACGGCCACGTTGAAGTGGAATTCGCCTGATGCACGTCTCCCGCCTATCGGCGCAACGCTGATGCGCTGGCTCTGGTTCGCGCTGGGCTGGCTGATGGTCGGTCTCGGGGTGATCGGCGCGCTGCTGCCGGTGATGCCGACCACCATCTTCCTGATCCTGGCCGTGGGCTGCTTCGCGCGCAGCTCGCCGAAATTCGAGCAACGCCTGCTGGCGCACCCGCGCTACGGCCCGTCACTGCGGCTGTGGCGTGAGCAGGGCGCGGTGTCGCGCAAGGGCAAGGCGTTCGCCAGTGCGGGCATGGCGGTGGGCTTCGCGCTGTTCTGCTGGGGCGCACATCCGTCCTGGCGGCTGCTGCTGGGCGTGGGCCTGTTCTTCGCGGTCAGTGCCGGCTACGTGCTCAGTCGGCCCGCACCGCGGCTGGAGCCCAACCCGGTCGTGGAAGTGGACGACGCCAATGATCCGCGCACGGCACGCCGCCGTGCAGCGACCCCTGATGCTGATGGAAAACGAGACGATGCTGCCTGCTGACCTGGCCCCCGTGGCTGCCCCTGCACTGACGCCCTGGGGCATGTATCTGGCCGCCGACGTGGTGGTGAAGACAGTGATGATCGCGCTCGCGCTGGCGTCGCTGGCCACCTGGACCGTGCTGCTGGCCAAGGGCTGGGAACTGGCCCGCCAGGCACGGCAGCTGCGCGCAGCGCGTGCGCTGCTGCTGCAGGCGTCGAGCCTGCCCGGCGAGAGCGCCGACGCCAGTGTGCAGCGGGGCACCGCACTTGCCATGCTGGACGCAGCGCGCACCGAACTGCGCCTGTCGCAGGATCTGGATGGCCGCGACGGCATCAAGGAACGCGTCGCCTCGCGCCTGGACCGCATCGAACTGGAAACCGCGCGCGTGCAGCGACGCGGCATCGGCGTGCTCGCCAGCATCGGCGCGGTGGCGCCGTTCGTCGGCCTGTTCGGCACGGTGTGGGGCATCATGAACAGTTTCATCGGCATCGCCCACAGCAACACCACCAACCTGGCGGTGGTTGCGCCCGGCATCGCCGAGGCCCTGCTGGCGACCGCGCTGGGCCTGGTTGCAGCGATTCCCGCCGTGCTGGTCTACAACCACTTCAGCCGTGTGCTGGCCGGCCTGCGGGGTCTGCTCGGCGATCTGTCGGCGGCTGTGCAGCAACTGGTCTCGCGCGATCTCGATCGTGCCGTTCCGCGCACCGCAGCCGCGCCGCTGCGTGCGGTGCACTGAGGCGCGACGATGGCGATCAGGACCGCGTCGGACCGCGAAGATACGCCCGAAGAAGCGCACGAGATCAACGTCACGCCCTTCATCGACGTGATGCTGGTGCTGCTGATCATTTTCATGGTGGCCGCGCCGCTGGCCACCGTGTCAGTGCCGGTGCAGCTGCCGGCCAGCAGCGCCAGCGCCACGCCGCCGGAACAGGCACCGGTGTACGTGACCGTGCAGGCCGATCTGTCGCTGCGCGTTGGCGAACAGGCCGTGGCGCGCGACGGGCTGGCGCCTGCATTGCAGGCGGCCACTCACAGTGACACCACGCAGCGCATCTTCCTGCGCGCCGATACCCACGTGCCCTACGGCGAACTGATGGCGACGCTGGATGCGCTGCGAGCGGCCGGCTACCTGAAGGTGGCGCTGGTCGGCCTGGAGCAGGGCGCACGATGAGTGGACTGCGGCGCTGGGCGACCAGCCTGGCGATCGTGCTGCTGGTGCATGCGTTGTTGATCGGCGCGGCCTGCTGGCGGGCGACGCGCGCGCCGGTGCTGGCTGCGACGGCGCCGCCCGCTGCGCTGATGCTGGAACTGGCGCCGATGGCGCAGGCACCGCCGGTGCCGCCGCGCGAGGTTGCGACCGGCCCGCTGCAGCAGCAACAGCAGCGGCAGGCGCCGAAGCCGGCCCTGCGCGAGCAACCGAAGGCGCCGGTGCAGCTGCAGGGCGACCTGCCACCGCCGCGTATGCCGGAGCCGACGCCCTCGCCGGACACCGCTGACGCCAACGTCGCGCAGACCAGCGCACCGCCGCAGGTGGCGGCCGACGCGGCCGCACGCTACACCGCACCGCAGACCACGGCGGGCCAACGCAGTCGCGCCGAGGCTACCTGGGAAGGGCGCCTGCTCGGGCATCTGCAGAAGCACCGGCGCTATCCGCGCCAGGCCGAGCGGCTGCGCCAGCAGGGCGTGGTCTACGTGCGCTTTGCGGTTGCCCGCGATGGCGCGGTCTCGGGGTTGAAACTGGGTCGCAGCAGTGGTTTTGAGCTGCTTGACCAGGAGACGCTGGACACAGTGCAGCGCGCCAGTCCGGTACCGGCGCCGCCGGCCGAAGTGGCCGGCGACCCGGTGGAAGTGATGGTGCCGGTGTCCTTCTTCCTGCGCGGGCGGTGAACGCCATCGGGGTCGGATCCCTTTTCGCAGGAAAGGGCTCTGACCCCGTCAAGCCTGCCATCCACGCATGGCGTGGATCTACAACAGCGGCACCAGCAGCAGCGCCACGATGTTGATGATCTTGATCAGCGGGTTGATAGCCGGGCCGGCCGTGTCCTTGTACGGGTCACCGACGGTGTCGCCGGTCACCGCGGCCTTGTGCGCCTCGCTGCCCTTGCCACCGAAGTGGCCATCCTCGATGTACTTCTTGGCGTTGTCCCAGGCGCCGCCGCCGGTGGTCATCGAGATGGCCACGAACAGGCCGGTCACGATCGTGCCGATGAGTAGACCGCCCAGTGCGCGCGGCCCCAACAGCAGGCCAACCACCACCGGCACCGCCACCGGCAGCAACGAGGGCACGATCATTTCGCGGATCGCCGAGCGGGTCAGCATGTCCACCGCCTTGTCGTACTGCGGCTTGCCGGTGCCCTGCATGATGCCGGGGATCTCGCGGAACTGGCGGCGCACTTCTTCTACCACCGCACCGGCGGCGCGGCCGACCGCTTCCATCGCCATCGCACCGAACAGATACGGAATCAGGCCGCCGATCAGCAGGCCGATGATCACCGTGTGGTCGCTGAGGTCGAAGCGGAACTCCTGCCCCGGATGTGCTGCCTGCAGGTTGTGAGTGTAGTCGGCGAACAGTACCAGTGCGGCCAGCGCCGCCGATCCGATCGCGTAGCCTTTGGTCACCGCCTTGGTGGTGTTGCCAACTGCATCCAGCGGATCGGTGATGTCGCGGATCTCCGAGGGCAGCTCGGCCATCTCGGCGATGCCGCCGGCGTTGTCGGTGATCGGTCCGTAGGCATCGAGGGCGACGATCATGCCAGCCATCGACAGCATCGCGGTGGCGGCGATGGCGATGCCATACAGGCCGCCCAGCGCGAACGCGCCCCAGATTGCCGCACACACCGCAACCACCGGCAGTGCGGTGGACTTCATCGAGATGCCGAGGCCGGCGATGATGTTGGTGCCGTGGCCGGTGGTCGAGGCCTGCGCCACGTGCTGCACCGGCTTGTACTGGGTGCCGGTGTAGTACTCGGTGATCCACACGATCAGGCCGGTCAGCACCAGCCCGATCAACGCGCAGCCGTACAGCGCCACCGGGCCGTGCACGTTGTCACTCATCAACCCGGTGGTGATCGGGTAGAACGCAATCGCGGCCAGCACGCCGGAGACGATCACGCCCTTGTACAGCGCGCCCATGATCGAACCGCCTGGCTTCACCTTGACGAACAGTGCGCCGATGATCGAAGCGATGATCGATACGCCGCCCAGCACCAGCGGATACAGCACCGCATTGGCGCCGGCCTCGGCCAGCATCAGGCTGCCCAGCAGCATGGTGGCGATCACGGTCACCGCATAGGTCTCGAACAGGTCGGCGGCCATGCCGGCGCAGTCGCCGACGTTGTCACCGACGTTGTCGGCGATCACCGCCGGGTTGCGCGGATCGTCCTCGGGAATGCCGGCTTCCACCTTGCCGACCAGGTCGGCGCCGACGTCGGCGCCCTTGGTGAAGATGCCGCCGCCCAGACGCGCGAAGATCGAGATCAGCGAGGAGCCGAAGGCCAGGCCGACCAGCGCGTGCAGTGCCTGTTCCATCGGCAGGCCCATGCGCAGCAGCAGTGCGTAGTAGCCGGCCACGCCCAGCAGGCCGAGGCCCACCACCAGCATGCCGGTGATCGCACCGCCACGGAAGGCGACATCCATCGCGGCACTGATGCCGTGGCGCGCGGCTTCGGCGGTACGCACATTGGCCCGCACCGAGACGTTCATGCCGATATAGCCGGCTGCACCGGACAGCACCGCACCGACCGCGAAGCCGATTGCGGTGTACCAGCTGAGGAAGACGCCAACCAGCACGAACAGCACCACGCCAGCGACGCCGATGGTCAGGTACTGGCGGTTGAGATACGCACGCGCGCCTTCCTGGATCGCCGTTGCGATGGCGATCATGCGTTCATTGCCGGTGGGTTGGCGCAGGATCCAGCGCGCCGAGACGATTCCGAACAGGATCGCGAGAATGGCGCAGCCCAGCGCCAGTGACAGCCCGTGACGTTCCAGCATTAGACCCCTCCGCAGAATGGATGTAGGCATCCAGTGGCGATGAACGGCACCACGAGGGGGACGACGGGCTGCAGCCTGGAACCAACCCGTACCGACCTTGGCGGTCGTCCGACGTATGGCGGTGTTCAGCATTCCCTGGTGCCCGCAGTATGCGTGCACCTGCGCCCGGATGGTAGCGCCGGGCCATGCCGCGCCGCATGATCCGTGGGCGCCCTGCAGATGAACGCATCGCCATGCGCGCGGAACCCGCCGCCGGTCCATGGGCATGCTTTGAGAGCCGCAGAGCCTTTGCACCCCGTTAAGCCAACCTCTGCAAGCCTGCGCACAGCCCCGTAGGAGATTCCCCGATGCGCCTGTCCCTGTTGATGCTTGCCGCCCTGGTCCCGGCTGTACCGGCACTCGCCGCGGAAACCCCGGAGCTGCAGCGCGCCGTGGGTGCCCCCCAGGCAGTGGGCGCGGTGCACACCCTGCGCCAGATCCCCGAGGCCTGCGCGCGCCTGGAAGGTGCCTTCACCGGTCAGGCGGCCGAGCCGTATCGCTTCGCGCCGGTGCGGACCAGCGAGCAGTGCCAGCCGCGCGCGCGCTTCGTCGACTATGCCAAGGCGCAGCCAAGTGCCGACAAGGGCTGGAAGCTCAATGATGTGATCCGCGTGCCCAGCGCCGCGTGCCCGGCACAGCAGGCCGTGGTGCGCGTGTGGCGCCTGCCGTCGAGCAACAAGGTCGAGCTGGACGGTCAGGGCCAGTCGCGCATCTATCTGGAAGAGGCGAAGAAGCAGGCCGCAGCCGGCCAGATTCCGCAGGTGACGATGTTCGCCGCGCAGCTGCAGATGGAAGGCAAGGCCTGCAATTGAAATTGCGTGGGCAGTGTACCCACGCGGTCATCCACGGGTAGTGCCGGGCACTGGCCGGCAACCCTGCAATCATCACTCCGCCAGCGTCGCCCCGCGCGTCACCAGCAGCTCGCGCAGGGCCTTGCGATGGCAATGCGCTTCATCCTCGCAGTAGCACCCCACGCTGATGTCGCTGTGCCGTGACATCGCGGCCAGCAGGTCCAGCGCGTGGGCCGCATCCGGCGCCTTCATCTCGGCCTTGTAGTGGCGGAAGAACGCATTCCAGTCGGCGGCCGTCTTCGCCTCGTGCGCCCGCTTCACCAGTTCCGCACTGGGTGACAGGGTCGGGAACCAGACGTCGTACCAGTCCTGAGTCGCGAATTCGCTGCGTGGTACGCCGCGCGGTGGTCGCCGCACGGTACCGATACGCAGGCCCTCGCCGGGAGCGCGCGGCGTACCCAGTCGAACAACTCGCAGTGCCATGGTGTGCCTCCACTAGAAGGGGACGGAGGGGATTAAGTCGTATCCGACCCACTGCTGACACTGTAGGAGAGGACGGAGGGGCGGATGCGACTTAATCCCCTCCGTCCCCTTTTTCGGCTCAGCCTTCGAAGGCCGGCAGCTTCTGCTTCACCGCCACGTTCTTCAGGGTGACGTACCTGGGCAGGCCGTCGGTGCCGTACGGCAGCGGGGCTTCGCCCTTGATCAGCGGCGACAGGTAGGCCCGCGCCTTGGCGGTGATACCGAAGCCGTCGCGGCGGATGAAGCCGGCCGGCATCTTCTTCTCGTGGTTGGCGATCTTCGACAGCGGTGCCGCTTCGATCTTCCAGCGGTACGGCGCATCGCTGCTGCGCACGATCACCGGCATCACCCCGTTCTGGCCCTTCAGCGCCAGCTGCACGGCGGCCTTGCCCACCGCTTGCGCCTGCTCCCAGTCGGTCTTGCTGGCCAGGTGGCGGGCCGAGCGCTGCAGATAATCGGGCAGCGCCCAATGCACCTTCAGGCCCAGCTGGTCCTTGACCCGGCCAGCCAGATGCGCGGCCACGCCGCCCAGCTGCGAGTGCCCGAACGAATCCTTGCCACCACCGGCGTCGGCGACGAAGCGGCCATCGGCGGTCGCGATGCCTTCCGACGCTACCACCACGCAGTAGCCGACGCGGTCGACCACGGCCTTGACCTTGGCCAGGAACACCGCCTCGTCGTAGGCGCGTTCGGGCAGCAGGATGATGTGCGGTGCTTCGTCATCGCCGTTGCCGGCCAGGCCGGCGGCCGCGGCCAGCCAGCCGGCGTGGCGGCCCATTGCCTCGTAGATGAAGACGCGGGTGGAGGTCTCGGCCATCGCCGCCACGTCCAGCGCCGCTTCGCGCACCGAGACCGCGGTGTACTTGGCCGCCGAGCCGAAGCCGGGGCAGGTGTCGGTCACCGCCAGATCGTTGTCGATGGTCTTGGGCACGCCGATGCAGGTCAGGTCGTAGCCGGAGGCCTTGGCCAGCTGCGAGACCTTCAGCGCGGTATCGGCCGAGTCGTTGCCGCCGTTGTAGAGGAACCAGCGCACGTCATGTGCGCGCAGCACCTGCAGCAGGCGGTCGTAGCGGGCACGGTCGGCGTCCAGCGATTTCAGCTTGACCCGGCACGAGCCGAAGGCGCCACCCGGGGTATGGGCCAGCGCGCGGATGGCCGCAGCGCTCTCCTTGCTGGTGTCGATCAGTTCCTCGCGCAGCGCGCCGAGGATGCCGTTGCGGGCGGCCAGGACCTTGATGCCCTTGGCCCGGGCCTGCTCGATCACCGCTGCCGCCGTGGCGTTGATGACGGCGGTGACACCGCCGGACTGGGCATAAAGGAGAGTACCGTTGCGCATGCTTCTACCTGCTCGGGGGAGGGGACATTGCAGGGACATTACCCGGATGCGGTAAAGTGGCGCTATTGCGGTGCAGCGATACCGGTCCGTCCGGGACGCGAACCTTCTTTGTTTTCAACACGTTGGAGTCAGGTCAATGCGATTGGTTCTGTTGGGACCGCCCGGTTCGGGCAAGGGGACACAGGCGACGCGCCTGAAGGAAAAGCTGGGGATCGCCCACATTTCGACCGGTGACATGCTGCGCGCGGAAATCGCCGCGGGCACGGAGCTGGGCAAGCAGGCCAAGACGGTGATGGATGCCGGCAACCTGGTGTCGGACGACATCCTGCTGGGCATGCTGGAGTCGCGCCTGACCCAGGCCGACGTCGCCAAGGGCTTCATCCTCGATGGCTACCCGCGCAATGTGGCCCAGGCCAATGCGATGGACGGCCTGCTGGCCAAGATCGGTCAGCCGCTGGATGCCGTGGTGCAGCTGGACGTGGCCACCGAGCTGCTGGTCGAGCGCATCGCCGGTCGTGCCAAGGAGCAGGGCCGCGCCGATGACACGCCGGAAGCGGTGCGCCAGCGCCTGCAGGTCTACAACGACCAGACCGCCCCGGTGGTCGACTTCTACGCCGGCCGCGGCACCCTGGCCCGCGTCGATGGCGTCGGCGAGCTGGACGAGATCGAAGCCCGCATCCTGGCGGCGATCAAGGGTTGATCCTGCAGGGCCGGTGCAGTGCCGGCCCTTCGGGCGCAAAAAAATACAGGCCTGGTCCGCGAGGACCAGGCCTGTGTCGTTTGATAGGCGCCAGCAGAGGGCTTGCTCAGGGCCCCGCAGCATGAGCTCCCTTGGGGATGGCCTCTTGGGGAGTAGGACCGGTTCGGGTACTGCGGCTGGCAGTTCGAATTGTGTCCGGGTTCACAGAACATCGCTATCGGGATTTCCCTGACAGATGATTGGAGTTTTCTCACATCCTGTGTAGGACTTGTCTTACCCCGGATCGGACATTGGCCCTATACAGCCGTCATCGGTCACAATCCTCGGTCATGAGCAGCGTACATATCCTTGCAATCGCCGGCACCTTCATGGGTGGCGTGGCCGCCCTCGCGCGGGAACTGGGCCATACGGTCAGCGGCAGCGACCAGGCCATCTACCCGCCGATGTCGACCCAGCTCGAACAGCTGGGCATCACCCTGGACCAGGGTTACCGCGCCGACAGCGTGCCGGCCGACACCGACGAGGTGGTGATCGGCAACGCGCTCTCGCGCGGCAACCCGGCCGTGGAGGCCGTGCTTGATGCCGGCCAGCGCTACATCTCCGGCGCCCAGTGGCTGTCCGAACAGGTGCTGCCGGGCCGCGACACCCTGGCCGTGGCCGGTACCCACGGCAAGACCACCACCACCACCATCCTCACCTGGCTGCTGGAAAGCGCCGGTCGTTCGCCCGGCTTCCTGATCGGCGGCGTCGCCGAGGATTTCGGCGTCTCCGCCCGCCTGGGCCAGGGCCGCGAGTTCGTGGTCGAGGCCGACGAGTACGACACCGCCTTCTTCGACAAGCGCAGCAAGTTCGTGCACTACCGGCCGCTGGTGGCCATCCTCAACAACCTTGAATACGACCACGCCGACATCTTCCCGGACGTGGCCGCGATCCAGCGCCAGTTCCACCACCTGGTGCGCACGGTGCCGGCACGTGGCCGACTGATCGTCAACGGCGAGGATCAGCATCTGGCCGAAGTGCTGGCGATGGGCTGCTGGACCCCGGTCGAGCGCTTCGGATTCGATCCGTCGCTGGAATGGCATGCCGAGCTGCTGGCCGCCGATGGCAGCGCGTTCCGCGTGCACCATCGTGGGCAGGCGCTGGGCGATGTGCAGTGGTCGCTGCTGGGCCGCCACAACGTGCTCAACGGCCTGGCCGCGTTGGCTGCCGCACATGCGGTGGGCGTGGCGCCGGCCGAGGTGATCCCGGCACTGGCGCGCTTCCGTAGCGTCAAGCGCCGCATGGAAGTGATCGGTCACCATGACGGCATCACCATCTACGACGATTTCGCCCACCACCCGACCGCAATCGCCACCACGCTGGAAGGCCTGCGTGCCAAGGTGGGCGATGCGCGCATCGTGGTCGCGATGGAACCCCGCAGCAACTCGATGCGGCTGGGCGCACATGCGCAGGCGCTGGCACCGTCGCTGGCGCTGGCCGATGAAGTGGTGTTCCTGCATCGCCCGGAACTGGCCTGGGATGCTGCTGCGGTGATCGCCGCAGTGCGTGGCCAAGCGCACGCCGTGCCCGATACCGACGCGCTGCTGGCGCAATTGCAGGCCAGCGCGCGCAGTGGTGACCACGTGGTGTTCATGTCCAACGGTGGTTTCGACGGCGCACCGCGCCGCTTCCTTGCCGCGCTGCAGGCCCGATGAGCGTCGACGGGTCGCTGCCGCTGTTTCCACTGCACACCACGCTGGTGCCGGGTGCGGCGGTGGGCCTGCGCGTGTTCGAACGCCGCTACCTGGATCTGGTCCGCGACAGCGGCCGCAGTGGCGAGGGCTTTGGTGTCTGCCTGATCCTCGACGGCCAGGAAGTGGGAGCTCCGGCGACACCGGCGGCGTATGGCGTGCAGGTACGCATCGAAGACTTCGATGTCGGCGCCGACGGCGTGCTGCAGCTGCGCCTGCGCGGCACCCGCCGCTTCCATGTCGAGCGCACCCGCGTGCGCGACAACGGCCTGGTGGTGGCCGACGTGCGTTGGTGCGATGAAGACCCCGACGATGAACTGCGGCCGCAGCATGCGCTGCTGGCCACGGTGCTGGGGCACATCATCGAACAGGCCGGCGAGGCCTATGCGCCGGCCAATCCGGCGCTGCTGGACCAGGCCAGCTGGGTCGGCTGGCGGCTGGCCGAGCTGCTGCCGCTGAGCGAGCAGCAGCGCCTGCAGCTGCTGCAGATGGACGACCCGCACCAGCGGTTGCAGCAGTTGCTGGGCTGGATGCCGTAGCAGCCTGCCTCGGGTGGGTGTGCACCTTGGGTGCACACGCTGGGGCATGGGTGGAATGCCATCCATGCATGGCGTGAAACTACTGGAACCGTCATCCAGGCATGGCGTGGATCTACTGTAGAGCCGAGCCCATGCTCGGCTTGCTGGATCCCGCGAAGAGCAGCCGAGCGTAGGCTCGGCTCTACACGGTCGCGGACAGGTAGCGCCGGGCCATGCCCGGCGGCTCCATCACGGCGTCGTCTTCAACCGCAGCACCGGCAACCCGGTTTCGCTGTGCACATCCTCACGCTGCGGCAGATCCTGCACGGCGTCCTTCACCGCGTTCAAGGCCGGGTCGACGCCGCGCAGCGGATGCCACATGCCGATCCACTCGAAGTGGCGCTCGTAGCGCAGGGTCTGCGCGCTGCCCAGCCACAACGGCGTGTTGCCTGGCTGCAGCTGTGCCGGTGCCGGCCACAGGCGCAGCACGTAGCGCTCATCCGGCCGCGCACCCTGGCGCACCATCAGCAGTGCTTCCACACGTGTTTCAAGCGTGGCCGGCAACACCGGCAGTTCGTCGGCGCCGGTGTTCTTGTCCAGCATCAGCAGCGCCTGCTGCCAGCCGGCCTGTTCCTGCCGCTTCCAGCCGCGTGCTTCCAGCTGTGCCTGCAACGGTGCCAGCGGCCCGGCCACCTGCACGTCAAGCGGCCAGCGCTGATCGTCGTCGAACTCGTTGCGGCGCGCCGGCAGCGTGGCCCAATCGTGCTGCCACCAGGCCTGCGCATCCATCGCCTGCGGTGCCGGCAGGGTCGGCTCGAAGCGTTCCAGCTTCACCGGAATGTGGCGCGGTGCGTACCACATCGCCGCTACCGCGAACACGCCATAGAACAGCCAGGCCACCGGCTTTACCCAGAACGAGCGGTTGAAGCGGCGGCGGTAGGCGATGCCCAGCACCAGCAGCCAGAACGTGCCGAACAGCATGCCGCCGATCACATCGCTCAGCCAATGCGCGCCCAGGTACAGGCGTGAGAAGCCGATCAGGCTGACCACGATGCCCGACACCAGGTAGGGCCAGACGCGGGTGCGGCCGGGCATCTCGCGGGCGATCAGCACCGCGAAGAAGCCGAAGGTGATGGTCGCCATGGTCACCGACACCGACGGGAAGCCGAAGCCACTGCTGGCATCGACCGGTCGCACCACATCCACGGTGGCGCCAAGCAGCATGGTCAGCGCCAGGCCGAAGGCGAGGGCGGCCAGCCAGTGCGCGGCCGCCATCCAGCGCCGGCGCCAGATCAGGTAGCCCATCGCCGCCGCAGTGGCCGGCAGCAGTACCTGCCAGGCGCCTAGCGACGCCAGCGCGGCCATCGGGTAATCGGCCAGCGGGTTGCGCAGGGCCAGCATGGCCTGGTGCACCAGCAGATCGATCGCCAGCGGTTCACCGTGCGCGACCACCACGGTCAGCAACGCGAACCAGCCCCAGCCCAGCACCAGCAGCATCAACGCCAGCATCGCCAGCGGCACCGACTCGCGGCGCTTGGGATCAAGCACGCCAACGGTGTAGCGGCCCAGCGTCGGGTGGCGGTTGGACCAGTCCAGCAGGCGCGCCAGCCAGTTGTCCATGCGCGCGGCCGACCAGCGGTAGCCGTACAGCACGATCGCCCAGACCAGGCCGAGGATCACCGCCAGCAGGCCGACCACCACCACCAGTCGGCCGGCCACCGCAGCCACCGCATCGTAGGCCTCACCAAGCACCCAGCCCGGTGCCAGGAACAGCACCGCCCACGAAATGCTGGCGATACCACTGGCCTGCATGTAGCGGCTGGCGGGCATCTTCATCATGCCGGCGATGGCCGGCACGAACGGGCGGATCGCGCCCACGTAGCGTGCGATCAGGATGCTTTTGAATGCGTTGCGGCGGAACAGGTTCTCGCCGCGGTCGAGCAGCTGCGGGTAGCGGCTGAACGGCCAGATCCCGCGCAGGCGGTCGCCCCAGCGTCGGCCGATCCAGTAACTGATGCCGTCACCAGCGAACGCACCCAGGGCTGCTGCCGCCACCGCGTACGGCCCGGAGATCTGGCCCAGGCCGATGAACACGCCCACCGCGAACAGCAGCGGCAGCGCCGGCACGATGGCACCGAGAATGATCACCGCATCGCAGAAGGCGATGAGGAAGATAACGGCACCCGCCAACACGGGGTGAGCGGCAATCCACGCGAGCGTGGCGTCGATCCATGAAGAGTCCATTGCCCGATTATAGGGGCGTGAAGGTGACTGGTTCCCAGCCGCTTCGTGACCGTTTGCAACCGGCGCCATCGCCTAGAATGGGCGCATGCCGCAGACGCCAGACGCTCCACCGCACGCTTTGAAGGCCGACAGCTTCGGCCGCATCCTCCTTGTGGAAGGGCCTGATGGCCCCTTCGTGCGCCGTGATCTGGGCGCCACGCCGCTGTGGTTGCGGCTGCCTGCGTGGTGGCTGGCCCGCCGCGAAGCCCGCGCGCTGCAGCACATCCATGGCATGGCCGATGTGCCGCAGCTGCTGGCCTGGAATGGCCATCACCTGGATCGCAGCTTCATGGCCGGCGATGCCATGTACCAGCGCCCGCCGCGCGGTGACCTGGCCTGGTTCCATTCCGCGCGCAGGCTGCTGCAGCAGCTGCATCGCAACGGCGTGGCCCACAACGATCTGGCCAAGGAAGCCAACTGGCTGGTGACCGAAGACGGCCGCCCGGCGCTGATCGACTTCCAGCTGGCGGTGATCGGCAACCCGCGCTCGCGCTGGATGCGCCTGCTGGCCCGCGAGGACCTGCGCCATCTGCTCAAGCACAAGCGCATGTACTGCCGTGAATCGCTCACCCCGGTGGAGAAGCGCGTGCTCAAGCGCACCTCGTGGGTGCGCGAGCTGTGGTTCGCCACCGGCAAGCCGGTCTACCGCTTCGTTACCCGCCGCATCCTGCATTGGGAAGACAACGAAGGGCAGGGGCCGAAGCCGTGAGCCGTGCGTCCGTCGTGAGCAGGCCGCCAACTGCCGGCAGCGTGCTGCGTGCGCAGTTGCCTGGTGCTGACTTCGTGCACGCCTGCCAGGCGACGACCTGTCGTGATGGGCGCTCGGCCCTGCAGGCCTATCGCGATATGGCGGCGACCATTCCCGGCTGGTTCGATGGGCTGATGGCGCTGCGCAATCGCGGCATGCGCCTGCTCGGCATGAAGCACCTGGGCTCGTTGCGTGCGGTGCAGGTTGTTGAGGATCCTCGACCCGGCCAGCGGCTGGGCATCTTCACCCTGCAGTCGCTGGACGACGATGCCATCGTGCTGGAAGACAACGACCGCCATCTTCGCGTGCAGCTGGCGCTGCAGTGGCAGGGCGACGTGCTGGAAGTGGCCACCGTGGTGCATACCCATAACGCGTTCGGCCGGGTCTACATGCTGCCGGTGGCGCCGGTACATCGATTGATCGTGCCGCACCTGTTGAAAAAGCAGGTGCGCGCTTATCGGTAGCGCCGGGCCATGCCCGGCGGCAGCATTGAACGTTGCGTCCGCCGGGCATGGCCCGGCGCTACCTGCTTACGGCGTTGCCGGCACGACCTGCTGGCCGATGAAGTTGCGCTTGGCGTCGAAGTCATAGGCAATCTGCAACTGCCCCACATCCGGGCAGGCGTGGCAGTCGCGCAGCGGCGTGCGGTACAGCAGGCGGATGCCGCCGTTCTCCAGCGGCGAGGCGCCGGCCGACTGCGCCGGTGCGAACGGCGTGGCCTGCGGGTTGGCCTTCAGCAGTTCCTGCACGGTGGGGTCGGCACGCAGGGTGTCGTCCAACTGCACGGCATCCACATCGATGCGCTTGCCGCCGGCATCGACCAGGCGGGTGCCTTCATTGGTGTTGGCGCGGAACGGGTATTCCACCGTGGCCACGCCGAGGCCGTCGCTCTCATGCCATGCGGTCACATAGGCCAGTTCGCCGCCGGTGGACAGCTGCTCGGCGGCGGTGATGGCATCGGCACTGGCGCCCCCGGCGCGCATCGCGTCGCGAAGACAATCACGGGTGGCCGCATTCTCGCCCTGGCGGCAGGCGTTGAGGTCGCCATCCCAGACCACTGCCTCGCTCCAGCGCATCCTGCCGTCGGCGGCAGCCTTCTCCGCACTGGGCGCGTCACCGGCGGGCGGCTCCTTTCCGGGTTCCGGCGAACGGCCCTGGCAGGCGGTCAGCAGGGCAAGCCCCAGGGCAGGCAGCAACAGGCGGGAACGGCGCATGGCGTGGACCTCGTGCGTTGTCTGGAGGCCCGAGTATCGTCAAGGCCGGGTGAACTCCGCGTCGGCGCGGCATACTAGCGGCTCAATGCATACGCTGGAGTGTGGAACGTGGGCAGTCTGCAGGGCAAAACGCTTTTCATCACCGGTGCCTCGCGTGGCATCGGCCTGGCCATCGCACTGCGCGCTGCGCGCGACGGCGCCAATGTGGCCATTGCGGCCAAGTCGTCGGTGCCGAATCCGAAGCTGCCGGGCACCATCCATACCGCGGCCGAAGCGGTAACAGCCGCGGGCGGCCAGGGCCTGGCGCTGAAGTGCGACATCCGCGAGGAGGAGCAGGTACAGGCCGCAGTTGCGGCCACGGTCGACACCTTCGGTGGCATCGACATCCTGATCAACAACGCCAGCGCGATCTGGCTGCGCGGCACGCTGGACACGCCGATGAAGCGCTTCGACCTGATGCAGCAGGTCAATTCGCGTGGCAGCTTCCTGTGTGCGCAGGCCTGCCTGCCGTACCTGCTGCAGGCGCCGAACCCGCACATCCTCACCCTGGCGCCGCCGCCGAGTCTGGAGCCGAAGTGGTGGGGCGCGCATACCGGCTACACGCTGGCGAAGATGGGCATGAGCTTCGTCACGCTCGGCCTGGCCGCGGAATTCGGCCCGCAGGGCGTGGCGGTGAACGCGCTGTGGCCGCGCACGGTGATCGCCACGGATGCGATCAACATGATTCCGGGCGTGGATGCGGCTGGCTGCCGTACGCCGCAGATCATGGCCGACGCCGCGCACGCGGTGCTGGTGCGTGAAGCGGCCGGCTTCCATGGCCAGTTCCTGATCGACGATGAAGTGCTGGCGCAGGCGGGCGTCACCGATCTTTCGGGCTATGCGGTGGATCCGTCGCGTCCGTTGTTGCCGGATCTGTTCCTGGATTGACCACGCGTCGCCGGAAGAGGCCGAGGGCTGCGACCCTCGGCCTGCTGCGCTAGAATGCGCGGCTGTAATCGTTTTCAACAGGGATGTGAGCTCATGTCACGCACTCTTTCCGTCGCGGCGCTGGCCGCTTCGCTGTCGTTGATCCTGACCGCCTGCGGTGGCAAGGCCCCCGCAGCTGCGGGCGCCGCCGCTGCCTCCGGCACGCCGGACGCCAGCGCGGCGCCGTCTGACGCACAACAGCAGTTGACCGCAAAGCTCAACGCTTACATCGGTTGCTTCAACGCGCTGGATTCGAAAACCCATGGCAGCATCCAGTCCTACACGCGCTGGATCAAGGACGTGGAGGCCGGCCCGACCGGTCGCGAGACGCATGTGTACGGGCCGTTCGAGATCAGCGACTACGACATGAAGCAGTGCGACGCCCCGGTGACCGAGGCGATTGCTGCCAAGCCGGCGTTGGCCGATCTCGATGCCGCTGCCAGCCATTACCAGCAGGTGCTGAAGGCGCTGGTGCCGCTCAGCAAGGACGCCCACGACTACTACGATCGCCAGGACTACGAAGACGACCAGTTTGCCAAGGGCAAGCAGCTGCACGCGCCCTTGATGGCCGCCTTCAAGGATTTCGTGGCTGCCAGCGAAACGTTCAATGCCGAGCTGGAGCGTCAGAACGACGCCGCCCAGCGCGAGCAGCTCAAGGCGCTGGAGCAGGCCGAGGGGCGCACCCGCGAGTACTACCGTCTGGCAATGATGCTGGAAGCCAAGGCCATCGTGGAGCTGATGACCGAGGACGCGTTTGATCAGGCCAAGGCCCGCGAGCGCCTGGATGCCTTCAACCGCATTTCCGATGAAGCGCACGCCAAGGTTGCCGACCAGGAACCGGGCAAGTCGGACTGGGAAGGCTTCGAACGTGGGGCCGAGAATTTCCGACGCGAGGGCAAGGAGCGGCTGCAGCGCGTAAGTGAGAAAAAGCCTTACAGCGATTTCGAACGACGCATGCTTGATTCGCCGTCGATGGCGCCGCGCGGCTCTGCCAACAAGCTGATGCAGGAATACAACACGCTCGTTTTCCAGAGCAACCGCCAGTAAGCGGAGTGTTCAGCGATTCATTTTTGTCGCAATCGAGCAGGTTGATTGCGGCATGACGCATCGCGTGGCCCTGAATGCCAGCACCTTGGCGAGGTGCTGGAGCGCGTTCTTGCGCCATGCACGACGATGCCTGCAGTTTTCACTTGTGCAAGGAACTGATTTGAATGCATCCACACGCCTGATTCCTGTCCTCCTGCTCGGCGCGCTGGCCGGCTGCAACAACCCGGCAGGCCTGGCTGTTGCCGATCCGGGGTTGGAAAAGATCAACGCCTACATCGAGTGCTACAACGGCGTCGAACAGCCCATCCACGAAGGCTTCCAGACCTACACGGGCTGGATGAAGGACCCCAAGGCGGGCCCGACCGGCAAGGAAGCGCAGCCGCGCTCACCTGGCAAGGTGCTGTCGCACCGCGTCGAGTACTGCGGCCAGCCGCTGACCGATGCGCTGGCAAAGACGCCTGCCACGTCGCTGGATGCGCCCGCGCGGCAGTACCAGCAGGCGTTCCAGGCACTGAACATCCTGGTCGAGCGCGCCGATGGCTACTTCACCCGCGAAGATTATCGTCGCGATGGTGGTGAAGGGATGCGCAGCCAGCATGCCCCGCTGATGCAGGCCTATGCTGATTTTTTCAAGGCCAGCGAAGCGATGGATGCGGCGCTGGAAAAGAACGAGAACGATCGTCGCGCCGCGCAGCTGAAGCAGATCGAGGAACGCGAGGGCCGCTCGCTGGCGTATTACCATCTGCGCCTTGTCGGTGACGGCAAGCAGCTGGCGATGGCGTTCCAGGGTGACGCACCGGATGTGGCGGTGCTGCGCAGGCAACTGGCCGACTATCAGGCGTTGGTGACGGAAATCCAGAACGGTAGTGTCGGCAAGGACGACCCGATGTGGGGCCATGTGCAGCGCTCGGCGGACAAGCTGGTACGCACGGCCGGGCGCGGTCTCGAGCGCCTGGAGCAGGGCAAGCCGATCACCGCCGATGCGCTGGCGGCCGAGCGCAAGGCATCGGGCAGCTGGCTCACCACCGATCCTGAGGGGGCGCAGTCGACGATTCTGGATGCCTACAACGACCTGGTGACCACCAGCAACCGCATGCGTTGAGGAGGATCCACGCATGGCGTGGATCTACCGAGGGTAGTGCCGGCCGCTGGCCGGCATCTGCCTCAATGGCTGAACGCATCCGGAAGTTCACCCCCGCATTTGCGGCAGTGGCGTGCATCCGGTTCGTGCCCTTCCAGCCCGCAGTGCGGGCAGCCACGTGAATCGCGGCGCGCGGCCAGTTCGGCATCGCGCATGGTGCTGGCCAGTTCGGCGGTGTAGATGCCGGTGGGCACGGCGATGATGCTGTAGCCGATCAGGATCAGCACCGAGGTGACGAAGCGGCCGAGCACAGTCTGCGGCACGATGTCGCCGAAGCCGACCGTGGCCATGGTCACCACCGCCCAGTACATGCTGCTGGGAATGCTGGTGAAGCCATGGTTCGGTCCCTCGATCACGTACATCAGCGTGCCGGCGATGATCGTGATGGTGACCACGGTGAACAGGAACAGCAGGATCTTGCGCCGGCTGCGCCACAGCGACTGCATCAGTACACCGCTTTCTTCAATGTAGCGGGTCAGCTTGAGGATGCGGAACACGCGCAGGATGCGCAGCGCGCGCACCACCAGCAGGCTCTGCGCACCGGGAATGAACAGCGACAGGTAGGTCGGCAGGATCGAGGCTAGGTCGATGATGCCCCAGATGCTCACCGCGTAGCGCAGCGGGCGCTTGACCACCACCAGCCGAAGCACGTATTCGGCGGTGAACAGCACGGTGAAGCCCCATTCCAGCACGTACAGCCAATCGGCATGGGCGATGTGGAAGCGCTGCACGCTGTCGAACATCACCACCAGCACGCTGGCGATGATCGCGTAGACCAGCAGCAGGTCGAAATTGCGCGACGGCCGGCTGTCATGGCGGTAGATGATGTCGAACCACCGACGGCGCCAGCCGGTCTCGGTGGCAGGGTTCAGCTGGGGGGCGGAAAACGGTCGCATGGGCGCATTGTGCCGCAGGGGTTCCGGCGCGAGAATGGGGATTCCTGAACCCTGCCGACTGCCATGACCGCCGCTACCGATCCGCTGATCTCCCTTTCGCACTATTACCTGCCGGTCTACAAGCCCCGCCAGGTGGTACTGGAGCGCGGCCAGGGCGCCCGCGTGTGGGACAGCCAGGGCCGTGAGTTCATCGACCTGGCTGCCGGCATCGCCGTGTGCGGCCTGGGCCACAACGATCCGGACCTGGTGGCCGCGCTGGTCGAGCAGGCCGGCAAGCTCTGGCACACCAGCAATGTGTTCTACAGCGCACCGCCGCTGCACCTGGCCGAGGAGCTGGTAAAGGCCAGCCGTTTCGCCGAACGCGTGTTCCTGTGCAACTCCGGCGCCGAAGCCAACGAAGTGGCGATCAAGATGGTCCGCAAGTGGGCCTCCAGCCAGGGCCGCCCGGCTGACAAGCGCGTCATCATCACCTTCCGCGGCAGCTTCCACGGCCGCACCATGGGCGCGGTGACCGCGACTGCCCAGCCGAAGTACCAGGAAGGCTACGAGCCGCTGCCCGGTGGCTTCCGCTACATCGATTTCAACGACGAAGTGCAGCTGGAAACCGCGATGGCCGCCGGCGATGTGGCGGCGGTGATGCTGGAGCCGATCCAGGGCGAGGGCGGCGTGATGCCGGCCAAGTCCGGTTTCCTCAAGCGCGTGCGCGAACTGTGCGACCAGCACAACGCACTGCTGGTGCTGGACGAGATCCAGGCTGGCATGGGCCGTACCGGCACGCTGTTCGCGCACTGGCAGGACGACGTGGTGCCGGACATGGTCACCCTGGCCAAGGCGCTGGGCGGTGGCTTCCCGATCGGTGCGATGCTGGCCGGCCCGAAGGTGGCCGAGACCATGCAGTTCGGTGCGCATGGCACCACCTTCGGCGGCAACCCGCTGGCTGCCGCAGTGGCCCGCGTGGCACTGCGCAAGCTGGCCTCGGCGGAGATCGCCGCCAATGTCAGCCGCCAGTCGAAGGCGCTGCGCGATGGCTTCGCCCGCATCAACGACGAGTTCGGCGTGTTCAGCGACGTGCGTGGCCGTGGCCTGATGCTGGGCGCGGTGCTGAGCAAGGACTTCGCCGGCCAGGCCGGTGCGATCCTCGACCATGCCGCCGAGCAGGGCCTGCTGACCCTGCAGGCCGGCCCGGACGTGCTGCGCTTCGTGCCGTCGCTGAACATCACCGACGAAGAAGTGGCCGAAGGCCTCAAGCGCCTGCGCGCGGCGATTGCCGCGTTCATCGCCGCGCGCTGAATCCGCTGGGGTCGGACCCCTCTCCTGCGGAGAGGGCTCTGACCCGGCTGCCGCGGAATCCCTGTAGAGCCGAGCCGATGCTCGGCTCATCGTGATGTCAGGCAACTGCAGCCGAGCATGGGCTCGGCTCTACAGCGGGTCATCCGATCCGATAGCGTTTCAACACCTTGCCCAATCCCCGGCCATCACGCACGGTTTCCGCGTGCAGGCCGGCGGCGCGTGCGCCGCGCACATTGGCGAACAGGTCATCGACAAACAGCGTGCGCGCAGGCGCCATGTCCAGTGCTTCCAGCGTGCGCAGGAATACCGCAGGCACCGGTTTGCGCAGACCGAAATCCGCGCTGCAGAACACGCGGCCCTGCAGGGCCGGGAACAGTTCCGGCAGCAGGCTGGGCAACGCCTGTACCATCAGCGCGCCATTGTTGGTCAGTACGGCCAGCGGCAGCTGCAGGGCCTGCAGCCGCTGCAGCACCGCGTGCTGCGGATGACTGGCGGCCTGGCGCGCCGCGGTCCAAGCAGCCACATCGACTGTCGTGCCTAGAAGCTCTCCCAACTGCGCCAGATAGGCCGGGCCATCGAGCGTGCCATTGTCATGCGCGGCTTCCAGCCCGCTGTCGTACAGCGCGGCCTGCACGGTTTCCGGCGCGACATCCAGCGCCCGCGCCAGGTGCAGCACGCGCTGCGCGCGCTGGTACTGCACCAGCACGCCATCCACATCCAGCAGCAACAGGTCGATCCGCATTGGCCGAGCATGCCATTGCAGTGAACACGCGGGAAACCCTGGACCAGCCATGCGACAGACGGTCGCAGACGCGGCCACAGGCGCCTGCCTAGAATGGCGCTTGAATCCGCAGGAGATGCAACGATGAAGGCTTGGATGGTGGCAGTGGGATTGGGCGCGCTGATGCTGGCGCCGTCGGCGATGGCGCGGGTGTGCGCGGTGAGCATCGACAGCACCGACCAGATGAGCTTCAGCAGCCGCGAGATCAAGGTGGCGGCCGACTGCACCGCCGTCGACCTGACCCTGCGCCACACCGGCAAGCTGGCCGCTACCGCGATGGGCCACAACTGGGTGCTGACCCGCACTGCCGACTACCAGCCGGTGGCGATGGCGGGCATGCGCATGACCCTGGCCGACAGCTACCTGCCGAAGGCTGACAAGCGCGTGCTGGCACACACCAGGGTGATCGGCGGCGGCGAGACCACGCGTGTGCGCTTCTCTACCCAGGGCCTGCAGAAGGGCGGTGACTACACCTTCTTCTGCTCGTTCCCCGGCCACTTCGCGATGATGAAGGGCAAGTTCGTCTTCGGTTGAATGCAGCCACGCATGGCGTGGCTCTACTGGTAGATCCGCGCCATGCGTGGATGGGCCACGGCAGTAGATCCACGCCATGCGTGGATACGGTGCAAGGCAGTGCCAACCAAGGTTGGCACCCACCATGAGCAGGGCTCAGCCCTTGGCGGCCTTGAACGCCACGCGTGCTGCGACCAGCGTGGCCTCGATCACCGCATCGTCGTGCGCGCTGGACAGGAAGCCGGCTTCGTACGCCGACGGTGCCAGGAACACGCCCTGGTCCAGCATCGCGTGGAAGAAGCGGTTGAACGCCGGAATGTCACAGGCGGTGGCCTGCGCATAGGTCTCCACCTTCTCACTGGTGAAGAACAGCCCGAACATCGCGCCCACGCGGGTGGTGGTCACGGCCACGCCGGCTTCGGCGGCGGCCGCTTCCAGGCCGGCACACAGGCGCGCGGTGCGCTCGGCCAGGTCGGCGTGGAAACCCGGCTGCTGGATCAGCTCCAGCATCGCCAGGCCGGCGGCCATCGCCACCGGGTTGCCGCTCAGCGTACCGGCCTGGTAGATCGGGCCGGCCGGGGCGATCTGCTGCATCAGCTCGCGACGACCGCCGTAGGCGCCCACCGGCATGCCGCCGCCGATGATCTTGCCGAAGGTGGTCAGGTCCGGGGTGATGCCGTAGTGCGCCTGCGCACCGCCGAGGGCGACGCGGAAGCCGGTCATCACTTCGTCGAAGATCAGCAGCGCGCCGTGCTTCGTGCACAGTTCGCGCAGGTGCTGCAGGTAGCCCTCGCGCGGCGGGATGCAGTTGGCGTTGCCGACCACCGGCTCGATGATCAGGCCGGCGATATCGTCGCCCTGCTGCTCGAACAGCGCGGTGGCCGCTTCGAAGTCGTTGTAGGGCAGGGTCAGGGTCAGTTCGCTCAGGCCTGCCGGCACGCCCGGCGAGGTCGGCACGCCCAGGGTCAGCATGCCGCTGCCGGCCTTGACCAGGAACGAGTCGCCATGGCCGTGGTAGCAGCCTTCGAACTTGACGATGCGGTTGCGGCCGGTGGCGCCACGCGCCAGGCGGATCGCCGACAGCGTGGCTTCCGTACCGGAGTTGACCATGCGCACCATCTCGCACGACGGCACCAGTCGGGTGATGGTCTCGGCCATGGTCACTTCGGCCGCGCACGGCGCACCGAAGGACAGGCCGTTGTCGATCGCCTTCTTCACCGCCTGGCGCACGGCCGGGTGGTTGTGGCCGACGATCATCGGGCCCCAGGAACCGACGTAGTCGATGTAGCGGTTGCCGTCGACGTCGTACAGGTAGGCGCCGTCGGCACGCTCGACGAAGAACGGCTCGCCGCCGACCGACTTGAACGCGCGCACTGGCGAATTGACGCCGCCCGGCAGCAGCTGCTGGGCGCGGGAGAACAGGGCGTGGGACTGGTCGTGATTCATGCGGATTTCCTGGGCATTACGCGAACTGGGCGAGGTAGGCGCGCTGGACCGCAACCGGGTCTTCGGCGGCGAACACGCTGCTGACCACGGCGACCAGATCGGCGCCGGCGTCGATGATGGGACCGACATTGTCCGGCGTCAGGCCGCCGATCGCCACCCGCGGCACGCCCAGTGCGGCGCTTTGCCGCAGCAGGTCGGTATGGGCGCGGCTGGTGGTGATCTTGGTGGTGGTCGGGAAGAACGCGCCGAAGGCCACGTAGCTGGCGCCGGCCGCCACGGCCCTTTCGGCATTGGCCAGCTGGTCATAGCAGGAGGCGCCGATGATGGCCTCGGCACCGAGCAGGGCGCGCGCGCTGGGGATGTCGCCGTCGGTGCCGCCCAGGTGCACGCCGGCTGCGCCGACCGTCTTGGCCAGCGCCGGGTCGTCGTTGACGATCAGCGGCACGCCGTGTTCCACGCACAGCGCCTGCAGGGCGGTGGCCTGCTCGCGCCGCAGCGCGTCACTGGCGGTCTTGTTGCGGTACTGCAGCCAGGTGACGCCCGCGGCCAGCAGTGGCGCGGTGCGGGCCAGCAGGCGCGCGGTATCGGGCTCGTCCGGGGTGATCAGGTAGACGCCGCGGGGCGCCGGGGAAGCAGAAGTCATCGATGGCTACCGGTGAGTGGACCGCGATGGGACAATGGCGGCCCGTGAATCCAGCCCTGATTATCCGATGAGCGATGCCACCCCCACCACCTTGCGCACCTGGATGTGCGTGGTCTGCGGCTTCCTTTACAGCGAAGCGGAAGGCTTGCCGGAGGAGGGCATCGCGCCGGGGACGCGCTGGGAGGACATTCCCGAGACCTGGACCTGCCCGGACTGCGGCGTGACCAAGGCCGACTTCGAGATGGTCGAGGTCGATTGAGGGAGGGGCCTGCAGGCCCTTCTGTGGGTGCGGACCGTTGGGGTGGGTGCGGACCGTTGGTCCGCACACCTGAAAGAATCAATGCAGCCGCGGCACCGGCCCACCCAGGTCGATCAGCTTCTCGCGCAGCCACTGCGCATCGCTGGCCTCGGGATTGCGCTTCAGGTACTGCCCCAGGTCGTGGCGGGCACCGGCCAGGTACTCCAGCTGCAGGTAGGCCAGGCCGCGGTCACGCAGCGCATCGTCCTGCTCCGGGGCCAGCTTCAGCAGGCGGTCGGCACTGCGCGCGGCGCGGTCCCATTCGCCGGCTTCGGCGTAGACGCCGTGCAGGTTGCGCAGCATGCGCATCAGGATCGCGCGCGCCGGCGCCGGGTCGAGGATCTGTGCCAGCACCTGGTCGTCGGGCATCTGCCCGCCCAGATGTGACTTGGCCCGCTCGCGCAGCTCGTCCACGTCCAACGGGCGGCCACCGTTGAACGGATCCATCACCAGCACGCCGTCGTCCACCGGCAGGCGCACCAGGAAGTGGCCGGGGAAGGACACGCCATCCAGCGGAATGCCCAGCCGACGCGCGACTTCCATCTGCACCAGGGCCAGTGAGATCGGGTTGCCCAGGCGGCGTTCGAACACCTGGTTGAGGTAGCTGTTGCGTGGGTCGTAGTACTCGTCGTGGTCGCCGCTGTAGCCCAGCTCGTCGAACAGGTGGCGGTTGATCGCCGCCATCTTCAGCGGGCTGTTGTCGATGCTGTCCACTTCCGAGCGGAGGTGGTCGACATGGCTCTGGATCAGCGCGTCGTAGGTGGACGGCTGCAGATCGGGGTATTCATCGCGCGCGATCAGCAGCGCGGTCGGCAACAGTGGCAGCGCCTCGTCTTCGAGGTCGGCCAGTGCATCCCAGTCGGGGAGTGAGATCCGGTCCTGCATGACCACAGACTGGCGTCATTCGCAGGCGGTTTCAAGCGGTATCGCGTGAAAAGAACATCGTCTTGGAACTGTCGTGTCGATCAAGGTCGACATCTACCAACAGCCGCCGGCCAACTGTCAGAGGTGGGGCGGTGTGGGCTTGCAGGACCGCAGGCGCCATGGATGGCGCCTACGAGCCCCCAGGGTGAAGTGCCCCCCGGGAGTTGGACGCCAGATCCAACCCCGAGGGATACATGAACAAATACGACGCGCGTTTCAAACTGCAGGTCGCCAAAGAGGCCTGCAAGACCTCCACATCGGTCAAAGCCATTGCCCGTCGCCACGGCTTGGAGTTCTCCACGGTCAGGCGCTGGGTAGCGACCTATCGGCTGCACGGTTGGCGTGGGTTTCGCCGCCAGCCCCGGTCCTATGACCTCGCCTTCAAGCTGGCGGTCCTGGAGAAGATGAGCCGGGACGGCCTGTCCGGGCGGGAGGCCACCACCTACTTCCAGATTGGCGATGCCGGCGCAGTCGGGCAGTGGCGGCGCCTGTATGCTCAGGGTGGTGCCCAAGCGTTGGCACCGCCCCTGCCGCCGCCCCGAAAGCCGATGAAAAAGACCCGTTCGTCCAAGCCGCCTGAGGATATGAGCCGCGATGAGCTGCTCAAGGAAGTCGCCTATCTGCGTGCGGAGACCGACTACCTAAAAAAACTCGATGCCTTGATCCGGGAAGAGCAGGCGGCGCAGGACGCAAAGCGCAAGCCATCCAAGGATTGAGGCAGGTTCATACGTTGTCGCTTCTGCTCGAAGCGGCAGAGCTGTCACGCAGTACGTTCTATTACCAGAACCATGTCCTGGCCCATCCGGATCAGGATGAGGCAGCCCTGTGCGAGCGCATCCGTGCAATCTACGATCAAAGCCAAGGGCGTTATGGCTATCGCACGGTGACGCTGGAATTGGCCAACCAGGGCCATCGGACCAATCACAAGCGGGTACAGCGCCTGATGGGGAAGATGGGCCTGAAATCACGGGTACGCGTGAAGCGCTACCGGTCCTTCAAGGGGGCCGCCAATGTTGTGGTTGGCAATGAGCTCAATCGCCAGTTCCATGCCCAGCGGCCCAACCAGAAGTGGGTGACTGACGTGACCGAGTTCAAGGTGCAAGGCATGAAGCTATACCTGTCGCCGATCATGGACCTCTACAACGGCGAAATCGTGGCTTATCAGATCAAGCGCCAGCCCGTGTTCGATCTGGTAGGCCAGATGCTGGACGAAGCCATCAGCAAGCTTTCTCCGGATGAGCGCCCCATGATCCACTCCGACCAGGGCTGGCAGTACCAGCATGAAAACTACCGGCACATGCTGGAAAAGCACTCGTTGAAGCAAAGCATGTCCCGGCGTGGCAACTGCTTGGACAATGCGGCGATGGAGAGCTTCTTTGGGACGCTGAAGTCGGAGTTCTTCTACCTGAACAGCTTTGACAGCATCGAGAGTCTGGAGGCCGGGCTGGTGGAATACATCCAGTACTACAACGAAGAGCGCATCAAACTGAAACTGAAAGGCCTGAGCCCGGTACAGTACCGGGAGCAGGCCCAATCGGCCGCCTGAAACCGTCCAAGTCTCGGGGGTCACTTCA